>JAEYRZ010000131.1 GCA_023435265.1 Pseudomonadota bacterium
CCCTACAACCTGGCGGCGCCGGGAAAAGCGATCGAAGACTTGGTCGTGCGCGATATCGGCAAGTTCCGTGAAAACGGCATCGACGTGCGGACCGGACACCGCGCAACGCACATCGATACAGGAAAGCGGACGGTTTCGGGAACGACTGCGGAGGGGAGATCGTTCGTCTATCCCTACGACCGGCTGCTGATCGCGACCGGCGCGGCGGCCAGGAAGCCGGAGGTACCCGGCTTCGATCTGCCGCAGGTCGCGGTCGTCAAAAATCTCGAAGACGGGCGGCGCATCAAGAGTCTGCTGAACGAAGGCCCGGTCAAAAGAGCCGTCATCATCGGAATGGGTTATATCGCCCTTGAAATGTGCGAAGCGTTGACGCGGCGGGGCATCGCGGTCGATATGGTCAAGCCCGGCCCTCGTTTTCTTCCCTGGCTGAAAGCGGAGATGGCCGAGGCGGTGCGGGCGGAGATCGAATCCAACCACGTGGGGGTTCATACCGGCCGGGCCGTCGAGCGCATCGAACACGGCACGCAAGGCCCGCGGGTGGTCTGCACCGATACCGTTCTTCCCGCCGATCTCGTCATCGCGGGCATCGGCATCGTGCCGAACAGCGGAATCGCCGCGGATGCCGGGCTTGCACTCAGCGTCAGCCGGTCGATCGCCGTGGACCGCACCCTCAAGACATCCGCCCCCGATATCTACGCGGCCGGGGACTGCGCCGATGCCGTTCACATCGTCACCGGGGAGAAAGCATGGATTCCTTTGGCGTTGCGCGCCAACCGGGCCGGATGGGCGGTCGCGGACAATATCTGCGGCAAGCAGGTCGAGCTGGATGGGGTGGCCGGAACAGGCGTATTCCGGGTGTTCGATTTCGAGGTGGCGCGCACCGGCTTGACGTCGGCCGAAGCCGCGCAGGCCGGATTCGACCCGGTGGAAGCGATGATTAAATCGCGCTCCCGGGGCCATGATCAGCCCGGCAACAGCACCATCTGGGTGAACATGGTGGGCGATCGAAAATCGGGGCGCCTTTTGGGGGTGCAGATGGTCGGCAGCCAAGGCGTGGCCCACCGCATCAACGGCCCGGCCGTGGCGCTGCACAACCGGATGACCGTTGAGCGTTACGCCCAAACGGACCTGGCCTATGCGCCGCCTTTCGGCCCGACCTGGGATCCGACCCTGACGGCGGCCCTACAACTTTTGAAAAGGATGTGACCCTCCCGGCAAAGCTGCCTCCGGATGGGTTCAGTACGCGTGACTGAGGGAATCGAACAATCGGGGGGCGTGGTTTTCATCATCGAATTTGAACCCGTCCCTGGAAAACAGCTCCTGGCAGGCTTCGACCGCATCGGCATCGTACCGGACCCCTTTGTTTTGCGCGATTTTCATCAGGGCGGCCTCGATCCCGCGGGCGGGCCGATAAGGGCGAAATGAACTTGTGGCTTCGATGACGTCGGCGACCGCCAGAATCCGCGATTCCAGAAGAATTTCGTTCCCCTTGAGACCCTGCGGGTAACCGGAGCCGTCCAGGCGCTCATGGTGTTGAAGCACGATCCGGGCAACCGGCCATGCGAACGGAATGTTTTCCAAGATGTCGAAGCTGACCCGGGGGTGAATTTTGATCATCTCCAGCTCGGCATCCATGAGCCTGCCGGGCCGGCTGAGAATGGAAACGGGGATGCGGATTTTCCCCAGGTCGTGCAGCGTTCCCGCAATCCGCAGACCGTCGATCACATTCGCGGCGACACCCATTTTTTCGGCGATGGCGCAAGACAACCGGGCAACCCGTTGCTGGTGACCGGCTGTGTACGGATCCCGGATCTCGACCATCAGGGCCATGCAGCGGATGCTGGCATTGAGCATTTCACGCATGGCGAGGGTTTTCTGCGCGACTTTATTTTCCAGAAGCGCGTTTTGGGACTCCAGCTGCAGTCTCATCTCCTTGAGCGACAGGTGCGTTCGAATCCTCGCTTTGACTTCCGCCGCGTGAAAGGGTTTGGTGATGTAGTCCACTGCACCCAGCTCGAAACCTTTTGTCTTGTTAACGGTTTCGCTCATGGCCGTAATGAAGATGACCGGGATGGGTGCCGTGGCAGGGTTGGCTTTCAGGCGGGCGCAAACCTCATAGCCATCCATCTGAGGCATCATAATGTCGAGCAGCACAAGGTCCGGTGTGTGCCTTTCAGCATATTCCAGCGCCTTGGGGCCGTTTTTCGCGATGCCCAGTCGGTGTTCATCTTTCAACGTGCTGACCAGAAGGTCGATGTTGGTCGGATTGTCGTCGACAATCAAAACCAGAGGCCGGGACGAATTCACGGGGGGCCTCCTTTGCGATTTTGCGTATTCTGCAAATCGTTTCTTTGGCCGGATCATAATCGTAGCGCAGGATGTGATCTTCCAGCAATTGAAGATCCAGCGCATTGATCTTTTTACATTGGTCCGCCTGCTGTCGGATGCCCGGCATGATTTTCGAAATTTCTTCCGGATCGGCCTGATCGACGGCATCGGCCAACCGCCCCAGGAGCGCATCCAGCGAGAGGCACGTTGTCGGGGGTGTCTGTTCGGCTGTATTCATCCCGGCGTCTTGAAGCGCTCGAATCGAGTCCAGGACCCGGGCCAAGGCGGACTCCAGTCGCGCAATTTTGCCTTCGCATTCCGACGACCCGTCGTCCCGCGATATATCCCTGCGGCAGTCTTCCTCTATCGCCTGCGCCGCGCTGCTCAATTCGGCCGCGCCGATGTTGGCGGCGCTGCCCCTCAAGCGGTGGGCGAGTTCGCCCATGACCTCCCGCTGATTGCGCTCAAATGCCTGTCTCATCGTTTTTGCGGTACCCCGATTGTCGGCAAGAAAACCAGCCAGGATGCGGGTTAGGGTGGGGCTGTCGATGCCCATTTCGGTGAGCGTGCGGCCGATGTCGAGGCCGGGGAGCTGAGCAGGGAGGCTCATTTCACTTTCTTTTTCTACGGGACTTTCCTCCCAGCCGCATTCCGGCGCATCGAATGCGTCATCCGACTTCGGCGCCAATGATCCAGGCGCCTGTTTGCCGATGCCCAGCAAGCGCCAGAGCGTGTGAAACAAGCGATCCTGATTGATCGGCTTGGAAACGTATCCATCCATCCCGGCTTCCAGGCACTTCTCCTCGTCGCCTTTCAGGGCGTGCGCCGTCATGGCCACAATGGGAACCGAAGCGCCCTGCGGAAGCCGGCGGATCAACCGCGTGGCCTCATAGCCGTTCATTTTCGGCATCTGGATGTCCATCAGCACGGCATCGAAGGATGAACTGCCGAAAGCCTGAACGGCCTCTTCACCGTTGTTGGCTATGGTGACCACGGCCCCGGCCCCTTCCAGAATGGCCTGAGCCACCTGCTGATTGGTGAGATTGTCTTCGACGATCAAAACCTTCATCCTTTTCATGTGTTTTCGGTAAATGGAGGCCATGGTCGTGAATCGTTTCGGCCGGACGTCAGTCTTCAATCCCTCTTTGCCGAAGCAATCCATGATGGCGTCGAACAGTGTCGATGGATAGACGGGTTTGCTCAGAAATCCGTTGATCCCTGTTTTTTCGGCTTCGATGCGTTGTTCTTCCTTGCCGAAAGCGGTCGTCATGATGATGGGCGTCGTCAGATTCAACTCCCGGCGGATTTTTCTGGAGACCTCGATGCCGTCCATGCCGGGCATCTTCCAATCCATGATGATCAGTTCGATCGGGTCGTTGCGGATCGAATTGTCTTCCAGGCGGCGCAACGCCGCCGTTCCCGAATCGAGTGTTTCAACCCTGCAGGCCAGAGACTCCAGGATGTTGCGCATGATGGCCCTGCTGTCGTCCAGGTCATCGACGACCAGTACGTGCATGCCCCGAATATCAGGGGGAAATGCCAGCTTGGGAGCGGGTCGGGTCGGCGCCCGGCGCATGCGTACCGTAAAGAAGAACGTGCTTCCCTTGCCCAGCTCGGATGTCAGACCGATCTCGCCGTCCATAAGGGTGACCAGTTGTTTGCAGATGCTCAAACCCAGGCCGGTGCCTTCGTATTTGCGGGTCGAGGAGGTATCGGCCTGACTGAAAGGTTCGAAAAGTTGATCGATGTATTCCGGAGCGATGCCGGTGCCCGTATCTTTCACGGAAAAAGACAAAATCAACTCATCCGGCGCCGCATCGCCGTTCCGTTCCGCCACTTCCTCGGCATGCAGCAGAATCACACCGCCCGAATCGGTGAATTTAACGGCGTTGCTGATCAGGTTGGTCAGGATCTGCTGCAGGCGCAGGGAATCGCCCTTAATGGCGGAGGGCATATTCATGTCGATGTCCACCAGCAGTTCGATGCCTTTTTCGGCAGCTTTGCTGAAGAACAGTTCCATGACCCGGTCGATGACCTCGTTCAACCTGAAAATCCGTTCTTTTATTTCGAATTTGCCTGCCTCTATCTTTGAAAAATCCAGAATGTCGTTGATAATGCTCAGCAGCGAGTAGGCCGAGCTGTGGATGATGTTCAGGTAGTGAGCGATTTTGGGCGGCACCTCTTCGCTGAGCGCCAGGTCCGCGGCGGCGATCACCCCGTTCATCGGTGTTCGGATTTCATGGCTCATGTTGGCCAGGAACTCGCTCTTGGCCCGGGCGGCGGTTTCGGCGGTTTCTTTGGCCTGCTTGAGTTCCCAATCCATTTGCTTGTGCAGCGCCATCTCCTGTTCCAGTCGCGCGTGCGAGGCCTTGATCCTGCGGTTGAGCGCCAGGGCCAATACGAAAAGGGCGGCCAGGAGGCAAAAGGCCACAAGAGCGAAAAGAAAAAATGGGCCATATTTGTTCAGTACATCCTCGAGGGAAATTTTATCCAGGTCCTGGTACGGACCGATTCTCAGGAGCTTGAGACATTCGTGAACCGGTTGATAATTGAGGGGGATGGTCCATCCTGCGGAACCTGCCGCTTTGGCCGCGGGTGAATCCGGCTGCGTTTGGAGCAGCGCCAGGACCACTTTTTCCGCCATTTGATCAGGAGTATGTCTGACCTTCGCCATGGGCCAGTTGGGGTATTCGCGCGTGGTGCAGAAATAAGAAGTGGGGCCGCCCGTACCCGGAAGGCGCGGAAAAATATAATAGTCGGCCAGATCGATCCGGCCTCGGGCGGCGAGATCCTCGAAGATGTAGGTTCTTACCGTACCGGCATCGACCTTGCGGTCGCGGACCGCAAAGACAACGCTGTCGTGAGTTCCCGTGAAGCGAAGCTCCTTGAAGTCGCTGAAAGGATCGATTCCGTTTTCCCTGAGCTCCCGCCATGCCATCAGCCATCCCCCCATCGAGGATTCGGAAACGGCGGCAAAGGATTTTCCGTTGAGGTCGCTCAGATTGCGGATGTCTTTCCGATCGCTGCGGCAGAAAATGACACCGCCGAATTGCGTGTAGGCACCCTGCACGCGTTTCTCTTTCAGCGTGGCGATGCGATCGACCTGGTATCGATATTCCAAATCGACATACAATGCCGAATTGCACAGGATGAAATCCACCTCGCCTTTCTGGACGGCCGGATGGATCTGTTCATGGTCCAGCGGTACGATGATGAATTGACTGTCTGGAATCTGGCGGGTGAGATAATCGGCGGTAGGCGACCAGCTTTCCAGGCACCGCTGGGCGCCTCGGTTGGCAAGCACGCCGATTTTAACGGGAGTGCTCTGAGAGCAGGAATCAACCGGAGCATGGAGCACCAGAAGGATGCTCACGACGAAACAGGACAACAGGGTGCCGCAATGTGAATTTTCAAACCTCATAGGGCTGCGCTCCCGGTTCGATCACGGCATGGCGGATGTCGTTTTTACCGCTGCGCTTGACCTGGTACATCAATTCGTCAGCTTCCTTTATGATTTCCGCAAGCGTATCCGGTGCCGTGTGGTAGGTTGCCAGGCCGATGCTCAAGGTGACATTCCAGTGGTTGGTTTTCATTATGCTCAAAAGCTGCTGATGAAGCTTCCCGGCGACCAGGGAAGCGGATTTTTCTTCGCTCCTGACCAGCAGCACGACAAACTCGTCCCCGCCGAAGCGCGCGACGATATCGATCGCACGCACGTTGTTCCTGATGGTTTGCACCACCGCAAGCAGGAGGCGATCGCCTGTCAGGTGCCCGAAGTGATCGTTGATTTTTTTAAAATCGTCGATGTCGATGAACATGACCGAAAAAGGGTGGTTGTACCTTCGGGAGCGGTTGATTTCCGTCTGGGCCAGTAATTGGAACCCGCGGCGGTTGGCCACGCCGGTCAAAGGATCGAGCATGGCCATTTCCTTCTCGGCAGCCAGGATTTTTTTATGTCGTGCAATCATGAAAACGATGGATAAGAAGATGGCCGCTCTGAACAGCAGGCACACCAGGGGAGGCAGAGGGGTATGGGGATTCCGGAAATGCCCGGTCGCATAGAGATCCGCCAGCAGCCAGGACAGGGCGCTCAACAGAGAGATCCATACCCCCGCGCGCAGACCGACCCGCCAGGTGAGAATGATCATCGGGAGCAGGTATAAAAATGAGAAGCCCGATTCGGAGCCGGTCCGCAATTGAATCCAGCCGATCGCCAGGACCAGCGTAAAGGCCAGAACCTGCAGCAGAGGCTTATCGACGCGCAGAAATATATTGGACCGTTCCGGCATGGATTCGATCCCATTGACGTAAGCAGTGCGCTGCGCATTATAACGCCTAACACCTGTTTATCGCCTGGATCTTGTTGACGCATCCATACTGGATATCACGCAGAAAGCATTCCAGAGAACTGTATGCCGGTGCGCCTGCCTTGGTTTCCGGCGAAGGGAGTCGGGCGTTGCCACCGCCTCGGTTGACCGGTCTGCGAAACGCCTTCGGTCAAGGTTTCGGATCCCCGGCCACGCAAATATCCAGGCGCAATGGCATGTGCCTTGCACAAAACGATTGCAGTGGTGAGGCAATCCCCACAGCGGGGCGAGACAAATGCCACGGCCGGAAGCCGGAAAACCTCCCTGGGCCTGCCGGCCGCCCGATCGATGAAGGAGGCGTTTATGTCTTATATTAAAACCATAATGGCGGCAGTCGACTTTTCGAAGTATTCGCCTGCCATGACGCGTTATGCCTGGCAGTTGGCCAAGGCACTGGATGCCGAGCTGCTTTTCATCAATGTGATCAATCAGCGCGATGTCGATACGGTTCACCGCGTCATGGCATCCTATGGAACCTTCGAAATGGACCAGTATACGAAAGAACGCATGCGCGAACGGCATGACCAGATAAATGAGCTGATCGCCGGCTGTGAGGGCGGCGGACCCAAATACCGAACCATGGTGCGTGTCGGTGTGCCTTATCAGGAGATTCTCGAGGCGATCGAAGAAGAAAAACCGGACCTGCTGGTCATCGCCGCCAAAGGCCGCAGCGACATTGTCGATCTGGTGATGGGTTCCTGCGCGCGGGTGATGCACCAGCGCTGCCCCATTCCCGTACTGAGTATCCGGGAAAAAACAGCGAGCGAGCGGACTGCGGTGTAAGGCATCGCGTCCCACCGCATTCGGCGCCGCCCCCTGCGGATCCTGGAGGAGAGGGCCGTGAAAAAATTCAAGATCACAGATTTAATGGTGCCGTTAGGCGAGTATGTCGTGATCTCCGAAGATGCAAACATCTACGATGCCGTGCTGGCCCTGGAAACGAGCCGCGCCCGATTCGATGCCGGTCGCCACCCGCACCGTGCCGTCCTGGTGATGGACCGAAAGGGCAGGGTGGTGGGCAAGTTGGGGCAGCTGGATGTTCTACGCTCCCTTGAACCGATGTATGCCGCGATGCACAAGGATTCTCCGGGCATGGCCAAATTCGGCTTCAGCAGGGAATTCCTCCTGTCGATGATCGAAGCCTACCGCCTGTTCGACAAACCCTTTGACGATATCTGCCGCAAGGCTTGCCGGGAAAAAGTTTCGAAGTACATGCACCGCCCCACCGAAGGGGAATTCATCGAGGCAGGCGCCTCTCTGGACGAAGCTGTGCATTTGCTGGTGGTCGGGCACCATCAGTCGCTGCTGGTCACCCGCGAAAAAGAGATCATCGGTATCTTGCGCCTGACCGATGTCTCCGCCGTTGTTTGCGATGCCATGAAGAAATGCACCTGCAATCTTCAGGTGGAGGGGTGATGAAGGGCCCCCGGAGGGCGGAAGCGCAGGCGCAGGGAGTCATCCGATGACGATCCGCAACCTTGACTCTATGTTCAAGCCTTCGGCGGTCGCTTTGATCGGAGCCAGCCCGAGAGCCGGCTCCATCGGCGCGGTCCTCGCGCGCAATCTGGCCACCGCCGGTTTTAAAGGCGACATTTATCCGGTCAATCCGAAATACAAGACCATAGAAGGGCTCCCCGCCTATCCGGACGTGGACAGTCTGCCGAAAGCCCCGGATCTCGCCGTGGTCGCCACGCCCCCGGATACGGTTCCCCGGTTGATCGAAGAACTCGGTCGGCGGGGGACCCGGGCGGCTGTCGTGATAACGGCCGGCTTCAGCGAAGGCAGCGGAACAGGACGACAGCTGTGCGCGCGAATGCTCGCTGCGGCCCGCCCCCGACTGCTGCGCATTGTCGGCCCCAACTGCCTGGGGATCATGGTTCCGGGGGTGGGCCTGAATGCCAGTTTCGGGCATGTCCAACCGCTCAGGGGGAATATCGCGTTCGTCGCCCAATCCGGGGCGGTCCAGACTTCCGTTCTGGACTGGGCCACCTCCCGGGGAATCGGGTTCTCGCATTTTGTGTCCGTAGGCAACATGTCGGATGTCGATTTCGGCGACATGCTCGATTATCTGGCCGCCGATTTCAGCGCCAAAGCGATACTGCTGTACATCGAGAACGTCACCCATGCCCGCAAGTTCATGTCGGCCGCACGGGCTGCGGCCAGAATGAAACCGGTCGTCGTGGTCAAGGCCGGGCGTCATGCCGAAGGCGCCCGCGCCGCCGCTTCCCATACCGGTGCACTGGCCGGGGCCGACGACGTCTACGACGCGGCTTTTCAAAGAGCCGGGATGCTGCGGGTGATGGATATGCAGGCGCTCTTCGACGCCGTGGAAACATTGGCGATGGCTCACCCGTTTCACGGCGAGCGCCTGGCCATTGTGACCAACGGCGGCGGAATGGGCGTGCTGGCCACCGATGCCTTGATCGATAAAAAAGGGCGCCTGGCCGAACTCTCCCCTGAAACCCTGAACCGCCTGGACGGTGTGCTCCCACGCACCTGGTCTCACGGCAACCTGGTCGACATCATCGGCGATGCGCCGCCGGAGCGTTATGTCGAGGCGATCGAGGCGCTGCTCGACGACAAGGGGGTCGATGCCCTGCTTGTCCTGAACTGTCCGACTGCAGTCGCCTCGAGCACGGATGTCGCCCGGGCAGTGGTCGACACACTGAGGGAGTGTGGTTCAAAGGCCGCCACCCGCGGTATTTTCACCAGCTGGCTGGGGATAGACTCCGCCCGTGAAGCCCGAAAGCTCTTTTCCGCACATCGGATTCCAACCTATGAAACGCCGTCCGAGGCCGTGCGTGGTTTTATGCAGATGGTGCGGTACCGTCGCAGCCAGAAAATGCTTATGGAGACACCTCCCAACATCCCGGAGGTCTTCGAGCCGGAAACGCAGACCGCCCGGCAGATCGTGGATGAGGCCATCTCGCAGGGCCGTGTCTGGCTGACCGAGACGGAAGCAAAGGCCGTTCTATCCGCTTACAGGATTCCCGTCGTCCCGACCTACGCGGCGGCCAGCCCCGAACAGGCGGCGCAGATCGCCGCCGGGCTGGGTGGGCCTGTGGCCCTGAAGATCCGCTCCCCCGATATCACCCACAAGTCCGACGTCGGAGGGGTGGCGTCAACCTGACCTCAGCGGAGTCCGTCAGCAATGCCGCCCGGGTCATGCAGGACCGGATCCATGTAAAACTGCCCGAGGCGACGTTGTCGGGCTTTTCGGTGCAGCCCATGGTGCATCGCCCCGATGCCCGGGAACTGATTGTCGGGGCCAGCGTGGATGTGCAGTTCGGTCCGGTGATTCTGTTCGGCCATGGCGGTACGGCCGTTGAGGTGATCCAGGATAAGGCCGTTGCCCTGCCGCCGCTGAACATGCATCTCGCCCGGGATGTCATGATGCGCACGCGCGTATACCGCCTGCTGGAAGGCTATCGCGGCAAACCGGCCGCGGATTTGGACAGCATTGCGCTGACCCTGGTCAAGGTGTCGCAACTGGTCAGCGACTTTGCAGATATCTGCGAACTGGACATCAATCCGCTGCTGGCCGACTCCCAGGGCGTGATCGCACTGGATGCGCGCATCAAGGTGGCCAAATCGCAGCTGCCCGGCGCACAACGACTGGCGATTCGCCCCTATCCCAAGGAATTGGAGGAGAAGATCGGGCTGCCCGGCGGCCAGACGCTGCTGCTGCGCCCCATACGGCCTGAAGACGAACCGGCGCTTCAAACGCTTTTTTCCAGGCTTTCCATGGATGAAATCCGGCTGCGGTTTCTGCATGCCATGAAAATTCTCTCCCACGAACTTGCGGCGCGCTTGACTCAGATCGACTATGACCGTGAAATGGCGCTGGTCCTTTGCGATCCGGGCGTTCAAAAAGAATCCGGGCTCCATGGCGTGGTGCGGATTGCGGCGGATCCTGACAACGAACGCGCGGAATTCGCCATCCTCATTCGACGCGACATGACAGGAATCGGCTTGGGCCCGATGCTGATGCGCCGTATCGTCGATTACGCCCGGAGCCGGGGGATCATGGAGATCTTCGGGGAAGTACTGGCCGAGAACAGACCCATGTTGAGGCTTTGCGAGGCTTTCGGGTTCAGCAAAAAACGCGATCCGGAAGAGCCCGGCGTCTTCATCGTTTCGCTTCCGGTCGGTGGCCGGGTGCAAAATAAATAGATCAGGCGGCCGTTTTCGATCTCAAATACCCGACGCACCCCTCCAGCGTCGCAAGCAGCGGGTAGTCCTGCTCGGGGATGACCACTTTCAGCTGCTCCTGCAGTTCAGCGGCGAAGTTCACGAAATCGACGGAGTCGAAATCGAACTGATTGCGCAACCGCTCGGCGGGATCGAGATTCTGCAAATCCGCTTCGGGTGCAATCCTGCCGAGAATATTCAATACGACTGTTTTGATTCGATCTTCGGTCAACACGGTATCGCCCTCTCGATGATACTCCCGGTTTTGCCCCGGCCGGACGAATGATCATCACCCGGACCGTTCATTGTTCTACCGCACCCCCGATTCTCCGTTCAGGGGACAACCCATAAGGCGCCATTTCCAAGATGGGTGATCAGATAATGGCTGATGCTGCCCATGAAAAATCTCTTGTTCACCCCCCGCTTGCCGACCACCAGCGTCCCGTATCTCCCGTTTTTGAATTCTTCGACAATCGACCTGCCGATATTCACGTTTGTGGGGTGGATCTTGATGGCGACCCGGTCTTCGGGGATTTTGCTCTGCTTTAGTCTGTATATCGCGCGCTGCGCAAAATTGTCGATGCACTGCCGGTTCACTTTGATGAAACACGAGATCAATTCGTCGTCCCCCTGGTCTGTGCGTGCTGCGGAGTCGATTCCGCAACAATCCCTCAATGAAGGCTGGACATGAAAGAGCGTCAGTTTGACGTCCGGGTCGGGCTTGAGAACGCTGCACAGGTGTTCAAGCGCTCTGAATGAATCGGTCGAACCATCCACGGCCAACAGGATGTCTCGCGTGATGATCTCGCCGTCGACCACCCACACGGGGATATCGGTCGTATGGTCGATGACATTTTTGGTGGTGCTGCCGATGAAGCTTTCCTGCAGCTTCGAAAATCCGCGGCGCCCCATGGCGATGGCATCGACCGATTCCCGATACGCCTGATGGATGATATCCCGCGCGATGCCCTCGATGCGCCGCTGAGTCGATAACTCTATCTTTTCTTCCGGAATGTTGATCTGCATCATGCGCTCTTTATAGCGGTTCAGTACTTCCCTGCCGTGCGCCGCATTTTTTTCACCCAGTTTTTTGAGCTGCCCCATCGCCTTGGGATCTTTTTTGGCCTCCTCCTCCAGATAATCCGAGACGATCGGCTGAACATGGAACAGCAGGTAAGTGAGATCATCGGTTATGGAAGACAGCATCGACATGTACTTCAGGGCGTGTATGGAATGGATCGAATCATCGATCGGCATCAGAATTTTTTTCATAGGGCAACTCCTTTCTGGTTCCCTCGAGGATTCGGGGGAAACGAGTGATGATCGCCGCCAAGGTGCTGGTGGCCAGAGCCGTCCAGAACGTGTTTGTCATGCGCCGGGTCCTTCCTCCATGGTCGAGAGATCGCCTTGCTCGAGTCCCGCTTCGCGGGCCTTGAGCAGTCGCCGCATGATCTTGCCGGCTCTGTTTTTGGGAAGGTCGGTTTTGAACTCGATCTCTCTGGGAGCCACGGCCGGACCGAGCTTTTTGCGGGCGAAACCGATCAGCTCCAGCCGCAGTGCGTCGCTGGGCGCGCGTCCCGGCTTGAGGGCGACAAAGGCTTTCACGATTTCGCCGATCAGCGGGTCCGGCTTTCCGATGACGCCCGCTTCGGCAACCGCGGGGTGCTCCATGAGTGCGCTTTCGACTTCGAAAGGTCCCACCATGTGCCCGGAGGTGTTGATGATGTCGTCGGCACGCCCCACGAACCAGAAGTATCCGTCCGCATCGCGCCGGGCCAGATCGCCGGTCAGGTACCACCCTCCGGCGAAGCATTTTCGGTAGCGCTCGTCCTCATGCAGGTAGCCCCGAAACATCGACGGCCACCCCGGCCGGAGTGCCAGCTCGCCCTGAACGCCGGTTTCTTCGATTACTTTGACGATATCTTTGCCGACGCGCCGGACAATGGCCGCCTCGATTCCCGGAAGCGGCCGGCCCATGGAACCGGGCCGAATTTCCATGGCGGGTAAATTGGCGATCATGATGGCGCCTGTTTCCGTCTGCCACCAGTTGTCATGGATCGGGAGTCCCAGCGCCTTTTGGCCCCAGGCCACCGCTTCGGGATTGAGCGCTTCGCCGACACTGTGGATCAACCGCAGGCGGCGCAGATCGTGCTTCAGGACCGGCGTGAGGCCCAGGCGAATGAATCTGCGGATGGCGGTGGGCGCCGTGTACCAGACGCTCACCTTCTGATCCGCCAGAATCCGGCACCAGCGCAGGGCATCGAACTCCGCTTCGTCGACCACGTTGGTCACCCCGTGCAGCAGCGGTGAAATGATGCCGTAAGAGGTCCCCGTAACCCAACCCGGATCGGCCGTACACCAGAAGATGTCTTCCGGATGAAAGTCCATGACATACTTGCCCGTCATGTAGTGGGCGAGTACGGCCTCGTGCGCATGGAGCGCGCCTTTGGGCATGCCGGTGGTGCCGCTGGTAAAGTGCAGCAGCGCGATGTCCTCCGGGTCGGTGGGTGGAATGACGTAAGCTTCAGAAGACTCCGCCATGAGTCTGGGAAGCGACAGAAGGCCCTCGCCCAGGTGGTCCGGGGCGTCCACCAGAAGTACGTGCTCGAGCCGGGGCAGTCGGCCTTCCAGCGGACGGACCTTCTGACGATAGGAACGTTCAGTGGTCAGCAGGATTTTCGCATCCCCGCGGTTCAACCGCTGGTAGATGGGCTCCGGACCGAAGGCCGGGAAGAGGGGACAAAAAACACTCGTGTTTTTGAAGGTGCCGAACGCGGCGAAATACAGCTCGGGGATCCGGCTCAGCAGCGTGCACACCGTATCGCCTTTGCCGGCGCCAAGCACTTCGAGCACATTGGCGAAACGGCTGCTCTGCGTCTTCAGGTCGCCGTAGGTGAATGCACGGGCCGTGTCCTCGCTGCCCAGCCACAGCAGGGCCACGTGGTCGCGCAGCGGCCCGGCGGCATGCCGATCGACCGCTTCTTGAGCGATGTTGAGCCCCCTGCCGTTCGGAAGCCCCTGCAATTCACGGCGCAGGGCATCCCAGGAAAACCGGCTGCAGGTTTCCCCATAATCCAGCAGGTTCGGAACGGCCCTCCATGATTCAGGGCGCTTCTGAATAGGAGCCCAAGGCAAGTTCCCATCCCCGCTCGATGCATCTGGAAAAGGTGCATCGTTTAGAGCGTTGTCTGGTATTATAAGCGCGAATCGGCCCGTGTCTCATTGTCGCAGCAGACTGTTCGTGCAGATCACCGCGCGCGCCTCGGGTGAGACTCCTTCGCGTCCGCGCGCGACAATAAGCGTGCCCCGTTTTCGAACCGAATCCACATTCGTTGGCCTTTCTTCTCTGCACCGGGCCGAAGACCTTCCGCCACGCAGGCGCACCATTAACGCGCGGACTTTTCAGTTCCCAGGCGCTCCAGCTTCTGCAGGTAATCGTTCGAGGCCGCTTGAAGGGTTCGGGCGGCCAGAGAGGCGGCATGCCGGTCTTCTTCCGACAACCCGCTCAGCCGTTTCAGAATCTTCTTGGCGGTGACCTCCGCCAGTTCGGCAGGCGTTTTATTCAAGGCCAATTCGGCGGCTATCAGGCCGCAGGTCGTCGCGGACGCGCAGCCATCGTTTAAGAAAGATGCGCTCCGGACGCGCTTATTTTCGAATTTCAGGAAAAACTCCATCATGCCGCCCGACGCGGCGGTCTGCCGGCCGTGCCCGTCGGCATTCTGGATGGCGCTTGTGCACGTGCGCTCGCGCCATAGCTGAAACCCGACTTCACCGTATACGATTCTGGTGTCCTCGAAAATCTGGCGTTGCAGGCCTTCAATGAAGTGATCGAATCGATTGTCCATGACCACCTCCCATTGACAACGACGGCTTGCGGTTTCGCGGGTGACATCCACCGACCGGGCCGCGGAATAAGGCCTTATCGTATGGCAGGTACTTTCGGCGCGGGGTCACCCTTCAAGCCGTTTTACAGCAAAGCGTGTGCCGGAATAACGGGCATTCGCCGTAAAGACGCGGGATCGCGATCCTGCCTTCCGGATCGTGCACCATGGCGCCGACTGACTATTTTTCTTGCGGTTTCCGGACAGGAGTTCTGGTTCGGTGATTTGACGGGCTGGTCGGGAAAACAGCGCGACGACGGCCGATGTGGTGGCCGATCAGCTCCTGAACTGTGGCAACGCAACGTCTGCCTGGCAAACCCGAATGCAGCGGGTGCCGATATGGCCAGGGCATGGGGCGAACGCTCGGACTGCGGGAGTCCCCCTGCTCGCTCGAAATGAGGCGGAAGTCTCGCCCGGCGGGTGTGCCGACTCCGGCCCATCTCGATACACCCGCCGGAACCCGGCTACAGACGACAACGGAATTCTGGCTGTCGTGGTACGGGTTCCCGCTACCCGGCCTGGAGTTCCCTTCGGTCAGCCATATCGACCAGCACCCGCTCCCTGGATCGATCGATGCCCAGTTCGCGGCGTTTGCGATCAATGTGCGCGATCATTTTGCGGGCGTGCAGGACAGGGTCCGCCTCGAGATCCCACATGCCGCCATACATCTTCTCGAATTCCTTGAACAAATACTTCTGAAACAGCGGAGCGCCGGAAATGGGGAGTGTAACGCCGAAGACCGTATAGACGCCTGACGCGACGAAGTAGTGCCCGATGCTGATGGCCTTCTCGCTCATCCATTCCGGTGCGCTGCCGGCCACCGGCAGATCGCTGATGTCCTTGCCCAGGCCGCCGGCCTTGACCACCTCGGTGGCGGCCAGCAGGATGCGGCTGTTGTCCACGCACGAACCCATATGCAGAACCGGAGGAATGCCGACGGTCTCGCAGACCTCGGCCAGGCCCGGGCCGCACATCACAGCTGCGGATTCGGGCGTCAGGAGCCCTTCCATGGCGCAGGCGATGCCGTTGCAGCCGGTGGTGAGCACGATCACATCGTTCTTGATGAGTTCCTTGACCACCGCAATATGTCCTTCATTGTGCCGCGTGCGGGCGTTGTTGCACCCGACCACGCCCGCGATGCCCCGGATGCGGCCGTTGATGATATTGTCGTTCAGCGTGAAATAAGATCCTCGGAAGGTGCCGCCCAGGTGATATTGAATCGACTCCACGCCGAATCCGGCAATCTGTACATTCTTGTGGCGCGGAATCATCACCTCGGATTTGCGGTTCTGGAAATTATCGACGGCCAGGCGCACGATGCGCTCGGCATCTTCCATCGCGTGATGCTCGTCGAACTCGATGTGAATGACATTGTCCTGCTCCATCCGGGCGATCGGATGGGTGGTGATGAGTTTGGTGTGGAAGCACCTGGCGACATTGGCCAGATTCTGCATGATGCACTGGATATCGACCACCATCGCATCACAGGCGCCCGTGATGATGGCCAGTTCCTGCTGCAGAAACGTTCCGCACAAGGGCACCCCGTGGCGCTGGAGGATTTCGTTGGCCGTACAGCAGATTCCGGACAGCTGAATGCCCTGCGCGCCCTTGGACCGGGCATATTCGTCCATTTGTCGGGTCTGCGCCACGGCCACGATCATTTCGGAAAGCACCGGTTCGTGCCCGTGTATCACGATGTTGACATACTCTTTCTTCAAGACGCCCAGATTGGCTTCGGATTGGACAGGGTATGGGGTTCCGAAAAGAATATCCTGCAGGTCGGTCGCCAGCATGGACCCGCCCCATCCATCGGCAATCGCGGCACGGGTGCCCTGTTTCATCAGATTCTTGTAATCCTGGTCCACACCGATATGGGTGCGGTGCATGATCTCGACGATTTCACGGTCGATGTTGCGCGGCAACACGCCCTGATTTTTCCATTTGGTGTAAAGCGGCTCGGGCGCCCGTTTCAGGTAGAGCAACTCACCGCTCGATTTGCCCCACTCGTGCATGGCTTTCTCCGCAACCTCGCGCGCGATCTCATCCGTATCGCGATCGAGCGTTTTGCCATCTGCTTCGATAGAGGTTTCAACCCCAAGAGCGGCGGCGATGGACAATAACTTCGGGATGTCCTTGATCCGATACGCATCCGTTTCTTTTCGCGCCGCGGACAAAAATACTTCCGCCACGCACCGGCCGTGATCGGAGTGCGCTGCGGCACCGCCCGCAATCATCCGAATAAAGTTGCGGGCCGCGATGGTGTTGGCGGTCGCGCCGCACAATCCCTTGCGTTCATCAGTGCCCTCGATTCCGCTTTTGGGAAGCGGGAGACGGCAGGGGCCCATGCCGCAGTTTTTGCAGCACGTGCCCTGGACGCCGATGGCGCACGGTTTCATGGTTTCGGCGCGGTCGAATACGGTTTCGATCCCCAGGTGTTGCGCACGGCGGATCATCTCCTGCGTCGCCGCATCGATCGAGGCCCTGATCGGATCGGCCAATTTCCTATCCTTGCCTTTTTCTTCTTTTTCCATGGGACTGCTCCTTGGTTGGTTTGGCTGCCCGGATATGCATCCTTATGAGGCAGACCAATACGCGCGACGGGCGTTTGCCACCTGATCCGGTCATTTCCCATTTTCCAGGCGCAAGCGCGAACCGCATCACAGATAGTGGATCTTGTCGGCTTTCAGAAGGGCGGCAGCGGCTTCCGGCAGTTTCAGCGGGACGACGAATTCTTCGATGTTGGCGACATCTTCGAGGTCCTTGCCGATGCCCTCCAGTACATGAAATGTCCCGCAGGAAAAGATTCCGACCCCGAGATACGTCTTTACGAACCGGGCCAGTCCCAGAAGGTCACCAGGAAGGTTTGAAGCCATGACGCCTTCGACCTGGACGGCCACCAGTTCCCGCAGTTTTGCATCCAGGGCCAGTTTAGCCAATTCGCCTTTGCGGGTCATCGAAACACCGTAGGGCCCGTAGTAGATCGATACCCTCGGAACTTGACTCACCTTTTTAGCCAGGAAGGCCATCACGTAGGCAGCATACTGGTTGTAGGGTTTATCCGGGCCGCTGTTGACGACGATCAATAAATTTTTGGTTTCGGACATATGTCGACCCTCCTCTTCAATTGAGAACAGCCGCTGTTCTCAATAATCAGGACTCCCGGGCTGCCGGGAGCCGCCGGTTCAAAAGCCGATCACATTGTCTGCCGCCACGATCAGATCCGCAAGCTGGGGCGGCATGCCGAGCTCCCCGCAGACAAACGGGAGCATGGGTTCTTTTTCCGGGCTCACCAATCCCCTTCCCATGGCGCAGGCGCCGCCGATAAAGATTGGAACATTCTTGCTCATCGTGAGGAAAAGAATAAGGTCTTCGAGATTGGGAAGGCCCGGAGCCTGGATGTTCTGTGCTACTCCCTCCGGCATGAGGTAGACGGAATTGTTGAAGAGCCAGATCGTGACTTCGTGGCCTTTTTCTACCAGTGCCTTGGCGGTTATAAAAGGTACGGTCGCCCGATTCGGATCTTCCGGTCCGCTGTTGGCGATGATCAGGTATCGTTTCATACTCCCCTCCGGCAGAGCTGTTTGAAAACGGTCCCGAGCCGCCGGGCAGGCACAACGCCGCATAGGGGCCCGAGACGAATCTTTCCGGCAGATGATCGGTGCTGCAACCCGATCGTCGATATTGATCCGGTTTTTAGAACCGATGATAGGAGCTTGAATCAAGGATCGTGCCATTGAGCTGGGACCGACAGGAAGATTTATGATCCGGCATCGACCGGAGGCCTGGCGCGCCGCATCCATCTAAATTGGCATGTCCCCTGCAACCACGAGAAGTGAATATGGAGAAAAAGGAAGCCGAGAAACAGATGAAAGTGGCATTTGCAATCTGGAACCGGCGCATTGCTCCGGTTTTCGATGTGGCGCGGACGATATGTACGGTGACGGTATCCGCGGGCGACAGCGTGGAACAACATCTTGATTTTCTCCACAACGGTCCGCCCGTGCGGCGTGTCGCGCACCTGGTGCAAGAGGGGATCGATACGCTGATTTGCGGTGCGATATCGCAGTCGCTGCAGAACATGCTGACCGCGCACGGCATCCGGGTGATTGCCTTCGTCACCGGCGATTTCGAAGAAGTTTACCAGGCCTGGCTGAATGGCAAGCTCGATGAAAGCATTTTCGCCATGCCGGGCTGCGGTGCGTCAAGCGCCCAGGGCCGGTACGGCCGGAAGCAAAAGGAGATGATCATGAAAGGACAACGACGCGGGGGTAAGGGCGGTGGACAGGGG
>JAEYRZ010000192.1 GCA_023435265.1 Pseudomonadota bacterium
CAAGTTGACAGACCGGGGGCTGGTGGATGTGGAGAAGTTCGAAATCGTGCCCCTTTTTACATGAAGTTCGCTTCAAATCCGAATGCGCTCGTCTGGAAAGCTGAAGTGGGCTGATTCAAAACCGAAATCGAGGTCGGGTCGGAATCGAAGAAAAAACGGCAAGTGGACCGAACATGGGCACTGCCTTGACTCTATCCCGATAGCGATTTCGTCACCGATCCTGCACATTCGAATGCTATCTGCTTTAGATTTGTGGAATGCAAATCTGAATGAAGATCGAGTAAAAGAAACAACCACAGAGGACACAGAGGATCTTCACCAGGCATTACCTCTGTGTTTCTCTGTGTTCTCTGTGCTAAAACCATTCGAAATCAAAGGTCGGGCCGTAAAGGGAAATCGATGAATTTGAATCGTATCAACCGCTCCATCTGGGTGGCCGAGGGCGGGCAGGTGCAGGTGATCGACCAGCGCCGGCTGCCCCACAGCTTCGAGATCATGACCCTGGACACTGTCGATGCGGTGGTGCTGGCCATCCGCGAGATGGTGGTGCGCGGCGCACCGCTGATCGGCGTGACCGGCGCTTACGGCGTGCTGGTGGCGCTGCGCAGCGCTTCGGATGAACCGGAATTTCGGTCCGCCTGCCGCCGCATCCGCGAGGCGCGGCCCACGGCGGTCAATCTCGCCTGGGCCGTGGACCGGATGCTGACGGCGATCGGCAGGGCCGCGCCCCTGCAGCGCCGCGCCGCGGCCGAGCAGGAGGCCGCCGCCATCGCGGCCGAAGAGGTCGAGAACTGCCGCCGCATCGGCGAGCATGGTGCCCGACTGATCGCTGCGCTGGCCAAAGAAAAGGGCGGAAGGCCAGTCGACATCCTGACCCACTGCAACGCCGGCTGGCTGGCCTGCGTCGAATACGGCACGGCTACGGCGCCGATCTACGTGGCCCGCCGGCAGGGCATCGATCTGCACGTGTGGGTGGACGAAACGCGGCCGCTCAACCAGGGCGCGCGCCTGACCGCCTGGGAGTTGGGACGCGCCGGTGTGCCGCATACGGTGATCGTGGACAACGCCGGCGGCCACCTGATGCAGCACGGCCGGGTGGACATGGTGATCGTGGGCACGGACCGCACCACCTGCAGCGGCGACGTGGCCAACAAGATCGGCACCTACCTCAAGGCGCTCGCGGCCAAAGACAACGGCATCCCATTCTACGTGGCGCTGCCCTCGTCGACTTTCGACTGGAACCGGCGCGACGGTCTCGAGGAGATCCCCATCGAAGAACGCGCCGCCGACGAGGTGCGTTACATTCAAGGACTGGGGGCGGACGGCCTGGCCCAGGTGCTGGTGCCGCCGGCCGGCAGCCCGGCCGCCAACCCGGCCTTCGACGTCACCCCGGCGCGTCTGGTCACCGGCTTCATCACCGAACGCGGCGTGTGCGCGGCCGACGAGCGTTCAATCCGAGGGCTTTTTCCTGAGCGGTGAGTTCTATTCCGCCTGACGGTCTTCGCCCAGGGCTTCCAGGTCGGCCAGATCTTTCTTTCGGCCCGCAGCGCGTTTGTTCACGACGTATTGCCTGCGCCCGATAAACGCGACCGGCACCTGCCATAGCTTCCGGTCTCCCGGTGGGCCCAGGCTTCATCCCAGGAGGCGCCCGAAAGGCTGGTGATCAGGTCGATCCGCACCGGCGGGTAACCGAGCTGCACCACATTGCCAGGCTGCGTGAAATCTTCCGGTTGCAGGCCGAGCGAACCGAACCCGAATGCTTCGAGCGCCGTGACGATGCGCCGGGCGTTTTCGTCATCCGGCTTTACGAAGAGATTCAGATCGCCGGTATAACGGGGCGCTCCATGGAAGGCGAGGACGTACCCGCCGACGATGAGATATTCAATTTTTGCGGTGTTGAACGATTTGAACAGATCTGCGAAGTCTTGCTGAACTTCCATGCATTCGTCTCCGTAGATCGTCGACCGTGGCGACCCGTTCTTCGGGCGACTTGCTCAGCCAATATTGCAGATCGTCCTCTATGGAACTGGGATCGTCGAGCCTTCTGATCCGGACCACTTTTGCGATCATTGCGTATACCTTTGCATGCGCGCTCTGACTTCCTTATTCCCGTTTATCATACCATCGGCGTATGATAAAAAACATGGCGAATATGATTGGTTTCTTAACGCTTTCGAGGGGGCGGAAACGGTGCAAATGCAGATTACATCCAATGTATGGCAGGTGGGCGGACCGGAGTTGACCGCAGACGAGGATGCCGCGATCTATCTTGTGCGCTTTGACGACGCGGCGGCCCTGATCGACGCCGGCTGCGGAGATGCCGCCGCGGCGCTGATCGCCAATGTCGGCCGGGTGCTGGCGCCGGAGGTGCCGGTCACCCACCTTCTGCTCACCCACTGCCATTTCGATCACACCGGCGGCGCCGAAGCACTGCGCGGGCATTTCGGCTGCGAGGTGCTCGCCCACGCGGAAGATGCGGTCTTTCTCGAAGCAGGAGACAGCGACGTCACGGCAGCCTCCTGGTACGGCCGGCGCATGGAGCCTTTGCGCATCGACCGCACGATCCAGGGCAAAACGGAGACGATCCGCGTGGGAACGGGCGCCGTCATCGCCTATCACTGCCCGGGGCACTCGCCCGGGTCGCTGGTCTATCTGGTCGAGATCGACGGCCGAAAGATCCTTTTCGGCCAGGACATCCACGGACCACTGCACCCCGGCCTCAAGTCCGACCCTACCGACTACATGCGCTCGCTGGAATTCATGCTCTCACTGGACGCGGACATCCTGTGCGAAGGCCACTTCGGCGTCTTCCGCGGCCGCGAAGAGGTCCGGCGCTTCATCCGCCGCTACCTGACGGCAGGCTGAGGCCCCGCCGGACAGGTCAGCGGATTTCCGCGCCGCGCTCCAGCAGCAGTCCGCGCAGCACCGAACGGTGGCAGCGGGTTTCGTCTTCGCAGTAGCAGCCGATGGCGAAGTCGGTCTGATGCGACAGGGCGGCCAGCAGATCCAGTGTGCGGCTGTTTTCCGGCGTGCTCATTTCGGCGCGGAACTTGCGCAGAAAGAGTTGCCACTCCTTGTCGGTCCCGGCAGCCTGGGCCTGTTTCATGGTCTCGGGCGCCGGGGAGAGGTTGGGGAACCAGACATCGTACCAGTTCTGCGCGGCGTACTCCTCTTTCTTCACCCCGCGCGGCGGCCGGCGCACCGTGCCGATGCGCAGCCCCTCGCCGGGCGCCCTTTCGGTTCCCAGGCGGATGATGCGGATGGCCATACGGACTCCTTTCGCGCCCGGGCGTCCGGACGCCTGCTTCAGGCGCGCACCCGCGCCCCGCGCAGAATGATTTCGTCGGTGGCCGCCACGCCGGCGTAGGCGGCCGAGAGAGCGGCCATGAAAGCGGCATGAACGTCCGCCGCTTTTACAGTGCGCTCCCCGAAGGTCAGGTCGCGGGTGGCGCAGGCGTCCGCAGCGACGGTGCAGGCGAATCCCAGATCGGCGGCGGCACGGACCGTGGCATCGATGCACATGTGGCTCATGGCGCCGCAGACGACCAGGCTGTCGATGGCCGCGGCCTTGAGGATCTTCAGAAGATCGGTTTCGCGGAAACTGTTGGGAAAGTGCTTGGTGACAACGGGTTCCCGCGCCTGCGGCGCCAGCTTGGCATGAATCTCGGCGCCCGCGGTGTCCGGCAGGAAGAAGGTGGCTCCGGGGCGCGCGGCCACGTGGCGCACATGCACGACCGGCAGGCCGGCGGCCCGGAACTCGGCCAGCAGCCGGGCGGCCTTGTCCGCCGCCGCTTCGATGCCGACCAGTTCCATCTTTCCGCCGGGAAAATAGTCATTTTGAATATCGATCAGGATCAGGCATTCGTTCATATCGTCCTCACCGGTCAACCGCGGGCGTCCTGTTTCGTCGATTGGAGACATGGAGCTTCTCGATACTTCACCTAATCCATTAACCCTGTGCGGTCAAGAAGCGGGGCGCGAGATCGGTTGGCAGGCCGGCCGACATCTGCTAAGAAAGGCGGCCATGGAAAACGAAACCGAAAACGGCCCGGCCGTCGAACTTTCCGATCTCGAAAAGCGCGTCATCGCCGCGGTGCAGGGCGACATGCCGGTCGACGAGCGCCCGTACCGGATCATGGCCGAACAGATCGGCGTCGGCGAGGATGAATTCCTGCGCGTGCTGCAAAGCCTGGTGCGCCGCAACATCGTGCGGCGCTTCGGCGCCACCCTGCGCCACCAGAAATCGGGCTACACGGCCAACGCGATGGTGGCCTGGCAGGTGCCTGAATCACGCGTGCAGGAGGTGGGGCGGATCATGGCCGCCTTTCGCGAGGTGTCGCATTGCTATCGCCGCGATCCGGCGCCGGGCTGGCCCTACAATCTCTACACCATGGTGCACGGCAACGACGAGGCAGGCTGCCGCGATGCCGCCGCGCGGATGGCGCAAAAGGCGGGGGTCGCCGACTACGACCTGCTTTTCAGCCGCCGCGAGCTGAAAAAGACCTCCATGCAGTACTTCAACGATGTCGAGGCGCCCCCGCCGGGCGACGAATGAGTTCCGCCGGCCGTTCCAGCCGCCTGCCCGGCGCTCGCGCAGACCGGCCGCACCTCCTGCTGGTCAATCCCTGGATCCACGACTTCGCGGCCTATGACTTCTGGGCCCGGCCCTATGGGCTGCTGCAGCTGGCGGCCATGCTGCGGCAGACCGGCGTGCGGGTTTCCTACATCGATTGCCTGGACCGGTTTCATCCGCGGGCGCCGCGGAGCGATCCCCACGCGCGCCACGGCCGCGGGCCGTACCTGAAAACGGTCCTGCCCCATCCGCCCGGTCTCGCGGATATTCCGCGCACCTTTTCGCGCTACGGCATCAGGCACGAATGGCTGCGCGCCGACCTGGCCGCCCTGCCCGAGCCCGACCTGATCCTGGTCACCTCGATCATGACCTACTGGTACCCCGGGGTTTTCGAAACCATCGCCGTTCTGAAGGAACGTTTCCGGGAGGTGCCGCTGCTTCTGGGCGGCATTTACGCCCGGCTCTGCCCGGAGCACGCCCGCGCCCGCAGCGGCGCGGACGCGGTGGTGGTCGACAACGGCGAAAGCCTGCCCGAACTGATCCGACAGTTCACCGGCTTCAGTCTTTCCGGCGCGTTCGATCCGCTGGACCTCGATGGCCTGCCGTACCCGGCCCTGGATCTTGCGCACCGCATCGGCGCCGTTCCGCTGCTCACTTCGCGCGGCTGTCCCTTCGACTGCGCCTATTGCGCCAGCCGGTACCTGCAGCCGGACATGGTGCGCCGCTCGCCGGAGTCGGTGGTCGAAGAGATCCGCTACTGGCACCGCCAGCACGGAACGGTCGATTTCGCCTTTTACGACGATGCCCTGCTGGTGGATGCCGAAGCGCACGCGCTGCCCCTGTTGGAAGGCATCGCCCGCCTGGAGCTGCCGGTTTTCTTCCATACGCCCAACGCGCTGCATATCCGCGCGGTCACCGCCGAAGCCGCGCGGCTGATGTTCGCGGCCGGATTTCACACGCTCCGTCTGGGGCTGGAGACCACCGCCTTCGAAAGGCGCGGCGAGCTGGACCATAAAGTCAGCGAAGAAGAATTCAGGCGCGCGGTGGGGCATCTGCGCGGCGCGGGATTTTCACCCGGGCAGATCGGCGCCTATCTTCTGGCGGGCCTGCCCGGACAGAGCATGACGGCCGTGGAGGCCTCCATCGACGCGGTCAAGGCCTGCGCTGTCACGCCGGTGCCGGCCTACTACACGCCGATTCCGCACACGCGCCTGTGGCCTGCGGCCGTGGCGGCATCCCGCTACCATCTTGCCGCCGATCCGATTTACACCAACAATGCGCTCTTGCCCTGCCGCAGCAAAGGTTTCTCGTGGCAGGCGCTCTCGCGACTCAAACAACGCTGCGCAGCGCCGCTCTAACGCGACGCCCGTTTTTCAACAGCCTGCTAAACGGTTTTCGCAAGATGCTCCAGGACGATCGCCATGGCCGCCACTTCGTCTTTGTGGGCCAGCGCGCGGCGGATCTCAACGGCACGCGCCAGTTGTTTTTTATCCAGCAGCAGATGTTCCTTGCGGGTTCCGGAATTGTGAATCTGGATGGCGGGCCAGACGCGCTGTTCGGCGCATTTGCGGCTCAGCACAAGGTCCATGTTGCCGGTGCCTTTGAACTCCTGGAAGATGATGTCGTCCATGCGGCTGCCGGTGTCCACCAGGATGGTGGCCACGATGGTCAGCGAGCCGCCTTCTTCGAGGTTGCGCGCGGCGCCGAAAATGCGGCGCGGAATGGAAAGGGCGTCGGCGGCCAGGCCGCCGCTCATGGTGCGGCCGTGGCTCTGGGTCTTGCTGTTGAAGGCGCGCGCCATACGGGTGAGCGAATCGATGAAGACCACCGCGTCGCGCCCGGTTTCGGCGCAGCGGATGGCGGTGTTCATGGCCAGGCGCGTGATGCGCAGGTGCTGGGCGATGCTCTGGTCGGCCGAGGAAAAGAGCACCCTGGCATTCTTAAGGTCGCGGCGGAAATCGGTCACCTCTTCGGGCCGTTCGTCCACCAGCAGCACGAAAACATCGGCTTCCGGGTGGTGTTCGAGAATCGCGGCGGCCAGGTGTTTGAGGATCGTGGTCTTACCCGCCTTGGGCGGTGAGACGATCAGGCCGCGCTGTCCCCGGCCCATGGGCACCAGAAGATCGAGCGCGCGGCCGGTCAGGTCGCCGGCGCCGCGGGTCAGCGTAAACCGCCGGTCGGGATCGATGCTCGTACGGTCGTGCAAAGGAATGAGATCGAAAAAGGCGTCGATCGACATGCCGTTCAGGCGCTCCGCCCTGGCGAGCGCCCGTACTGCGGCGCGCCCCTCGCCAGGCGCGGCGCGGCCCTCGATCAACACGCCCTCCGGCAGGTCGTACTCTTCGATCAGGCGCGCCGGCACCGCCACGTCCGTTGGGCGGGGTTGAAAGTTGGCTTCGATATCGCGCAGAAAGCCTGCGCCGTTTTCCGTTATTTCCAAATGGCCGCTGACCCGTTCCATGGTTCGCTCCTGGGTGGTGCGCATTTTCCGGCGCCACGGCCGGAACCGACACCATACAGACTTTCGGCGCCTTTGGCGAGGGAAAGCCGCGCGGATCGAAGCACGGCCTTCGAAAAAACGGGATTGAAACCTGCAGCGAAGATGCGCTATTTAAATGGTGTTCGATTCGCTTCCCTTCAGTTCTCTCTTTCTCTATCCCCGCCACGGCAGATGCTCCCCGCAGGCTCGAAACTCTTTTATCCGCATGCATACAGGGAGGTCGACGATGAATGCCAAAAGATGGGTGTACCTGTTCGAAGAGGTGGATCAGGCCGAAGCCGCCATCGGGTCGCGGGACGGGATGCGCGGGCTGTTCGGCGGCAAAGGGGCCAACCTGGCCGAGATGACCCGGATCGGCGTGCCGGTTCCGCCTGGCTTTATCGTCACCACCGAAGCGTGCAATGCCTACCTGGCGGCGGGCGGCGTCTTCCCGGAGGGCATGTGGGATCAGGAGCTCCACGCCCTGATGGCCCTGGAAGCGAAAACCGGCAAGGTCCTGGGCGACCGCCACAAACCCCTGCTCGTCTCATGCCGCTCGGGCGCCAAATTCTCAATGCCCGGCATGATGGACACGGTTCTGAACATCGGGCTCAACGACGAAACCGCCCAGGGCATGATCGAGATGACCGGCGACGCGCGCTTCGTTTTCGATTCCTACCGCCGGCTGATCCAGATGTTCGGGGCCGTGGTCATGGGCATCCCGGACGAACCGTTTCAGGAAGTGATCGCGTCGGCCAGGCAGACCGCCTGCGTCGCTTCGGATGCCGACCTGGGCGCCGAGCACTGGCGCCAGGTCACGGTACAGTTCAAGACCATTTTCCGCAGTCACACCCAGGTCGATTTTCCCCAGGATCCGCTGGAACAGCTCAAGATGGCCACGGAGGCGGTTTTCAAGAGCTGGAACGGACGCCGCGCGGTCGACTACCGCAATGCCGCCGGCATTGCGCACGACCTGGGCACGGCGGTGAGCATCGTGACCATGGTCTTCGGAAACCTGGGGCCGGACAGCGCAACGGGCGTGGCCATGACGCGCAACGGCTCGACCGGCGAACCGGCGATCGAGGGCGACTACCTGATCAACGCCCAGGGCGAGGATGTGGTGGCCGGCATCCGCATGACCACGGAGATCGCCCGCATGGCCGCGGAAATGCCGCTGGCCTTCGCGGAACTCACGGAGATCGCCGGAAAGCTGGAGCGCCACTACCGCGATATGCAGGACATCGAGTTCACGGTCGAAAAAGGCAAGCTGTGGATGCTCCAGACCCGCGACGGCAAACGCACGGCGCAGGCTTCGGTGCGCATTGCCGTGGACATGGCCGAAGAGGGCCTGATCACGCGGGAAGAGGCGGTGGGGCGGGTCACGCCCTCGCAGATCGATTTCTTCCTGCATCCCCAGTTCGACCGCCGGGCGCTCGCCGAGGCGCGCGCCCAGGGCAAGGTGCTGGCCCGCGGGCTGAATGTTTCGCCCGGTGCGGCGTTCGGGGTGGTGGCCTTCGATGCCGATCTGGCCGAGAAGTGGGGCAAGGAGCAGGGCAAGCAGGTGATCATGGTGCGGCCCGAAACCAAGCCCGACGACGTGCACGGCATGCTCGCGGCGCAAGGCATTATCACCAGCCGCGGCGGGCGGACCAGTCACGCGGCGCTGGTGGCGCGCCAGTTCGGCAAACCGGCCGTGGTCGGGGTGGCGGCGCTGGCCATCGATCTGAACAAGCGGCGCATGAACGTGGGCGATACCGTGGTCCAGGAGGGCGAGTTGCTGAGCCTGGACGGCAACACCGGCGAGATCTTCCTGGGACAACTGGCGACGATGGTGCCCGATATCCGCGATCCCTGGCTGATCAAGCTGCTCGAATGGGCCGACGCCATCCGCCGGCTCGGTGTGTGGGCCAATGCCGACTACGCGCAAGACGCCCGTCGCGCGCGGGATTACGGCGCTCAGGGCATCGGGCTGTGCCGCAGCGAACACATGTTTTTCGAATCGGAACGCCTGCCCCATGTGCAAAAGATGATCATGGCCGCCCTGCCGGTGGAGCGGCGCGAAGCCCTCGAGGCGCTGCTGCCGTTCCAGCGCGAGGATTTCGCCGAACTGTTCCGCGTCATGGACGGGCTGCCGGTGATCGTTCGCCTGATCGACCCGCCGCTGCACGAGTTTCTGCCCAGCCTGGTGGAGCTGATCGAAGAACTGGCCGATCTCAAATTCCGCCTCAAGCATGCCGCGACCCTGCCGGAGATCGACCGTCTGATCCAGGAGATCCGCCTCAAGGAGCGCATTCGGCGCCAGGCCCAGCGGCTGCACGAGCAGAACCCCATGCTGGGCCTGCGCGGGGTGCGCCTGGGGATCCATATCCCCGAACTGACCCTGATGCAGGTGCGGGCCGTCTTCGAAGCCGCCTGCCAGGTCGCCCGCGAGGGCGTCACCGTACTGCCCAAGGTGATGATCCCGCTGACGGCGCACGAGAACGAACTCAGGGTGCAGCGCGAGGTGCTGGAAGCCGAGGCCCGGCGGGTCATGGCGGAACAGGGGGTGAGCGTGACGTACAAGTTCGGCACGATGATCGAGCTGCCCCGCGCCGCCCTGACCGCCGACAAGATTGCGCGCTACGCCCAGTTCTTCTCGTTCGGCACCAACGACCTGACCCAGACCACCTTCGGCATCTCGCGCGACGACGCCGAGTCGGGCTTCCTGATCGGCTACATGAACCGCGGCATCCTGACCGACAACCCGTTCGCCACGCTGGACCGCGAGGGGGTGGGCGAACTGATGCGCATCGCCGTGGCCAAGGGGCGCAGCGAGCGGCCGGGCATCGAATGCGGGATCTGCGGCGAGCACGGCGGCGACCCGGCTTCGATCGCCCTGTGCCACGAGCTGGGTTTGGACTATGTGTCCTGTTCGCCTTTCCGCGTGCCGATCGCCCGCCTGGCCGCGGCCCACGCGGCCCTCAAGGAACGCACGGCGCGGAGCGTGCCGACTGGCGGGTCCGTAGACGCACATCGATAAAGCGGATGCGGTATGCAGACCGCATATCAGGATTGGGGGTATTTCCACTCTGCGGGTATTTGAGGATCCTTCGCTCACGCGAGGAGGTCGGGAGATGGCCGCCGTTGGAAAAAGCAGCCGGCCGCATACGAGGTTCGATTCCAGCGGCGGGTGGTGATCACAGGCATGCATCGCATTAAGGGGGTTGAAAAGCACTTCTGGCTTTTGATCGCGGTCTGGACCGGGTGCGTGGCGGTCCTGGCGGCGAACGAGGTCGTCCATCAGCGGAAGGCGCTCTATGACCTGGCGCTCTCCGATGCCCGCACGCATTTCAATAAAGATCAAGCCGCGCGGCTGTGGCTCTCGGCCCAGGGCGGCGCCTACATTCCCCTGACCGATGGTGTGACCCCCAATCCCTACCTAGAAACGGTTCCCGAGCGGGACGTCGTCACGCCTTCCGGCAAACAGCTGACGCTCATCAGTTCGGCGCATTTCATCCGCAAGCTGATGGAGCATTACCAATCCATCTACGGAGTCGCCGCGCACATGACCAGCCTGCGCAACTTCCGGCCCGAAACGGCTCCCGACGAGTGGGAGCGGGCCGCCCTGGAGCAGTTCGAGGCGGGACGCGACGAGGTCCTCGCGTTCGCCGACTGCAGCGCGGGACGCTGCCTGCGGCTGATGCGGCCGATTCTGACGGAAAACTCCTGCCTCAAGTGTCACCAGCAGGACCGCGTGGGTGACATCCGCGGCGGGGCCAGCGTGACGGTTCCCCTGGCGCCCTATGAAGCCTCCTGGCGCCGCCAGTTCGTCAGCACGCTCTTCGGCTACGGCGGTTTGTGGCTGCTGGGGATTTCGGGGCTGACCCTGGCGGTCCGCAGGCTGGCGGACAGCCTTGCACGCCAGAAAAAAGCCGAGACCTCGCTGCGCCTCGTGCAGGACAATTATCATGTCATGGTCGGCAACTCGCTCACCGGCATCTACATTGTTCAGGACCAGGTGATCCGCTTCGCGAACGAAGAGTTCGCCCGCATCCACGGCTACGATCTTCATGAGGTGGTGGGGATGAACCCGCTGGACCTGGTTCATCCCGAGGAGCGTCCGCGCGTCGCTGAAAGAATGAAAAAACGGCTGGCAGGGAACAGCGTTTCGGCCGAGTACCGGCTGCGCGGCCTGACGCGCCGGGGAGACTCCATATGGCTCCTGCGGCGCAACACGGTGACCCTGTACGAGGGGCGCCCCGCCATCCTGGGGAACCAGATCGACATCACCCGCCAGCAGATGACCCAGGCGGAATTGCAGAGCTCCCAGCGCCAGCTTCAAAGGCTTGTGGACAGCCTGATCGAACTGCAGGAAAAACAGCGCAATCAGTTCGTGACCGAAATCCACGAAAACATCGCGCAATCGATCAGCGTGATCAAATTGTATATCGAATCGGCGCTGCAGGAGATCCAGTCGACTTCACGCGACGAATGCACCAATTTGCTGCCGGTCATCGCCACGGTTCAACAGACCGTGCGCGACATCCGCAATCTGGTCTCCCGCTATGGTCCCCTGAATCTCAATTTGATCGGCATCATCGCCACCCTGGGATGGTTGGCCAGGGAATTCGAAAGACGCTGCCCCGCCGTAGCGGTGCGAAAGGATTTCCGGATGGAAGAGGAGGATATCCCCGAGCCCTTGAAAATGATCATCTTCCGTGTCGCGGAACAGTCGCTGCATGAATTGGCGGCTGCAGGATGCCCCCGCTCGGCGATGATCCGCCTTGCACAGAAGGAGGGGGTGATTCGCCTGACCATCGGCGGCGCGGTCTCCGCGGGGCGCGGCATGCGCACCGGCAGCCCGGCCGAACTCGTTTTTCTCGCGTTGCAGCGCCGGGTGGAGATTTACGGCGGTGTATTGCGCTGCCAGGCGCAGTCCGAGCAGTTCGAAATATCGGCCGCTTGGCCGAGATCCTGCGATGTTTCGATTCCTTCCGACGAGTTGGGCTGAAATGCGGCCGCTGGAATCCGGCGCACGTCGAAGACGGGCCCGCGCGCCGCGCGGCGGCATCAGGAATGCAGCTTGTACTTCCCCGCTCCCAGAAACATCAAGGCCAGTGCACTCAGCAGGTACATCCCCTGAAGCTCCAGCATCCAGCCGCCGTGTTTGCCCAATTGAAGCAGTTGCTCCATGTGGGCCAGGAAGACGGCGAACAGCATGTTGGTGACGATCAGCGCCGCGCCCAGCCGCGTATAGACCCCAAGGATGATCATCAGCGGCGCAGCCACTTCGCCCGCGTAAACGGCCCAGCCCAGAACGGCCGGCAGATGATTGCTGGTCAGCATGCCTTGAATCGGAGCGATGCCGTGCGTCACCTTGGCGATTCCATGCAGGAGGATCAAAACACCCAATCCCATGCGCAAGATCAGCTTGCCGATATCGGAATAGATCATTTTCAGCCTCGTGTTCTGGTTGGAAGTCAGCGGCGGGTTTCGCCGATTGGATGCCACCATAGCATACCGTCGGTAAGGCGCACAGCCCATTTTCCCTTATCCCCGCCCCTCGGCCGGCGTCGGTTTACAGGCTGTAAAAAAGTTCGACGTAACCCTGAGGATCCTCCGGCGTCATCAGTCATTGATATTGTTGATCTGTGATTTCAATAGATTAAAATCACATTGCTCCGGCGGGATGGCATACCCTTTGCTGTCCTTGAACATCGAGCTATCTTGCGTTTAACCCCTGCAAAGGAAGGCCATGCGGAAATCACCGACCAAGCGTGGCATGCCCGATGGCCCGAGCGAGACATCGCGGCTCCTGCCGGAGCGCTATCGGTCCCTCGTCGAGGATTCTTCGGACGGCTTTTACTGCTTCGATGCCGTCAGCGGACATCTCCTGTTCATCAACGCCCGCGCCGGGGACCTGCTGGGCTTGGCCTCGCACGATGCCGGTGAGCTGCGTATCTGGGAGCTGATTGCGTCTCAGGAGCGGCCGGCCTTCATGGAGCGGCTCAAGGCGCTGCGCGAGGGGGCCGACCTTGTACCGGATCGATTCACCTACACGTTTGTACGTCAGGATTTTACACGGGTCCGGATCGAGATCGGGATGCATGTGACTCAATTCCGGGGAACGGTCGTGGTTCAGGGAACACTCAAGGATGTGACCGATTACGAGGTGTTTCAACTCAATCTCCAGAAGGCCCAACGCCTTAACACCATCGCCATCATGGCCGACGGGATCGCCGACCGACTGCAGAATGCCGCCGGCGTCATTCAGGAAAACATCGCCGACATCGAAGCCTCCCAACTGGCCTCGGTCGAGTTGTTGAAGCACATCGCCCAGATTAAAGGGGCCGGCCGCCAAATAGGAAGATTGACTCAGAAACTGCTCTCCTTTTCGCGCGGCGGCATCTACCATCCGCAGCGCTTGAATTTGAATGACGTGATCTCCGGCCTGATCCCGCTCTTCCGGCAGACCATAAAACCCTCCATCCGCCTGAAGTTTGCCCCGGCGGAAGGCCTCCCCGATGTCATGGCGGATCCTGGCAGTCTGCAGACTATGTTGGCCGCAGTGATCACCAATGCAGACGAGGCGATCGCCGATAAAGGCCGTATCGCGATCTGCACCGAGGTCAAAGAGACCGACGACCGCTGGGCGTTGCGCAATCCGGATTTGAAACCCGGCTGCTATATAGGCATCGGCATTCAAGACAACGGGTCCGGAATGGATCCACCGACCCTGCGGCGCGTCTGCGAACCTTATTTCAGCACCAAATTTCACGGCCGCGGCCTCGGCATGGCGGCGGTGTATGGAATCATCCGCCGACACAACGGCTGGTTGAGCATCGAGTCGACCCCGAAACGGGGAACGCGCGTGACCGTTTACCTGCCCTGCGTCGCGCTGTGGGCGCAGCAGCAGTCCGACCACACGCCGCAAGAAACTGCACTCGGCGCTCCGGAGCCGGGCTGAATGAGGCCGATATCGGGTCGGAATGGGCCGCGTCTTTATGACACCATCAAGCCCGGCCGGAGACACCCGGACGACGATCAGGCCATCCGGCCGCGTGCCGTCAGCCGGCTCCCAGAGACGTGGATTCTTCGTCCCGAGCGGTGCGACATTGCCGGCGGTACACGCAACAAACCACCGGGCAGCCGATCGGGTTGTCCTGCTTGAATCCTGTCATCAGGCCCACGACACTGTATCATCGGTCTTTCAGGCGCATCATTTCACCACCATCGACAGCTATTGCGGACCGGGGTCAATGACAACTACATCAC
>JAEYRZ010000203.1 GCA_023435265.1 Pseudomonadota bacterium
TGTTCATGTGCACCCAGGTGTTCTGGTCGCGGATGTTGGCCATTTCGAACAGGTACTTGTTCAGGCCGGCCTCGCGGATGGTCTCCTGGAACAGCGGTTCGTGCGTGCGCGGCGAGCACGAGGCCACCACCACGCGGTTGATGCCCTTTTCCTGGATCACCGTCTTCATCTTGTCCTGGGTGTCCTGGGAACAGGTGAAGAGGTTGTCCTCCACGTGCACCACATGCGGCAGCGTCTTGGCGTATTCGCGCACCGCCGGCACGTCGGCCACGCCGCCGATGTTGATGCCGCAGTTGCAGACGAAGACGCCCACGCGCGGCGCCTCGGCGCTCACATCCAGCTCGGGGGGCAGCTGCTTGGTGCGGATCAGGGTGCCGCGCGCCGCCGAAAGGTTGCGCGCCGCGGCGGCCGAGGCGGCCGAGGCCTCCATGACCGACTGGGGGATGTCCTTGGGTCCCTGGAAGACGCCGCACACGTAGATCCCGTCGCGGTTGGTGGCCACAGGCGCCAGGTCGCTGGTCTTGGCGAACTTGTGCGCATTGAGTTCCACGCCGAGCGTGTCGGCCAGCCGGACGGCCGCGGCATTGGGCGACAGTCCGACGCTGAGCACCACCATGTCGAAATCTTCGTAGACGATATCCCCGTCCTCGTTCACGTAGCGCAGGCGCAGGTCGTCGCCCGGCATGGGATCGATGGTGTGCACGCGCGAACGGATGAAGCGCACGCCTTTTTCCTTCTCGGCACGCTGGTAGTAGCGGTCGAAGTCCTTGCCGTAGGTGCGCATATCCATATAGAAGACCGCCGTGTCGAGGCCGTTGGGGCTGTGCTCCTTGGCGATGACGGTCTGCTTGGCGGCGTACATGCAGCACACGGCCGAGCAGTAGCTGTGGTCGCACTTGTTGATGTCGCGCGAGCCGATGCACTGCAGCCAGGCCACCTTCTTGGGCTCCTTGTGGTCGGAGGGCCGCACCAGGTGGCCTTGGAAGGGCCCGGAAGCCGACAGGATGCGCTCGAACTCCAGCGCCGTCACCACATTGGGATGCTTGGCGTAGGCATAATATTCGTGCTTGCTGGGGTTATAGGGCGAGAAGCCGGGGGCCAGGATGATCGATCCCACCTCCACCTCGATGCGCTTGGGCTGCATCTGGTGGTTGACCGCCTTCGCCAGACAGGCGTCCACGCACTGATAGCACTCGGAGCAGATGCCGCACTTGAGGCAGCGCTCGGCCTCGGCCTTGGCCTCGGCTTGGTCGTAGCCGAACGACACTTCCAGAAAATTGCACTCGCGCGCCGCCGGATCGAGACAGCGCACCTTGACGCGGTTCTTCTTCACCTCGTCGGCGGTCTCGGGTTTCACGTACTCCCATTTCTTCTCGCGGCCCTCTTTCAGGTCGAGGCCATTGACGAACCGATGAATGCTCTCGGCCGCTTCTTTTCCGCAGGCCACCGCGTCGACCACCGATTTGGGTCCGTAGAAGGCGTCGCCGCCGGCGAAGACCCACTCGATGGGCGTCTGGAGGGTCACCGGATCGGCCGCAAGGCCGCCCGGGCGGGAGATTGCGACGCCCTGCTCCTTGATGCCGTCAAGATTGGTGCTCTGGCCGATGGCGATGATCACCGTGTCGCCGAAGAAGGGCTGGCAGGCGTTGTCGTCGTATTGCGGATTGAAGCGCCGGTTTTCGTCGAATACCGCGGTGCAGGTCTTGAACTCGAGGCCGGACACCTTTTTATTCTTGTCGATGAAGAACGCCTTGGGGCCGAAGCTGTTGACGATCTTGATGTCGCCTTCGAGGGCCTCTTCGATTTCATGCTGCCAGGCCGGCATCTCTTCGCGTTTTTCGAGGCATACCAGGGTGACGTTTTTGGCGCCCTTGCGCTTGGCGGTCAGGGCCACGTCGATGGCCACGTTGCCGCCGCCCACCACGATCACATCCTGGCCGATTTTGACCTCCTTGCCCATGGCCGCGTCTCGCAGGAAGTCGACGCCCTGCAGCACGCCCTCGGCGTCCTCGTTCTCCACACCCAGGCGCCGGCCGCCGTGCAAACCGATGGCCATGAAGCACGCCTTGTAGCCGTCGGCCTTGAGGCTCTCCAGCGTGATGTCCCGGCCGAAGGCGACGCCGCACTTGATCTCGGCGCCCATCTTGCGGATGACATCGATCTCACTTGCCAGAATGTCGCGCGGCAAACGGTATTCGGGAATCCCGACGCGCATCATGCCGCCCGGCTCGGGCAGCTTCTCGAAGATGGTCACCCCGTAGCCCTGCAACAGAAGGCTGTAGGCTGCCGCGAGGCCGGCCGGACCCGAACCGATCACGGCGATCTTCTCGGCCCGCTTTTCGGCCTTGATCTCGGGAATGTAGGTCTCGCCGCTCTGTTTTTCCCAGTCGGCCAGGAAGCGGTGCAGCTCGCGGATGGCCAGCGGCTGGTCCACGTCGTTGCGCGTGCACTTGCCTTCGCAGGGATGGTGGCAGACGCGGCCGCACACGCCCGGGAAGGGGTGGTCCTGCTTGAACAGCTTGAGGGCTTCCTTGTAGCGCCCGTCGTTGATCAGGGCGATGTAGCCCTGGATGCTGACGTGCGCCGGGCAGGTGGCCTTGCAGGGCGCGGTGCCGCGCTTGTCGATGGCGTAGGCGCTGGGCATGCCCTGGGGGTAGAGCTTGAAAGCCGCCTTGCGGTCGCGCAGGCCCTCGTCGAAGGTATTGGCCACGCTGATCGGGCAGGCCTTGGCGCACTCGCCGCAGGCCGTGCATTTGTCCAGCTCGATGTAGCGCGGCCGCTGCAGCAGCGTGACTTTGAAGTTGCCGGCCTCGCCTTCGACCTTCTCCACTTCCGTGGTGGTGTAGAGGTCGATGTTGAGATGCCGCCCGGCTTCGACCAGCTTGGGCGAAATCACGCACATGGAGCAATCGTTGGTCGGAAAGGTCTTGTCCAGCTGAGCCATGACGCCGCCGATGGCCGATTTGTCCTCCACCATCTTGACCAGGTAGCCGGAGTCCGCAAGGTCCAGGGAGGCCTGAATGCCGGCGATGCCGCCGCCCACCACCAGGACGGATCCCACGACGTCTTTTTTGACGCCGTGTTTATTTTCTGCTTCCATTGAAATCCCTCATTCGGTTGGATGTTTCGTCTTCGCATGCGGCGGCTCACGGCCGCAGAACGCCACGCAACTGCACGGACGACAGTGCCAAAATGGAACACAAAGGTCAAGCGCTATTAAAGGGATTGAATCCGGTGCGTTACAAAAAAGGTGCCCGAAACGGCGTCTGGCATGACTCCGATCTGGACAAATATGCCAAAGTGGAATATCAGGGGCGTATGTTGTGCCGATTCGGCACACCTTCGATGAAAACCCGGAAAAGCGGCAACCCGCAAAACGCGAGCGCAACGTGGCCAATCGCATCCTGATCATCGACGACGACCGTGACTATATGGAACTGCTGGCCGGTAAGCTGCGCGCCATCGGTTATGACAACCTGCGGCTTACGGCCCATCCCCGGGAGGCGATGCGGGCCTGTGAAGAGGAGCCGGCCTTCGACCTGGCGCTGATCGACATGACCTTGCCCGAACTGGACGGGTTGGCCATGCTGGAGCATATCAAGAACCACAGCCCGGGCACCGAGTGCATCATGATCACCTCGATCGACGAAGCCCGTACGGCGGTGGAATGCCTTAAGAAGGGGGCCTACGATTACCTGGTCAAACCGGTGGCCAAGGATGTGCTGGCGCTGATCCTGCCCAAGGCCCTGGAGCGCAAACGGCTGCTCGACATCCTGGACCTGGAAAAACGCCAGATCCATCCCGAACTGGTCAACCCGGCGCCGTTCGCGCCCTTGATCACCGCCTCGCCCGTCATGCTGCGCGTGCTCAAGGAGGCCGAACTGCACGCATCCAGCAACGTTCCACTCCTGATCACGGGCGAGAGCGGGACCGGCAAGGAGCTGCTGGCCTGGGCCATCCACAACGCCGGTCCGCGCGCCGATCATCCTTTTACGCTCATCAATATGGCCTCGATCGCGCCCAACCGCTTCGAGGCGCAGCTGTTCGGCCAGAGCCGCGCGGCGCCCGGCGGGGCCGCGGCCGAATTCAGCGGGTTTCTCGAGCACACGCATCAAGGCACCCTCTTCCTCGACGAGATCGGGGACCTGCCGCTGCATCTGCAGGGCAAACTCCTGCGCGTCCTGCAGGAGGGCGAATTCTGCCGCGCGGAGGGCGGCGCGCGCGTCTGCGTCGATCTGCGCTTCATCGGCGCCACGCACGAAGACCTCGATTGCATGATGGCGCGGCGCGCATTTCGCAAGGACCTCTATTACCGCATCCGCGGCGGCTGGCTGAACCTGCCGCCGTTGCGCCGGCGCACCGAGGACATCCCGCTGCTGATCGATGCCTTTGTCGGGAAATACGAAGAATATGCCGATCCCGGGCACCGGATCACGCCTCAGGCGCTCGAGGTGCTCATGGCCTACCCCTGGCCGGGCAATGTGCGCGAACTCAAGGCCGTGATCCAGTCGGCCGTCACCCTGGCCCAAGGCCGCCCCCTGGACGTGGCCCATTTTCCCGGCCATGTGGGTGGCTCCGCAAAGGGCGGCCTGCTTTCGGTTTTCCAGCCGCCTGCCCAGCTGCGCGATCTGGCCGCCATGGAAAAAGAGCACATCCTGCGCGTCTACGGCCACCATTCCGGCAATAAATCCCAGGCCGCCAAGACCCTGGGCATCGGGCTCAACACCTTGCGGCGCAAGCTGGCGGCATACGGGATCGAATGATTCGGCAGGGCAGGGGCGGCGCGGCGGAAGAGCGGTCCGGAACCTGCTCCACGGCTTTCCGAAAACGCCGCCCGACGCCGGGCGGGCGCGCACTTCATGGGACCCATCACCCGTCGGCGTTCCGCAGGCTCTCTTCCAGGGCGGCGAGCAGGTCGTCGGGCTCTTCCTCTTCCGGCGCGGCCGCGGCATCCGGCGATTCGACCGTCGCGCCGGCGCGGATCCTTTCGTCCAGCAGGCGCTTGATTCCCTCGCGGCGCGGGTCCGCGTACTTGGCCGGATCGAATTCGGCGCGCATCTCCTGCATGATCTGCTTGAGGCGCTCCTTGAACGGCGCGTCCACGGCGCGCTCTTCCGGCTGCAGCGCTTCGGCGTCCAGCACGTCCTGTGCATAGTGCAGCTTGATCAGGCCCAGGGCGTCCTGAAGCGGCTGCACGGCGACCAGGTACTCCCGGTCGTGCATCACGAAGCGGGCCAGTCCGGCCCGGCCGCGCTGGCTCAGGATATCGGCCAGCAGGCGGTACGGTTTCTCGCCGCCCTTGCCCGGCACAAGATAGTAAGGTTGGCTGTAGTAGACCGGCGGCACTTCCGACAGGCGGACGAAATCCATGATCTCCACCGAACGGCTGCGCTCGGGCGCGACCGAGGCCAGCTCCTCGTCGGACATGGGAATATATTCTCCCGGGGCGATTTCGTACCCGCGCACGATCTCCTCGCGAGGAACGGCCCGATCTTCCTCCGGGCAGATCATGCGGCGCCGGAGCGGGGCGTAATCGGCGTCGTGCAGCAGGTTGAAGGCAATGCCTCCGCGCCGCACGGCGCTGACCAGCTGGATGGGAATGGCCACCAGCCCGAAACTGATGGTGCCGGACCAGAGGCTTCTTGCGGGCATGTCATGAATCCTTTCGTTTCAATAAAGATGAAATCGTATAAGGTGAAAGTGCAGCTGAAAGGTGAAAGAAATGATGGGATCTATTTATAAAAGTTAGACCGCATACCTTCCTTTCAGATTTCAGCTTTCACCTTCAGCGTCCAACTCAGCTTTCAGCTCACGGACCAGCAAAGGCCGACGGACTTTTTACGGTGCCGTCAAACTAAAACTGCCGCAATCGGAAGAGGGCCCTGCCATATGCTTCATCAGTCCTGCGCAAGCGCGTGGTTCGGCCGCTGCACCTCCCCGGCCGCCTTGTCGTCGCGCAGTCCCTTGAAGGCTGCCTGTTGGATGAGTCCGGCCTGCGGCCAGCGGCGGTATTCGATTTCGGCCACCAGCCGGGGCTTCACGAAATTCACCGCCAGCCCGGGCGCCGGCCCGGCAAACGGGTTTTCGCCGCTCGCCAGCGCGCGCAGGCGGGCGGAAAGGAGCGCATGCACGTCATCGCCGAACCCCGAGCCCACGCTGCCGGCATACATCAATCCGCGGCCGTTATAATAGCCGAGCAGCAGCGAACCCACCCGGCCGGCGCCTGCCTGCGGCCGCCATCCGCCCACCACCAGCGCGTGCCGCTGAACCAGCGTGACGGTGCGCCAGGCCCCCGAACGCCGTCCCGGTTCGTAGCGGCTGTCGCTACGCTTGGCCACGATCCCTTCGAGGCCGTGCCGCAATGCCGATTCGAGCACCGCCTGGCCGCGGTCCGCGTAGCTGGGCGGTATCCGGCAGTACGGGTGGTCGATCTGCAGCCGTCCCAGGATGTTGCGCCGCTGGGCATATGGCGTGTCCATCAGAACCCAGCCCTCCAGAAAGAGAATGTCGAACGGGTAGTACCGCACGGGCTGGATGCGCGCCCACTGCGCGGCCTGCTCGGCACCGGCGTGCATGCGATGCTGCAGCAGGCCGAAACTGGGCCGGCCGGCCCGGTCCAGGGCCACGACCTCGCCGTCCAGCACGAACGGCTGCCCCAGGCGCAGGCCCAGGTCGTGCAGCTCCGGGTAGCGTCGCGTTACATCACGGCGCGTCCGGCCGGCGAGCGTCAGTCTTTGACCGTCCCAATAGGCCAGGATGCGCACCCCGTCCCACTTGTGTTCGAAATGCCATCCCGACGCGGACGGCAGCGCCGCCGTCCGGCTCCCCATGGGCGCAAGACCGCGGGGCATGTCGCCCTGCCGGCATCCGGAACATCGCGCCACGCCGCTCATCGGCCGCGCGCCTGTTTGAGGCTGGCTTCCAGCGCCTGCACCAGGGCATCGCCGGGAGTCGCCCGGCGGGGCCGGAAGGGCACGATCTTGATCTCGCGGCCGGCGGCCTTCTGCTCGATCACTTCGCGCAGTTTGGCCTGGTATTCGTTGCGGAACTGCTCGGGCTTGAAGGGGGCGCTCAGATTTTCGATCAACTCGATGCCGATTTTCATCTCGCGCTCGCTGACCCGCACCTCAGGCAGTTCCAGGGTTGCGCGCTCCACAACTTCGTCGGCAAAACGCAGCGTCAGCAGCTCGATCCCGAAACGGCCGGACCTCAGCGCCCCCAGGTAAGGGCGGCGGCGCATGCGCCACTGGCACACCCCGACCAGTCCGGTTTCATCCAGGGCCGCGCAGAGCGTGCTGAACGGCTTGCGGCCGCCGTCCGGTTCGAGGTAGTAAAGCCGCCGGTAGTAGCGGGGGTCGATTTCGGCGCCGCCCACGAATTCGAGGACCTCGATCGTGCGGTCGGCCTCGGGCTCGAGCCCGGCCGCTTCTTGGTCCGAGAGGAGCACATACCGGCCGGGCGCCACGGCATAGCCTTTGATTTGATGCTCCCGGGGCACCGGCATGTCGTCATGCGAACAGACCATCTGTTGACGCAGACGAACCCTGTCCCCGGCGTGCAGCAGATTGAAAGCGATGCGCTGCTCGCGCACCGAACTGTGCAGCTTCACCGGAATGTTCACTTCGCCGAAACGGATGGCGCCCTTCCAGATGGTTCGCCCGGCCATAAGCCCTCCCCACAAATCCGGATCAAAACTTCAGGCCTGCAGAAGGTTTTGTAAATAGAGCGGTTCAAGTATTTGCGGGAGCGGGGTTTTTGCGATTGCCCATGCCGGCCGAATCATACAAATTGACACGCTTGCACGACTATTTTACTATCACCATCTTCCGTGTCGCAGATCCAGGCATTCATCAATCTTCAATAAGAGGGGGCAACCATGAAAAAGACGTTAGCGATTGCGGTTCTGTTCCTTTTCGCGGCCGGGGCCGCGGCGGCCCAGGCAGCCGATGTGCGCCTGATCCTGGCCACGGGTGGTACGGCCGGAACCTATTATCCGTTCGGCGGGGCCATGGCCAACATCTGGAATGCCAAAATACCCGGCATGAGCGTGACCGCCCAGACCACAGGCGCATCGGCCGAAAACGTCCGGCTGGTGAACAAGAAAGAAGCCGAACTGGCGCTGGTGCAGAGCGACACCCTGGATTTCGCCTTCAACGCCAAGGAAGCCTTCAAGGAGAAGCTGACCAAAATGAATGCCATCGCGGTGCTTTATCCTGAAATCATTCAGGTGGTGGCACGCGCGGACGGCGACATCACGTCCTTCACCGACCTGAAGGGCAAGAAAGTGGGCGTGGGCGCGCCGGGCAGCGGCACCGAGGCGAACTTCCGGCAGCTGCTGGATGTCTACGGAATGTCCCGCGGAGACGTCAATCCGCAGTACCTCTCCTTTTCGGAAAGCGCCGAGCAGTTCAAGGACAAGCACATTGACGCCTTCATCGTGACCGCCGGCATTCCCAATGCCGCGATCATGGATATCAGCACCCAGAACGCGATCACCATCCTGCCCATCGCCGGCGACACCGTCGCCAAGCTGTCGCAGAAATACCCGTTCCTGTCGGAAGCCACCGTACCGGCCGGCACCTACAAGAACCAGGCGGCCGATGTGAAGACTGTGGCCGTCAACGCGGTGCTGATCGTCAATTCGGAAATTCCCGACGATGTGGTCTACAACCTGACCAAAACCATGTTCGAGAACCAGGCGCAGCTGGCCCAGGCGCATGCCAAAGGCAATGAGCTCAATTTGAAGACCGCGGTCACGGGCGTTTCGATTCCGTTCCATCCGGGCGCCGAGAAATACTACAAAGAAAAAGGTGTCAAATAGCGGTCGGCGTCCCCTTCTCCCGGCCCCGCAACGCACTCCGGCGCCGGAACATCGCAGCGAGTCTCCTGGCCGCCGGCATCCTGCTGGCGGCCGGGTTTTCTCTGCGGTGCGGCCCCCGGGCGGCGGTGCTCGAAATCAGCAGCGCCGACTCGGGCGAAGTCCGCTGGTGCTCCGTCGTGCGGCCGGAGGAGGAGTTCATCCTGTCGTTCATTCATTCGGTGAACAAAAGGCCGGTGTTCGACACCCTCCGGGCGCGGGGCGACCATATCGTGATCGTCCGTTCGCGCTTCGACGCCTTCGGCGCCGGCATGCCGGAGGCGACGACCGAGCAGGGCACCTTTCGGGTTCTCGAAGACGGCCGGCTGGAATGGACGGTCAACCGCCCGGTACCCGAGATCGTCGTGCGCGTCGGGCGCGTGGCGCAGCACACTCTGACGTTCAGGGGCCGCGACATCCGCCTTGCCGAGCTGGCCGCGCCGGGCAGTGCCCTGACCCTGCGCATTCGCCCCATTTCTCCACTGCATCGATCAAAAGGCAGGTGTTCCGGTGAATGATCATCCCCAGAAGAACAGTCCGGCAGGCCCGCAGGGAGCTGCCGATCCGAATGCCGACAAGGTGTCGCAGGAGGAACTGGAAGCCATCCTCAAGAAAGTGGACAAGGAATCCAGGGCCCGCAAACTCAGCGGCCTTTCGCGATGGATCGTCTACACCATCGGCGTGGCCTTCTCCTGCTTCCAGGTGTACACCGCCGCCTTCGGGTTGCTGCCCGCGCAGATGCAGCGCTCCATCCATCTCGCTTTCGCCTTCGCGCTGGTGTACCTCCTCTTTCCGCTGCGCTCCAAAAAGGCCGCAAACCGCCTGGCCTGGTACAACTGGCTGTTCGCAGCCTTCGCGGTGTTCGTGGGGCTCTATCTGACCTTCAACTACGTCCGCATCATGGAGGCGGGCGGCGACTACCAGACCATCGATTACATCATGGCCGGCTTCGGGATCCTGCTCACGCTCGAGGCGGCCCGGCGCGTGGTGGGCTGGCCCATCGTGACCATCGCCTCGGTATTTCTGCTCTACGCCTACTTCGGGCCCTATTTCCCCGGCTTTCTCGATCACCGCGGCTACTCCCTGCAGCGCATCGCCTCGCACATGTACCTGACCACCGAGGGGATCCTCGGCATTCCGCTGGGCGTGTCGGCCACCTTCATCTATCTTTTCGTACTTTTCGGCTCGTTCCGCGAAAAGTCGGGGCTGGGGCAGCTCTTCATCGACATTTCCAACGCCATCGCCGGCCGCGCTTCGGGCGGCCCGGCCAAGGTGGCCGTGGTGACCAGCGCCCTGGAAGGCACCGTGTCGGGCAGCTCGGTGGCCAACACCGTGGAGTCGGGCAGCTTCACCATCCCCATGATGAAACGGTTGGGCTACCGACCCGAATTCGCCGCTGCCGTCGAAGCTTCTTCGTCCACCGGCGGTCAGATCATGCCGCCAATCATGGGCGCGGCGGCCTTCATCATGGCCGAGTTCCTCAACGTGCCCTATCTGACCATCGCCAAGGCGGCGGCCATTCCGGCCTGCCTCTACTTCTTCGGCGTCTTCATCGAAGTGCATTTCGAGGCCCGGCGCCTCAAGCTGCGCGGCATGCGGCCCGAAGAACTGCCGCGCTTCTCCACGGTCATGGCCGAACGCGGCCACCTTTTCCTGCCGCTGGCGGCGATCATCGGCTTCCTGATCGCCGGCTACACGCCCCTGTACGCCGCCCTCATGGGCCTGGCGGTCACGATCCTGGCCTCTTTCCTGCGGCGCAGCACGCGCATGAGCCTCAAGGACATCCTGGACGGCTTCGAAGCCGGAGCGCGCAACGCCGTGGGCGTGGCCATCGCCTGCGCCACGGCCGGCATCATCATCGGCGTGGTGACGCTCACCGGCATCGGCCTGCGCCTCGGCGCCGGCCTGGTCGATCTGGCCGGCGGCAACCTGCTCTTCTCGCTCTTCTTCACAATGGTCACCTCGATCATCCTGGGCATGGGCGCGCCGACCACGGCCAACTACATCATCACCTCGACCATCGCCGCGCCGGCCCTGATCATGCTCGACGTCCACCCCCTGGCCGCGCACATGTTCGTCTTCTACTTCGGCATCGTGGCCGACATCACGCCGCCCGTGGCCCTGGCCGCCTACGCCGGCTCGGGCATCGCCAAGTCCGATCCCATGAAGACCGGCTTCGAGTCGACCAAACTGGCCATCGGGGCGTTTCTGATCCCCTACATCTTCGTCTTCAACCCGGCCATGCTGATGATCGACACCACCGCCTGGTCCCTGACCCACAACCTGGTCACCGCCTGCTGTGGCATGTTCGGGGCCGGCGTGGCCATGGTCGGCTTCTTCCTGGCGCCCATGCGCTGGTTCGAGCGCATCGTCTTCTTCGGCTCCGGCCTGATGCTGATCGATCCCGGACTGACGACCGATTCCGCCGGCCTGTTGATCATGGCCCTGGCCGTGCTGTATCAGTGGCGCAAGAAAAAGAGCGGGCGGCCGCAGCCGCCTATACCGTAAAAGGCAGGACATGCCCGAACCCGAAATCGCCCCCGTTCCCATCCGGATCCGCAGCGCGCTCAAACCCGGCGACATCGGCGCCGTCATTCGCCTGCACGGCCTGGTCTACGGCGCCGAGTACCAGCTCGACTACACCTTCGAAGGCTATGTGGCCGACGGCCTGGTGAAGTTTTTAAACGCGCACGACCCGCAGCGCGACCGCCTCTGGCTGGCCGAGCGCGGGGAGCGCCTCGTGGGCTGCATCGCCATCGTGCACCGCTCGGCCGAAGAGGCCCAGCTGCGCTGGTTCCTGACGCACCCCGAGTGCCGCGGCCAGGGCCTGGGGCGCCGCCTGCTGGACCAAGCCCTGGCCTTCTGCCGCAGCGCCGGCTACCGCACCGTCATGCTGTGGACCCTGCGCGGCCTGCCCGCCGCCGCCCACCTCTACCGCGCGGCCGGCTTCCGCCCCACCGAAGCCCACCCCGCGCAGCTCTGGGGCCGCAGCCTCACCGAAGAACGCTACGACCTCGACCTGACGCCGCCACAAAACCAACCCTGCCGCACGGCCGAATAAAAAACGAAGCCCCCGGGACCATCCCGAGGGCTTCGTTTCGAACGACGGTATGCAGAAGGATCAGATCACGTCAAGCCTGCGCATGCTTCGCGGATCAGTTTCGCCGGAACAAACGTTTGCGTCCCAGACCGGCCATGCCGACCAGTCCCACGCCCAGCAGCATCATCGTGGCAGGCTCGGGAACCGGGGCGGCTTCGGAGGCATAGGCATAAGCAGCGGTACCGACAAAAAGCTTATATGAAGTTTCGGGATTCATCCAGAATTCGAGGGTCAACGTGCCGTTATCGCTCTGACTGCCATTGGTCAATGCCAGCCAGCTTCCATCCATTTCCTGACCGTAATACAGCCCCAACAATGCTGCTGATCCCGCCGCACCAGATCCATCACCCGATGTACCGGCGAGAAGTGTATACGGAACAGTAATCCAGAAATATGTATCCACATCGACAGAGAGGTCATAAACGGCAGCAAAATTCCCCCCAAGGGCACCTGATTGCGGACCGTACCCACCTCCCGCGTAGGCTTCGGCTTCCGATTTCAAATAATAATGACCATCATTCCAGCTAATGCCGGTGGCAGCGGAAGAGGAGCTGGTGGATGCTTCAGCCCAGGTATCTAATAAATAGCTACAATAAGTATCAACGTTAAAATCACTCTGGTTCACGGCCATCGCGAGCCCTGCGGAAACATAACCCGCATCTGCAAGCCCTACCGAGTCGGCATAACCAATACCGTCCAAGGTTATGCTTGCGCTACTGTAACTGTACTGTATCGCATTCGCCGATGCCGCTGCTCCTAAAATCAAGAGCAAGACAGTTAAACTGGATAAAAATTTTCTCATTGATCCCCTCCTCTCACTTCATGCCCCGATAAACGCCGAGCGTTTGTAAATGCCAAACTGATTGCGCATTTTGCAACGAATATGCCACGAAATTGAATATACAAGGAATATGAGATACAATAATTTTACTCCGGATATCAGGTACTTAAAATCCTTCACAACTGGTTCCGTCTCTTGCCCGAAGAACAATTAGGGAATTGACACCATAGTTATTTTTGCCAATGAGAAATTTATTACACAATCTCGTCAGGTTCGGATTGCATTACGGAAGCAAAGTGGAGATGAAGCAACCGCCGCCGCCACCGCCGTCGTTTGATTGCCGATAAACCGAAAGATCGAATTCAACGCCATCGAATCCGTTATTCTCGTCCGTCGCCGTAATTTGAATTCCTTCTGTGGTGCCCACATCGCCGGAGGCCGGCGTTCCGCTGAGCATGCCGGTGGTTGGATCGAGCTGCAGCCAGGCCGGTGCGTTGGCGCTCATGCTGTAGGTGACAACGCCGCAGCCGCCGGCAACGTCCACGTCGAACTGATAAGCCGTTCCCACGTTCGCGCTCGCAACCGGGGTGTTGCTGATTGATAGAGCCTCCGCCGGGCAGCCGACGGTCAGATCGTAGACGAGCGGAGCCGAATCTCCCGCGGTATCCGTTGCGGTTATTGTAATGGTGGTTGTGTCGCGATCGGCAAAGGTCGGAGTGCCGGAGAGCCCGCCGGTGGCTGCGTCGAAACTCAGCCATTCCGGAAGAGGATCGGGCGAAACAGCAAAGGTCAACGGACCGGCGTTGGCACAGGCCACAGCCACTGGGGTGAAGCTATAAGGCTGACCGACCGGGATGTTGATATCGTCTGTGCCGCCGATGGTCGGTCTACATATCATCGCCTGCGCGCTCAGATTTGTATAAAACCGCGTCACGCTAACGCCTTCGAAAGTGGTCATCGAACTAAATAACGTCACGAACACAAAGGGTGATGTTTCGAGGCGATAGATTGAAGGATCCGGGTCGATCACAAAGGAGATCCGGGCGAGCCGTACCTTGGAAGTCGTAATCGGCGATCCGGCGACTCCGGCCGAGGTGATGTTCAACTCTGCTGAACCCGCCCCCGGCGAGGTCACATTCATTGCGTAATTGCCGGTGCTGAACGTTGGATTGGCTTCCTCTAAGAGAGGACTCGAGAGCACCGTGCCGTTGTAGGTAAAGCGCAATGTAGCGTTACCCAAGCTGAATGGATCGCTGCCTGTACGTTGAACCACATAGATCTCGACATAAAATTTGAATTTTTCCAGAAACCCCGAATTCTCGATAGAAAGATCGGCTATCGGTGCCCCTGCCGATATACCGGTGTTCGTAAAAAACGCCATCAGCACTAAAGCCAGCAATCCTGCAAACCTTTTCATGCGACCCTCCTTGATAAACACAAACACCAAACCCGGCCTCCCTTAAGCAAAGGGCATGCCGTGATGGCGCGCTGCCGGCGGCGAACGATTTTATTCATTTGCTTCGGTCTGTTATCGTGGATGAAGGCGATGAAGCGGCAACGCCGGGCTTTCTCCGGAGGCGAAAAGAACTATGAAATTGTTTTCCTAATTTCCTGCAATTGTACAAACGCCTACACCATGGACCGATTCAAACCGCGGACCGCGATTCCGTCCGCCGGCACCCGGTGTGGCGGGTCCTGCCTGCCATTTGCAGCGCATTTCGTAGTCCGCTTGGCGCAGCGCAGCAAAAGCGTCCCGCCTGTCTGAGCGCAGCGAGTTT
>JAEYRZ010000207.1 GCA_023435265.1 Pseudomonadota bacterium
AGTGTGGCCGCCCTGGTGGAGGCCATGTTCATGGCCGAAGTCAAAAACCTGCTGCTGACCGCGGGCCACGACCTCGACCGGCTGCAGCTGCCCGTCACTGTGGGTGTCGCCGGCGGCGAGCAATACACGCTGCTGCGCGGCAAAGAGCAGACGGTCAAATCCGGGGACATGCTGATGGCCGACCGGGCGGGAGTGATTTCGAGCATCGTCTACGGCCCCGATCAGCGGACGCAGATCGCCGGCGGGACCCGCAACGTCCTGTTTGCCGTGTACGCGCCGGCCGGTATCGACAAGCAAGCCGTTCAGGCGCACCTCGAGGATATCCGGGAGTACGTGCAGGTCGTCTCCCCTGAGGCTCGCGTCGCGGCGCTCGAGGTGATCAGCGCGGCTTTCAAATCCCGCGGAAAGGAATTCTCCATGCAGCCCGAACCCGGTCTCCAGGAGCGGATGTCCGCGCAGATGAGGGGCAAAGAACTCTTCGAGCAGGCGAAGTCATATGCGCTTGACTACCTGGACCGTGTCCGAGAGCGCAATGTCTTCCCGAGCGAGCAAGCGGTTCGAGCGCTGGATGTTTTCGAGGAACCCTTCCCGGAGGACCCCGGCGATGCGGCGCAGACCCTGCGCCTGCTGCACGAGTACGGCTCGCCGGCCACTGTGGCGCAGATTGGCGGGAGATATTTCGGCTTCGTCAACGGCAGCTCGGTTCCGGCCGCCCTGGCGGCACGCTGGCTGTCGGACGTCTGGGACCAGAACGCCGCCATGTACACGACCTCGCCCCTCGTCTCCCAGCTGGAGGCGACCTGCGAGCGCTGGCTGGTGGATCTGCTGGCGCTGCCTGCCGGGACGGCCGCCGGTTTTGTCGCCGGCACCTCGACCGCCACCCTGTGCGGCCTGGCCGCGGGACGCAATACCCTGCTCAGGCGCCAGGGCTGGGACGCGGGCGCTGACGGCCTGTTCGGCGCGCCACCCCTGCGCGTAGTGCTGGGCGCACAGGCTCATGCCACCGTGTTCAAGGCGCTGGCACTGCTGGGCCTCGGCCGGGCGCGTGTGGAAGTCGTACCCGCCGACGAGCAGGGGCGCCTCCGGGCGGACCGGCTGCCGGAGTTGGACAGCCGCTGCCTGGTGATCGCCCAGGCCGGCAACGTCAACAGCGGCAGCTTCGACCCGTTCGAGGCGGTCTGCGAGCGTGCCAGGCAGGCTGGCGCCTGGGTCCACGTCGACGGCGCCTTCGGCCTTTGGGCGGCCGGTTCGCGGTCCAAAAGACACCTGTTGCAGGGCAGCGCCATGGCCGACTCCTGGTCCGCCGACGCCCACAAGACGCTCAATGTCCCTTACGACTGCGGCATCGTGCTGTGCCGCCAGCGCGAGGCACTGACGGACGCCATGCAGGCGGCCGCCTCGTACCTTCCAACGGGCGAGCGGCGCGACGGCATGCACTACACCCCGGACATGTCGCGGCGCGCGAGGGCCGTCGAGCTCTGGGCCGCTATGCGCACGCTCGGCCGGGCGGGGGTGGAGGAGCTGGTGGACCGGCTCTGCGGCCACGCCCGGAGGTTCGCCGGGGTGCTGCAGGACAGGGGCTTCCGCGTCCTAAACGAGGTGGTTTTCAACCAGGTATTGGTCGCCTGCGACACGCCGGAGCTAACGGAGGCTACCCTCGACCGAATCCAGAAGTCCGGCGTGTGCTGGTGCGGCGGCGCCGTCTGGAACGGCGAGCCGGTCATCCGGATCAGCGTGTGCTCCTGGGCCACGACGGCGGAGGACGTGGCGTGTTCCGCGGCGGCTTTAGATGAAGCCCGACGCGCGGCGGGAAAACACTGACGCAGGCTGTTCAGGGAGCGGCGCCGGCCGGGCAAGCGGGCGGGAGCCAGGCGCGCCGCAATCGTCTCTTCGGACCGCTGCCCCATCGCCACTGCCAGCCACAAGTGTAAGTTCCGACGATTCTCAAGCCTCTGCGGCAGCGGGTTGCAAAACTTTTCGCCGAGCATATGTTCCAACGCAAACGACGTGATCGAGTAACCGGATCCCTGTTTAGCGTCGTTGTAAGAATTTGAGACGCAGACCCTTCAGCGGGGACCCCTTTGCCAGCAAGGAGGAGAAATGCAGCCGTCCAATCGTCTTACGATCAGCGGGCTGCGCGTCCGCGCCGTCAAAGCCCCGCTACGGCTGCCCCTGCAGACCAGCAGCGGTATCATCGGCATCGCCCCCCTGATTCTGATCGACCTATCGACCGAAGAAGGCGTGACGGGGCATTCCTATCTTTTCTGCTACACGCCGCTGGTGCTGAAGCCTGTCCGCCAGTTGCTAACCAACCTGGAGCCGGGTCTCAAAGGCCTCGCTGTCTCGCCCCTGGAGCTCGATCGCAGGCTGCAGGCGCAATTTCGCCTGCTTGGCGCCAAAGGCGTCGTGGGCATGGCGTTGGCCGGCATCGACATGGCAGCCTGGGATGCGCTGGCGCGACTTCAAGGACTTCCTCTGGCGCAGGCACTGGGCGCCGATCTGACCGCGATTCCAGCGTACAACAGCTGCGGCCTGGGAATGATCGGCGCCGAGCGGGTCGCACAGGAGGCTCAGGTTCTCTTGACCTCCGGCTTCAAGGCGATAAAGGTTCGGCTCGGCTACCCGAACCTCGAAACCGACATCGAGGTCGTGCACGCTGTGAAGGGCGCCGTCGGCGGCGACGTCCTGCTCATGTCGGACTTCAACCAGGCCTTGCCGGTCCCCGAGGCCGTCCGACGCATCCAGGCGCTCGACGGAGAAGGCCTGTGCTGGATCGAAGAACCCACTCTGGCCGACAACTACGAGGGGTACGCCGTCATCCGGCAGAAGGCCCGCACTCCCATCCAGATGGGCGAAAACTGGTGGGGAGTGCACGAGATGGCGCAGTGCCTGAAAGCCGGCGCCTCCGACCTGGGGATGCCAGACGCTATGAAGATCGGAGGGGTCACCGGCTGGTTGCGAGCGTCAGCTATAGCGGAAGCGGCCGGCATGCCACTCTCCTGCCATTTGTTCCCGGAGGTCAGCGTCCATCTGCTGGCGGCAACCCCCACGCGCCACTGGCTGGAATATGTCGACTGGGCGTCCCCTGTTCTGGCGGAGCCGATCCGGATCGAGAATGGCTGTGCGGTGCCGAGCAGCGCTCCCGGCAGCGGGATCGAGTGGAACGAAATCAATGTGAAACGCTACCTTGTAGGCTGATGCCTCATGCGCAGAAGCTGTGCGCTTTGCGAAAGATGCGCGCTTTGCCTGACGATCCCGCCAACCATCAGCAGAATAGGAGAATCAATCCTGCAGGCTGACTTGAATGAGTCTGATTCAGCCACCCGGCGTGGAAACGCGGAACAGCTCTATCAAACCATCCATCAAAAAAGGAGGTTCAAGTGGGAATTCTTTCCTGGATCATCATGGGATTGATCGTCGGTGCGTTGGCGAAATTGATCATGCCGGGCAGGGATCCCGGTGGTATCATCGTCACTATCCTGATCGGGATTGCCGGTGCGTTCGTAGGCGGTTTTATCGGGTCGATGCTGGGGCTCGGTCCGGTGGAGGGGTTCAATATCGGGAGCTTGCTGCTGGCGATCGGCGGGGCCATACTGCTCTTGTTTCTGTACCGTAAGGTCAAGAAATAAACGGCTGCCTTTTTATTACAGTCAGAACGGATGCTTTTTCGAACATTCCGATAGACTACTGATCATCGACCACGATTACATCCGTGATTCGCGTGTTATAGGCTACTCATCTTTCTTTCCAAGTCACTTTGCCCTTACTCGCCTGAGGCTCTCCTCCAACACTCTGACCAGTTCGTCCTCCCGAGTGGGTTCCTTTAGATGAAGCGGAACAACTTTGATCTTTTCCCCTCCGGCTTTGCGCTGGATCATTTCCCAGAGCCTCGTCCGGTAGTCATTTCTGAACTGCGGATCGGAACGGTGCATCGAGCTTCTCGATCAGCTCCGTTCCGATCCGCAGTTCACGCTCGGTGACCGCCACCTGCCGAAACCACAACTCCTCAGTGCTGTATACCTCGTCGGCTGATTTCAGAGTGGACAGCTCCAGGCCACCGTTCCCCGCGCGAAGAGCTCCCACAAACGTTCGGCGCCTCATTGCCCAGTGGCAGATCCCAACACGTTCCGCTTCCTGCGCAGCCACGAAGGAATTGTACGTCTTAGGGCTGACATCCGGTCTCAGGTTAAAGTGGTGCTTGTAAAAGCGCGGATCCGAAGGCATTTTCCTAAGTGACGAACAGGCGGCGGCTGTCACAGGGATCGCCTGTGAAAAGTTCTCGATCCTGACCGGAGTCCCCGGCTGAAAGACAACGGCGACCAGGGTTCTGGTAAGGCTGCTCGAGGCCATGCGCCTTAAAGTGCTGCTTGCCGCTCCCACAGGGCGCGCTGCCCAGAGAATGATCGAGGTGATCGGCAAGGAGGCCAAGACCATTCATCGTCTCCTGGAATGGCAGGTTGCGAGCCGGCGCAAGCCGTGCTCCCTGATTTATTCTGTGTGAGACTTTTTTCTGGCCGCTAACGCCAGGTTGAAAAAACTGTTTGTGGTTCGGCCTATAATTTGGTAAGCGACCTTATCTCACCTCAGACTCCTTTAACTCACCTTTTACCGCTGGGTTCATAAGGCAAAGCGAAGCGCCAACGCCAAGCAGATAGTCTTGTTTGATATCCCAATTCCGCGACTTGAGCGTAGTCCGGCTGAATGCTTGATCCTTTTTCAACTCTTTCCAAAACATTATTCCAGTGAAAGGGGGGACAACGAATTAAGAGCCGCTCGGTGCCGGTTTTTGGATTGGACAAGCTTCGAACCATCATAAGGAGGAAACCATGGGTAAAAAGGTGCTTATCATCCTTGCTTTATTCTTGGCGCTAATAGCTGGATCCGCCATGACGCAAGTACTTACAGACGAGGAGGAGTTGGGGAAAGCCATTTTTTTCGATAAAAGTTTATCAATTAAAAACAATCAGTCCTGCGCTTCCTGCCATGCACCCAATGTGGGATGGACCGGCCCTGTTCCGGGGATCAATAAAAAAGGGTCGGTATATTTTGGATCTGTCCGGACGAGGTTTGGCAATCGGAAACCTCCTGCAGTCGCTTATGCCGGGGATAGCCCCCCTTTGTACTATGATGCAGATGAAGAAGTATGGATAGGGGGTATGTTCTGGGATGGCCGGGCCACAGGTTGGGTCTTGGGCGATCCCTTGGCTGAACAGGCTCAGGGGCCTTTTTTAAACCCATTGGAGCAGGCTCTGCCGGACGCGTCGTACGTCGTGAACAGGGTATGCAATTCCAAGTATTCTTCCTTGTTCAAAACCGTTTATGGCGAGGATATTTGCAGCAGCGTACCAGAAGCCTACAACCGCATCGCCCAGGCCATTGCTGCTTACGAGCGGTCCTCGGAAGTCGATCAATTCAGCTCCAAGTATGACGCCTATATGGCCGGAGAGGTTGAACTGACGCCTAAAGAGTCGAGGGGTCTCCAACTGTTCAGGGGCGAAAAGGCGATGTGTGCGGATTGCCACGTGGAACCGCTTTTCACTGATTTTACATATGATAATCTCGGACTGCCGCGGAATCCGCAGAACCCCTTTTATTTCGAGCCGGAATGGAACCCTGAAGGTTTGGCCTGGGTGGACAGCGGTCTCGGAGGGTTTTTAAAATCCGCGGGATTCGGAGAAGATTTTTATCTTGAAGCTTGGGGAAAAATGAAAGTTCCAACGTTACGAAACGTCGACAAACGTCCAGGGAACGGTTTCGTGAAAGCGTTCGGCCATAACGGCTATTTCAAGAGCCTCGAAGGGATCGTTCACTTTTACAACACCCGGGATGTGAAGCCCGTGTGTCCTGACGAATTCACGACCGAAAAAGATGCAATCGCCCAGGGTTGCTGGCCGCGGCCGGAAGTGATTGAAAACGTCAACATGGATGAATTAGGAAATTTAGAACTGACTCCGGCTGAAGAGGATGATATTGTTGCTTTTCTAAAGACATTGTCCGATGGATATCGGCCCTGAGGGCAAGACCAGCGTAATTTGAACAAAATTCCGAACACAATTCCGGGGACACCATACTGATCTATCGCTTTGCGCCCGCTTATGCGGCTTCGATTCTCTACCCAATGCCACACGTAATGCCCGATAAATTATCTCTGCTCAATGAACACTGCCCGTTCTTGCTGCCGGAAGTCATAACTTTCAACCTGGCATAATTGGAAAAGCTCGCGCCAGGTATCCGGCTATCCGCGATGTGTATGATGACCCCCGGAATTCCGCGAGGAACGACCGCCGGTGGCAGTATTTTGTAGTCATCCGCCGTCGGACCTTCGGTACGTGCCGCATTTTTACAGGCTGAAACCCATATACTCCGTACCGTGCTGGAACTAACTTTGATTCAGCAACAGGGAATCTGCTGTTGTCATTCAAGCTCTGCTGTTGTCATTCAAGATGGTTCAAATTCGATGTCCACAGGAGGCTCGTATGAAGAAGATGAAATTTACAGCTGCTTTAAGTACTTTTGTTGCCGGGAGCATGTTATTCCTGGGTACGGCATCCGCCGACGAAGCAGATGTAAAAGTGCGGCAGGAACGTTCTGCAATCGAGGTGCAGGATCAGAAGCAGGTCATGAGTGCCGATCAGTTGATCGGAAAGTCGATCTCGAATGATCAAAATCAAGACCTTGGGACCGTAAAGGACCTGCTTTTCAGTACTGATGGAGAACTCGAATACATCGTGCTGTCGGAAGGTGGAGTGCTGGGAGTCGGTGGTGATTTGATTCCGATTCCGTTTGCATCCGTCCAGGACGACCTCAACTTCCAGGGGGACAATATTCTGATCGCAAACCTGACGGAAGATAGAGTAAAGAGCGCCCCGAAGTTCAAGGAAGATGACCTGGCGAGCCTGGAGCAGGGTTCCGGGGATGTTTATAATGAAGTACATGCCTATTTCGGGCAGGACGAAGCTGGACGGACGAAATCAATGTCTCAGGATCGATCCATGGAAAAGTCCATGAGCAAAGATAAGTCCATGTCCGGCGACAAATCCATGACGCACGATAAGTCGATGACCAAGAGTCAGTCCAAGACCTGGAACAAGCAGAATCAGGAATCCATGGACCGCCCTGACGTGGCTGATCCAGACGCAACGCCTAAAGAATACCAGAGAGGTACAAAAGAACAAGAATAACGGACGTCAATAATCGATAAGGAGCAGGCAAGCGCCGCTTCGCAACCCAGAAGGAGTGTGCCGTTTCGGCGCGCTCCTTCTTTAGCGTGACTGAAGCCCCTGCAATCATCAATGGATCGAGACAGGAGGCAGGCATTCAGGCAAACTTAAGGGGCCGGTCCGGTCTCAGTTGCCTAGTTGATTTCGTGATCTTTGCCATGCTATTGAAAAATTATCGGCAGCATCTCATATTACAGCAATGCCGATGTTTAGGGGAACCATCACATGCCAGCGGTCAAGAAAAAGGTCCGACTCCTCGTTTCCGTGCCGCTGATCCTTTTTTTTCTGCCGGTGGTGACGCTGACCCAGGCGCCGTGGACATTCGGAATCGCAAAAACCGCTGTCGACCCGGGAACCGTCATCCGCGACTGCGAAGTCCATAACGATTCCGAATTCATACTGGACAACCGAACCAGCTTCAATTCTTTCCCCGGGCTTTTTATCGACGCTTTGATCCCCGGGCAGACCGCCTTCGAGATAAAGCCGCAATCCTCAGGCCGCGTGGCCGTGTTCACGCCTGTCCTTGCCTGCAACGCCGACCGCACTACAATCCCCATCCGGGGTCCCCCTTCGGCGCTCAATCTATAATACCCGACTTTGTTTCAGAACAACCCGCGCCATCGATAAACGGCTTGAACCGTTAAGGAGGCTGAAGATGTTTGGGATCGGTGCATCCGAACTGATGATTATTCTCGTAATTATTCTGATTATATTCGGCGTCGGCAAGTTGCCGGAAATCGGCGGGGGGCTGGGTAAAGCCATCAGCAACTTCCGCAGCGCCGCCAAGGAACCTGAGGGGCATGACTCGAAAAAGTCGGAGCTGTGAGTGCTCCGTCACGGGCAACCAGCGACGGCGCATAGGAAGTTGCGATGAAAACCAAAAGGCATAAGCGTGCTTTTGCATCTCCCGGCCGATGCGCAATCTCACTGCTCCTGTGTGCTTCCCTCTTGTTTGCCTGCTGGTCCGGGGCTCCGGACAGGCGCAGGGATCCAATCGGCGATGAAACCGAAATTCGCTTCGATGCGGCCGCTGGAAGCGTCGAAGTCCATGGAAGTACAAATTACAAGATTACTTTAAGCAAGATTAAATTCAAGCGATCGAGATTTTTTTGGGATGCGAGCGATTTTGCAGAAGGGCTGGAGAATCGCCGTTCGTTGGCTGAAGTCATCGAAACCGGCATTTTTTACCGGCGCCACGATCGACACGCCCACCTCGTCTTGGACCTCCCCCCTCCGGCACACCGCCTGTCAGTTCGATCAAGAGATTTATAACGGTCCGAAAGAACATCAGTGTGTGAATTCGTGATGTCCTTTTTGCTTGTTTGATCGATCCGAAATGGAGGTGCGTATGCAGCTTTTAATCGGCACGGCCGGTATTTGCCTGGCAGTACTCTATTTTTGCTTCCTGTTGTTGTTTTCCCTCAAAGAAAAAAAGCCATGGTGGATGAGTGACGCTCTGGTGGCCAACGTCCATTGCATCCTGATTATTTCGTTTTTGGCGGTGGGCGTTTTGACTCTGATTGTCGGCTTCGGCAAGCTTGATCAGGGGCTGATCGGCAAACGGGAATGGCTCGGTTCGATTTTGATTGTCTCGGCGACGATCATCGGAGTCAAGTTCATGCGTATATCAAAAAGGATGAAAGAGCATCGCGGGCAGTCAACCGGCGTTGCCGTTATGCACTGAAAATTTAACCTTCGTGAAAGGAGGAGCCATGAATAATCAGCGTGATTTGGAATCGCCGGAAACCGATGGCGCCGGACCCGCGCAGGAGCCCGGACCTGGTTATTCTGCACGGGAAAGTACCCTGCGTCAGCAGGTCATTTTCTTTTTGAAGCTGGTGGCCGTATTCGGGATCATCTTCATATTCTTCTGGTGGTTCGAAAAGTAAAGCGGTGCAGGGTCGGCATGCTGATCGGGTGGTTTCGGGGACGACGTCATACCCTTTCAGCGTGCCAAAACAGCTGCAAACGTGGCTGCATAAGCAGACCTCTTTGTATAATCACCCCTCGCGAGGCCATCGATGCTTGGAAACTTAGTTCGGTTGACGGACCGTGTTTTGACCTTTTTTGAGGACTGGACAGCTTTATTTGAAAGAATAGGAGCGAAGACATCTTATTTCGGTGAACGATCGGCGTTATAAGGTGTCAATCGTCCGTGAACGTATCGCAGGCATCCAGACTCCCGGTCGACAGTCCGCGCTTGAACCAGCCGACGCGCTGCGCGGATGTGCCGTGGGTGAACGAGTCGGGCACGACGCGCCCCTGAGACTCCATTTGAAGGCGGTCATCGCCGATGGCGTTTGCCGCGCCGAGCGCTTCCGCGACATCCCCTTCCTCGATGATCCGGCGCGTCCGGTCGGCGTGATGGGCCCATAGCCCGGCAAGGCAATCGGCTTGAAGCTCCTGGCGCACGAGCAGCGCATTGGCTTCCCGCGTGCCGGCCTGCCTGCGGGCCTCCAGCACCTTCCGGGCAAGGCCGGTGAGCGTCTGGACGTGATGCCCGACTTCATGGGCGATGACATAGGCCTGGGCAAAATCCCCCGGCGCCTGGAAACGGGTTTTTAAATCCCTGAAAAAGCTCAGGTCCAGGTAGATCTTTTCATCAGCCGGGCAGTAAAACGGTCCTGTGGCCGCCTGAGCGAAGCCGCAGGCCGATTCTACGGCTCCTGAAAAAAGCACCAGTCTCGGCTCGCGGTATTCGCCGCCGTTTGCCCTGAAGATCGCGTGCCATGTATCTTCCGTGTCGGCCAGTACCACGGAGACGAATTCGGCGAGCTGGTCTTCCTCCGCCGTCGGAATGTACGACTGCGAATCGGTGTGCGGGGCATCCGACCCCGCCTGCTGAAAAATCACCGACGGGTCGATTCCGAAATAGAGCGCCGCCAGTATCAGGATGATGGTGCCGATTCCGCCGCCGGCCATCTTGGACGATACCCGCATACCCCGCCGGTCTTCGATATTGGAACTCCTGCGTCCCTTGCTCCAACGCATTTGGCCTCCTTGGGTTCGATTTCTTTTGTATGATATTCGCATCCATCGGGAGAGGCAACTCGGATGTACAGAGCTCGACCCGGACCCGGACCGCCGAGGGCATTCAATGGGCGTGCGGAGAAGTGACGGTTTTTTGACAAAAAACACGCATCCTGGCCTGTCTCGCGCAAGCGGCCGGGGCGCCGGGCATCGCCGGGAACGCAATCCCCCTGATATTTCACCTTTCTCCTGGGTTTTCGAGTGTGGCATTTATCTTGCTGTACTCGCGGGAATGAAATCAGGTAAAGGAGAAGGGTGATGCGCGAGAACAAACCGCGGTTCGAGCTGGCCGCGAAAATCATCGGGCTGATGCTGGTGGTCGCCGGGGTCTGGATGGCGCTTGACGCGATCCTGGTTGCATTTCACGTCCCGGTCTACCAATCGATGGATCATGGGTTCAGAATGACCGAATTTCAATCCGGCGTCCAGACCGGACACGGTGTCTGGAAAACGGTTCTTTTCATTCTGCTGTTCAAAAGCGCACTGCCTATCCTGCTGGGCATCTACCTCATGAAACCCGACAACATGTTCAGCGCGTATACGTTCCAGTACGTGCAAAGGACGGCCGGCAGCCCTGAAATCCACCGCACCTTGGATATTCTCGATCGCGAAGATTTCGACTCACCTTTTGCGATGGGCGCCGCCGCGTTCGAAGAAGGCGAACCTCGGAAAACATTCGCCGTCGAGGGCGCTTCCCCGGAAATGCGCATGTAGCCCTCCGGCCCGCCCGTTCAAGCCGCCCCTTTGCACATGCGGGCATCATCCGGTCCGCACTGCGAAGGGTTGAACCATTTCGCTTGCGTCGATTACTGCGCGCCGGCGCCGGATTGATCCCCGATGGTCTTGAATTGACTTTCCGGCGCGCCGCAGACCGGGCATTTGGCCGGTATCTTCTTATCGGTGATGTAGCCGCACACCTGGCAGACGTAATACGCTTTGACCGTATCCTTGATCACCTGGTAAAGGGCGCGCTCGTAAAGTTTGGCGTGAAAGCCTTCCACATCCCGGGCCTGGCTGAAGGTCAGGGCTGCGGTCTGTTCACCTTCCTCTTCGGCGGCTTTGACAAACTCCGGGTATTCATTCTCGCTGATGGATTTTTCGCGTTGAAATGATTTTTCCAGATTGGTGTCGGTGTCTTTGACGATAAGTTCCTTGACCAGGTTCAGATGGCGTGCGGCATGGACCCGTTCCGACTCCGCGACGGCGCGGAATAAAAGGGCGATCTGCGGGATTTCTTCTTCTTCGGCTTTCTGCGCATAGGCCAGCAGCCTGAAATAGGCCTTGGCCTCGCCGATGAATGCCGTGTAGACATTCTTTCTGGTTTTTTCCTTCATGACCCTCCTCCTGTCTCGGTCGGGTGGACATCCTCCGCAACGCGCCGCACTGCTCTTTTGAACCGCCGGGGCAAGTCGGCTGCGGTGCGGGCCGGCTCGTCCGGCCCTCGCGACCGGGCGCTTTTTCCTGCCTTATTGCAGATCCGCATGCGCTCTTTTTCGTCCGGCCGGCGGTACGTTGTGTCACTTTAAGGCATATATTGCGTTTCGAAAGTAAATTGAAGCCCCGTTTATCCCAGAGTCCCATGTGCTTCAATAGTACGAATCATGTATGCCGGGGTGCGCCGCCGCTACGGCTTCAGAATGGTCGACGGTTGGAACCGGCCAAACGGCAGCGCCCACGGTGCATCGCAGGCCGGCAATCCAGGCGCCGCACGGCGGGCCTCTGCAAAAGGACTTGCATTGGGGTTCGCCTTCGTGCAGGAAGGTACGCTGCACCGTTCGCGGGGCTTGGTTTTATCGAGAGCAGAAATGGAACCGTGATGATCGAACAACTGTTCAATGTGGTCGCACCCGTTTTCGTCTGTATCGCGCTGGGCTGGCTTTGGGTGCGGCTCGGGCGTGACTACGAAACCGCCTTCATTTCCTCGCTGGTGATGAATATCGGCGCCCCCTGCCTGGTATTTTCCACGCTCAGTGCCCTGACCATTCCGATGCATCTGGTGGGCCGCATGGGAAGCGCCGCGCTGGCGGTGGTGTTGCTGTCGGCTGCTGCCGGTGCCGTCGTCCTGAAGGTGATCAATTTTCCCAGGCGCGCGTTTCTGCCGCCTATCATGTTCGCCAACATCGGAAACATGGGGCTGCCACTCTGCCTGTTCGCCTTCGGCAAGCCGGGCCTGACCCTGGCGATCGTCGTCTTCGCCGTGGTCGGCGTCGCCCAGTTTACTTTGGGGGCATGGCTTTATTCGGGCGAAGCCAATGCCGGCGGGCTGCTGAAGATGCCCATCATCTACGCAGTATTTCTTTCGCTGATCGTGCTGGCCACGGGCTTCAAGCCGCCGCTGTGGATCGCCAAAACGACCGAACTGCTGGGCGGTTTCACCATCCCCATGATGCTGCTCACGCTCGGCGTGTCGCTGGCGAAGCTGCGCGTGGAGAACCTCAAGCGCGCGCTGACCTTGTCGGTGCTGCGGCTGTCCATCGGGTTTTCGGTGGGCCTGCTGGTGGCCTGGATGCTGGACCTGCCGTGGCCGGCCCGCGGGGTCCTCATTCTGCAGAGCTCGATGCCCGCGGCGGTCTTCAACTATCTTCTCGCCCAGCGGTACGATCACTACGCGGATGAAACCGCCGGCGTGGTGGTCATTTCAACCGTTTTCGCCATGGTGATGCTGCCGCTGCTCCTGCGCTTCCTGATGGCTTAGCCGCGTGACCTTTGGCTCAGAACGGCTCCCGCCGCGCCCGGTTCCTGGCCAGTACCGTTCGCCGGGCGTGAATACGCCGGGTTTCCACTATTTCCCGAATCCGTTTTTCGGCCAGACGGTTCGAGGCCTTGTAGGTCGGGACGCGCTCCTTTTCCGCGATTTCAAAGACCTCCAGCAGAATGGCGTAGATTCCCTTGGCCTGAGCCAGCGCTCTTTCGCGGTCGTATCCTTCCAGTTCGTTGGCGACATTGATCAGCCCGCCCGCGTTGATCACATAATCCGGAGCATAAAGGATTCCCTTCTTGCGCAGGGTCTCGCCGTGCTTTTCCTCGTCCGCCAGCTGATTGTTTGCCGCACCCGCGATGACCTTGAATTTGAACATGGGGAGCGTCTCATCGTTGACGATTGCACCCAGCGCGCACGGCGAGAAGATGTCCGCGTCGACGGAATAGATTTCGCTGGGCTCCACCGCCTTGACCCTGAATTCATCGACCACCTTCCTGACCGCATTTTGATCGATATCCGTGACGGTGACCTCGGCCCCTTCCTTGCAGAGGTGGCTGACCAGGTAATAGCCGACATGTCCGAGTCCCTGTACGGCGACCTTTTTTCCGGAGAGCGTGTCGCGGCCCCAATATTTTTTCGCGGCGGCCTTGATTCCGTAAAAAGTCCCCAGGGCGGTCACGGGCGAGGGATCGCCGCTTCCGCCGAGCGCTTCGTCGATTCCGGTGACATAATCGGTTTCCATGCGGACCCATTCCATGTCCCGGACGGAGGTCCCCACATCTTCGGCGGTGATATACCGCCCGCCCAGGCCTTGAATAAAGCGCCCGAATGCGCGGAAGAGTTTTTCGTTCTTGCCTGTTTTCGGGTCGCCGATGATGACCGCTTTCCCGCCGCCGAGGTTGAGTCCGGCGGCGGCGGCTTTGTAGGTCATTCCGCGCGAGAGTCGGAGAACATCGTTCAATGCGGCCTCCTCGGTCTCATAGGCCCACATCCGGGTTCCTCCCAACGCAGGGCCCAGGGTCGTATCATGAATGGCGATGATGCCCTTCAAACCCGATTCGGGATGGTTGAGGTAGATCACTTCTTCATGGCCGTGATGGTTCATGATTGGAAAAAGGTCCATTCTCGTTCTCCTCGAAAAGCACGGGTAAGCGGATGGCGGTATGGCGCGGCCGGGCCGTGCGCCCGATCGCCCGAAGGACCTGCGGGGACGGACCAGGGGCAGTGGACCGATGAGTGCTGGAATTGCAGCCCTGGCTTGGCGTCCCTGCCGATCGTCTCAGTATTTTGCAAATCGCATACCAGCTCCTTCTTTTATGGCAATTCAGCGTTTTCATACAAAAATTTGCGTTTCGGTGCCTGGCGTAGGGTCTGCGGGGCGGTTACCGGGTGGGGCTTTTATCCTCATCGGGAAATATGACCCCGCTTCTTCAACGCCATGCGCTCGGGAATAGGGGGCGAATTCCCCAGGCGGCATGGTCCGCTACCGCTCGCAGGATCGAAAAGGATCCTCAGCCATCGGCCGTTGACCCAATCGTCAATCAAGAAGAGGACTCCGGATGTCGAAAAGCGGGTTCATCGTCATCGCAGCCATTGCGGCGCCCCCCGTTTGGAAGCATCAGACGGAAGCACGCTCGCGCAGCCAGGTGAGCAGGTCGGGCGCCGGCAGCGGCGGGCTGATGTGAAAGCCCTGGGCCAGGTCGCAGCCCATGTGGCCCAGGAAGTCCAATGCGGCCTGGCTGGCGACGCCTTCGGCCACCACCCGGATGTCGAGATTGTGCGCCAGGCGCACCATGGCTTCCACGATGCCGGCCATCCGGGCATCGTCCGGCAGGTTGCGGATAAAGGACTGATCCAGCTTGATGCTCGAGATGGGAAGGGTGTGGAGATACTGCAGCGAAGAATATCCCGTACCGAAGTCGTCGACCGAGATGGCGATCCGGGCTTCGGCCAATTGGGCGAGCTTGCCGATGGTGCGCCGGGTGTCGACCATGAGCGCCCCCTCGGTGATCTCCAATTCGAGGGCCTCGCCCTCCACCCCATGGCGTGCCAACTGATTCAGCACACGGTCGGCGAAGTCCGGCTGCAGCAAATTGCGCGTGGAGATGTTGACCGCCATCACCGGCCGAAACCCCTCCCGGCGCCATTGCACCCACTGGAGAAGCGCCTGTTCGATGGCGGCGGCGGTCAAAAGATCGATCAGGGTGCTGGTCTCGGCCCGAGGGATGAATCTCTCCAGCGGCACGCTCCCGCGGATCGGATGGTGCCAGCGCAGCAGCCCTTCGACCCCGTGCACCGCGCCGGTGGCAATGGCGACCTTGGGTTGGTAATAAAGAACCAACTGGTGACGGTCCAGCGCCTCGTACAACTCACCCAGGATCCGCAGATTCTCGACCGCGGCGGCGGCCGCCGTTTCGGTGTAGGGCACGAACTGCCGGCCTTTGTAGTTGTCGGCCAGGAATGCGGCTTCGGCGCCCTGCAATATTTTTTCCGGTCGCACGACCGGCCGATCGACGGCCATGTGAGCCGTGCGGATGTCTCCGTGCAGCGAGATCTCGCCGATTTGAAAGGGTCTGCAGCACCGCTGGCCGGCAAGGTCGATGAGCGTATCGAGCTCGGGGCGGTCGTTAATCTCGGTCAGCACAGCGATCTGATGCGGACTGGTGCGGTAGACCGGGCCGCGTTCAGGCCCCAGGATGCTTTCGATCCGGTCGGCCAATTGACCGACCACTTTATGGATCACATCTTGACCGAAGACCGAATGGAGTTCGAGACTGTTTTCCAGGGAGAAGAGAACGAGCGTCCTGGCAGCCGGAGGCTCGCCGCGCGTGTCGCGGGACAGGGCCTCCAGCATGGCGAAGCGATTGGGGCGGCCGATGTGCTCGTCATGCCGCAGAAGCCAATTGACGCGCCGCAGCTGAGAAAAGACGAGATCGCTGAACACGCCGCTGAGCAAACCGATAAGGGTGAAGAAACCGGTCCGGTAAATCCAGTTCAGGGTATTCTGGGTTTCTCCGGTCTGTACGTCGATGGGCATGAAGGGCCCGAGGGCGATGCCGCCCAGCACGCCGAACGCCAGACCGCCCTTGCTGCCATAAGCGATGCCCGCCAGAACGATCGGCAGGTACATGGAATGGGAGTAGACATATTTGATTCCGCCGGTCGCATGCACCAGCAGATAGACACCGGCGGCCATGAGCACCAGAAGCGGCGCCGCGCTCCATCTGAGCGCCCGTGCATGGCGTCCCAGCCAGCGGATCAGGCTTATGGTGTTCATCGACGGACTCCTTCGAACGGCTCCCATCATCCCGCGCGCGGGCGATCGGCGATCCGGGGCGGAAGGGGTGATCGGGAAAGCTGCAGCGTCGCCGGCCGGCTGTCTCGCCTTACGCGGATGAGCGCACGGGCGGCACCACAAGCACCGGTACTCTGGCGCCCTTGAGAACCGATTTGATATGGTTTCCCACGGCGGTTCCGCTCAGCAGGCCTTTGCTGGCCCCCATGACGATCACGTCGCAATGGCTCAGTTCGCTTTGCTCAAGAATCGTTTTGACGACCTCGCCTTCCTTGATCACGATTTCGTGGGCCGCGGTGCCGCTTCCGGAGGCGGAAACCCCCTCGTCATCGCAAAACGCATTCAGCGCCACCTGGATCAGTTGCTTTGAAGAGACTTTCCCGGCCAGCGACCGCCGGGCCTCCTGCATGTGGGCCTGAAGGATTTCGTTCCACCGGCTTTCGCCGAAAAGCATCGAGATGCGATATTGGAGCTGCCCGGGCATCTGATCGATGACATGCAGCAGAACGATTTTCGAACCAAAACCTCTCGCCAGCGCGGCGGCATGGGTAAAGGCCTGCCGGCTGGTTTCGGACAAGTTGGATGTGAACAGGATGGTTTTGTAGGTCTTCATGGCGCCATGCTCCTTTGATGCGGCGGTTTTGTTCCGCGCCGGTGAAAACTTGAAACTGTCGCAAGAAGGTGCGACAGCGACTCCTTACGAACTCATCAATAATCGCTGCTCAGAAAATCATCGACGGCCTGCAGCGTTTTCTCCCGGGCATCGGCATGCAGCCAGTGGCCGGCGCCCTCGATGGTGACGATCCGGGCCTCGGGATAGTACCGCCGGATGTGGAGCGCATCCGCATCGGAGATATACGCCGAGGCGCCGCCGCGCAGGAACAATGCCGGTTTCGGATAGGCGTTGCGCAGAGACGGTCCCTGGCTCAGTTCTTCAAGATGCTTGTCGATCGCCTCGAGGTTGATCCGCCAGCGATACCGCCCGTCGGCGCCGCGTACGAGATTTTTGAGCACGAACTGCCGGGTGGCCTCAAAGGGGATCGCCTCGGCCAGTGCCTCGAACGCTTGTTCGCGGCTCGTGATGCGGTCCGCCTCCAATCCGATCATGGCCTCCAGCATGGCGCGGTGCGCAACGGGGTAGGGCCTGGGCGCGATATCGAGGACGACCAGGCGTTCGGCCTTGTCCGGGTATCGGTCGGCAAAGGCCATCATCACCTTGCCGCCCAGGGAGTGCCCCACAAGGACGGCTTTTTCCATGCCCCGGCGGGCCATGAACGTATTCAGGTCTTCGACCAGCGCCGCATAGCTCGAATCCGGGCTGTGCGGGGAGTTCCCGTGATTGCGAAGGTCGAGTGCGAATACCTGCCGTTTCCGCGCCAGACCTTGCCCGAAGCGGTTCCAGTTGACGGCCGAGCCGAAAAGCCCGTGGGCGATGATCAGTGGTTTTCCCGATCCCCAGAGACGATAGTTCAAATCCAACGGCTCGACCTTCATGTGTTCGCTTTCACTGTGGGCGGCGGCCCCCCTTCGAAGAATTTCGAACCAAAAGATAAGACCGATCCCCGGCTTGGCACGGCCGGCTGCGCGTCGATGTACAAGCGGCCGTGTTCGCCTCCGCTTTGCCTCAAAGTAGGGAGGCTGCGCCGCGCCGCCGCGGCGCTTGAGTGCAGCACCCCTTGCAATGGTCGGATTTACGGCCGTACGGGTGTGCAAATACCGGCTTGCGGTCATCGATTTGCCGCACCCGCAGCGCTATTTTGAACAGGTACAATGAAGCCGTGATCCGCGCAGGGGACAGGCGGTATCCGTGTTCTCTGCGGACGCCGTAGGTCCGGGCTTTTTGCGAACTCATCATTCTTTGATGGAGGCCGAATGGACCACAGAGGACACAGAGAGCACAGGGGTAAGTATTTAAGATATTTAATCTTTACTCTGTTTCCGCTGTGCTCTCTGTGGTTAAAAAACACTTTTTTGATGAATTCGGGGCGTGAACGGAAATGCGTTTGCTGTGGGCCGACATCCTGAAAATATCCGCCATTCTGGGGGTCGTTCTGCTGCATGTTGCCGCGCCCTACCTGGTTCCTTTCGAAAATACACGCGCCTGGTGGATCGGAAACATTTACGATTCCCTGACGCGCTGGTGCGTGCCGCTTTTCGTGATGATCAGCGGCGCCACCATCCTGCCCACGGCGGAGCAGATTCCCTACCCCCGGTTTTTAACGGTCCGCGTGCGGCGGATCGTGATTCCCTTCCTGGTCTGGAGCGCGATTTATTTCTGGTACCGCCGGCATGTCAAAGGAGACGCGCTTTCGCCCGGCGATTTCTTTCATATGCTGCTCACCGAACCGATCTATTATCATCTGTGGTTCATCTACATGTTGATCATTCTCTATCTGCTCGCGCCGGCGATCAGCGCCTTTTTGAAATACGCTCCGCCGAAGCACGCCTGGTATCTCGTGCTCTTCTGGTTCATTTGGGCTTCGCTGCTGCCGATTGTCGATGCGCCCCTCGATCTGGAAACCTATTTCACCCCGGACATGGACGATTATCGGGCCATGCGGCTTTCCGGATATTTTCTGCTGGGCCACCTGCTCCGGGAGCGCTGCGCCCGCTCGGGGCTCCAGTTGGCACTGACCGCGGTCCTCTTCGCGGTCGGCGCCGCGGCCACGATCCTGGGGACGTACTGGCTGAGCCGGGCCCGCGCGGCGTTCGACCCGCTGTTGTACAAATATTTCAGCGTCACGGTGGTGGCCATGACGGTTGCCCTGTTCCTGTTCGTGAAAAGCGTCTTCAACACGCGCCGGGAGACGTCGGAGCGCATCCGGATGAACTCGCCGGGCTGGCTCCGCAGGATCGGGGCGAGCGTCTTCGGCGTGTACCTGATGCACGCCCTGGTGCTCGAAATGCTGCGCGACGGCCGCCTGGGGTTCACCATCGACCACGGCGGCGCCTTCGGCGTACAGTTGCCGCAGGCGCTGGGGTTGCCTGTTTTTGCATTGAGCATTCTGGGACTCACCCTGGCGGCGGTCATGGCGATCCGTTTAATCCCCGTCCTGAGAGATTTGATGACATGAAGCGGACAGATTACCGGCTTTCGCTTGCCATCCTTCTCGTCGCGGCGTTGTCCTGCGGCAACGGCACGCGCCCGGTCGGACCGGACGTCGTCCTGGTGAAGGAATTCATTTCTTTTACCCAATTTGCCAGGCACCCGCTGCGCCGTCTGCCCGAGAAGGAGGCTTGGCGCCGGGCGGCGCCGAGGGTCGTGGAAATCGCCATTCCGCGCAACGGCGGCGAACCGGACCAGCCGGCGCTGTGGTATCATTCGGGGAGCCCGCGCAAAAAGCCGCTGCTCCTGGTGCTGCACAGCTGGAGCGACAGCTACCTCCAGCATTACGGAATCCCCTACGGCGTCTTCGCCGAAAAGAACGATTGGATTTTCATCCACCCGGACTACCGCGGCGCGTTCAACGCACCGGATGCCACCGGATCCGAGAAGGCGATCCGGGACGTACTGGATGCGCTCGCTTACGCCAAAGCGCATGCGCCGGTGGATGAGAAGCGGATCTACCTCGCAGGCTTCTCCGGGGGCGCGATGATGTCGCTCATCATGATCGGGCGCTTCCCGGAACGGTTCACCGCCGCGCTGGTCTGGGTTCCGGTGTTCGATCTGATCGACTGGTACCGGCGGCTGAGCGTTTCGGGGCTTCATTACCGGGATGAATACATTGCGGACATCGAAGCCTCCTGCGGCGGCAACCCCCTTGCAGATGCCGCCGCCGAAGCGCAGTGCCGCGCGCGCAGCCCCTCGCGTCACCTGGGCGGGCAGGGCCCGAAACGGGTCAAGGTCTTTATCAGCGGCGGGGTCAAGGATCCCTTTGTCCCGACATCGCACGCCATCCGGGCGTTCAATGCGCTGGCCGAAGAAATGGACAGCATCCCGGAGGCGGAATTCGATTTCATCGACAAGGCGGACAAGCTCCCGGAAAGCCTCGTGGGGCAAGGCCGGAAGGATCCTTTGTTCGAAGCGGCGGGTCTGCCCGTGATCCTCCACCGGACTTCGGGAAATGCGACCCTCGTGCTTTTGTTAGCAACAAATAGATTTGTCCGCTTTCATAGCAAATAAACTGTCCGCTTTTGCGTTGGGGTATCCGTGGAGGGCGAAGCCCGGAACGGATACCCCAACGGGGTGCTTGCGGCGGACTTCACGCAGCTGCCCTTATCTTTGCTTGTAGCGTTGCTCCCTTCGAATCATAGCGTGCAAGACAGCGCGGTCCGTGAAAGACAGCCAAGCTGCCGTCCGGATATCGATGGACCCGCACTTTGACCTTCACGTAGTGAAAGCGTTGATCATTCCTGGGGATCTGCAGTTTCATCCTTTCAAAACTTACGCAATTATCATTGCCCACCACCCGATCATGATGCTCGCACAGGATGTCGCAAAGGTTCGTGCCCAAATACGGCACAAAGGCTGATCCCTGCTCTGCGGCAGGTCGTTTAAACTCGGCATTGTAGGCCGGAAGATAAACCTGTTGCAGATAACGGTTGGCCGCTGCCATCTCAGTTATCCCTACCAGGGCAAGCTCTTTAACCAGCCGATCCTGATGGGTCTCAAAAACCCGCTCGCTTCGCCCCCGTGCCTGCGGTGAATACGCCGGGATCATCTCGATGCCCAACTGGTGCATTGCCCGACCGAATTGGGTTAGCTCGCGCTTATCAACTTTGCCGCCTTCTTGCGGTGTATGCCAGTAATGACTGCCTCGGTCGGTGTACAATGAACAAAACAGCCCGTGCGCTTCAATCACTTGCTCGATGCCCCTAAAACTCGATGCCGTGCCCTCTTGCTCCACAAAAAACATCGAGTAATGCTCATTGGTCGCATCATCCATGGTCACGATCAGGTCCCAGTAAGCCTGCGGCACCCATAGGTGACGGCTGCCGTCTTGATGCAGCATCATCCCCGGCCACGGGGCCGGCTCTCGCCTTTTGCGGTGTTTGCCGCGGCCTTTCTCCTTCTTTACCAGCCCTGCTTGCTGCAGGCGGGTCTTGACCCAGGTGTAGCTGCGCTTGCCACCATCGCGACGATACCAGGCATAAAAATGCTTAACATTCCAGCCCTCATGATACCGACGATACCGCTGGGTAATGCGCATTACTTCATCCACCGGCGCTCGCCGATGCGATACCTGCGTTAACCGCTTGTCGGCCAAACCCTCTAAACCGCCTTCTTCGAACCGATCGATGTAGCGCCGAAATGTCCGCGCACATACGCCTAACAGCCGCGCCGCTTCCTCCTGGGTCAATCGCCTCTCTTGCCAGCCTCCGTAAGCCTCCTCAAACCGCATCTTGCGCACCTCCTGCAGCAACTCTGTCCGTCTCATCGGTCTGCCTCCTTGGCTCCCGATGTAAACCGGACAAATCATGTGCTACAACTGCGGACAGATTATTAGCTACCTACATGCGACCCTCGTGCTTTTTGACGGCGGCCACGACATCGTTTATAATGCGGGCTTCGAATGGCTGGCCAGGCAAAACCGCTGAAAAAAAGGAGCACTCGAAGTCCCGCATGATCCATCTCCGTTCCGCTGGAAGTCCGTTGATTGTCTTCTGTCTTGTGATAACCGCCGCTGCACTGACCCTTCCGTTGACCGTTCCGCCGGCAGGCGCCCAAAACGGGGCCGCCGTCGCGCCGCAGCCGGGCGTCGAGGGGATCGTCCCGCTCGAGCAGCGGCTCGTTCAGGCCGGGTTCGTGGATGTCGCCACGTTCGACCCGGAGATCATGGTCGAACTGGAATACGCCCGCACGGCGAACTTTATCGGCCAGAACGTTTACGGCGGGCTGACCCGCGCCTACCTGCGCCCGGCAGCGGCGGAAAAGCTCGCCCGGGCCAGCGCCCTCCTGCGCGAGCGGCACCCCAACCTGCGCCTTCTGGTGACCGACGCCGTGCGGCCCCGCTCCATCCAGCACAAGATGTGGAAAGTGGTGGCCGGGACGCCTCGGCAGCCCTACATCGCCAACCCCGGCTCCGGGTCCATGCACAACTACGGCGCGGCGGTGGATGTCACGCTTTTCGATGTCGACAAGGGGGAGCGGCTGGACATGGGGACGCCGATCTACTTCCTGGGATCCCTGTCGCAGCCGAGGCTGGAAAAAGGCTTCCTGCAGGAGGGTAAGCTGAGCGGATCCCATATCGAAAACCGGCTCATTCTGCGCAAGGCCCTCTGCGACGCGGGATGGCGCAATCTGGCCATCGAGTGGTGGCATTTCGATGCCTTCTCCCGTGATTACATCCGCCGCAACTACGCCATTTTCGAGTAGGCCTATCCTCTAAGTGCTCTGTGGCACAAACCCGGTTACGTTTTACGGGGCGGTTCATTTTATAACCACAGAGAGCACAGAGGTCACAGAGGATGATTTTTTCTTTTTCTCTGTGTTCTCTGTGTCCTCTGTGGTCAAACCATACGTCATCGTAATCAGGCTGTATGCACTAAGCCTCGGCACGTGTTACGGCGGGCTCCCCTCGGGCACGAGTTCGCCTAAATCGGCGACCACCACATCGGCTCCGTTGCGCTGCATTTCATCGGGGCTGACGTTGCGGGCCACGCCCAGGACCAGTCCGAAGCCGCCCCGTTTGCCGGCCTGTACGCCCGAAATCGCGTCTTCGATCACGACCGCCCGCGCCGGTTCGGCGCCCAGCCTGCGGGCTGCTTCGAGAAAAGTGTCGGGTTCGGGCTTGCCGGGCAGCTCGAGGGCGGCGGCGACGTTGCCGTCGACCCGGGCATCGAACAGCCCGGCGATCCCGGCGGCCTCCAGCGTCAGTTCCGCATTGGTGCTGGAGGTGACCACCGCCGTTCGGATCCCCCTTTCGCGCAGCCGGTGCAGCATGCGGATCGAACCGGGAAAGGCGTGCACCCCCCGGGTTTGGATGATCTCGTGCACCATCATGTTTTTGCGGTTGCTGAGCCCCCACTCGGTTTCCGCGCCGGCAGGGTCTTGGGGTGTGCCTTTGGGCAGCTGGATGGCCCGTGAGGCCAGAAAAGCGTGGGCACCGTCCTCGCGCGGCTTGCCGTCGACCAGCAACAGGTAGTCGGTACCGATTTCAAAGGGCCGGAACGGCTCGTCCAGGCGCCGGGCCCGTTCCTCCAGGTATGCGTCGAACATTTGCTTCCAGGCCCGGGCATGCACTTCGGCAGTGGCGGTGAGCACCCCGTCCATGTCGAAAAGCACGGCGTCGAAGCGCTCGCGCGGGATCAGCGTATCGAGCGTGAGCGGCGGCCCGTGACCCGGCCGGCGTACGGCGAGCGTCACCGGCTCGCCCGGCCTCAGGTGCACCTCCAATCCCTGATGGCGGATCGTCAAATCGTCGCCCTGGCGCAGGTGGTAGGTGGCCTGGTCATGGACCAGTTCGACCATCAGTTCGCGGCCGCGCACCGTCAGAGGAAAGCTCAGGCCCTGCCACTGAACCGGCAACCGGGGGTCGAACGACAGCATGCCGCCGTGGTCGCGCATCCCGGCCAGACCGTAGGTCACCGCCATCCAGGTTCCGCCGATCGAAGCCACATGGACGCCGTCGCGCACATTACCGCCGATGTCTGCCAGATCCATGAGCACGGCATAGCGGAAATAGCGGAACGCCGCCTCGCCATAGCCGTTCTCCGCGGCCACGATGCTTTGAATGCAGACCGACAGGGAGGAATCGCCGGTGGTCATGGGGTCGTAGTAGTCGAAGTCGCGCCGCTTCTCCTCCGCGCTGAAGCAATGGCCCAGCAGAAACAGCGCCAGCACCACATCCGCCTGCTTGATGACCTGATGGCGATAGATCACCAGAGGATGGTAGTGCAGAAGAAGGGGAAAATTTTCCGGAGGCTCGCGCTCCAGATCCCAGCGTTCTTTGTCGAGGAAGTTGTCGTCCTGAAGGTGAATGCCCAGCGCTTCGTCGTAGGGAATATACATGGCCTCCGCGGCGCGGCGCCATTCGTCCACCTCCTGCGGGCGGAAGCTCGTGCGGTCGACCACGACCGCATAGCGCTCCGGCGCTTCGTGGTGCAGGGTGGTCATCACCTCGGCGGCATAGCGCAGGTTTTCGCGCGCCATGCAGTTCGTAAACAGGTTGTTGTCCACGACCGCATTGTACTCGTTCGGACCGGTCACCCCGTTGATGCAGAAGCGCCCCTCTTTGCGCGGCGAGTAAAATCCGAGGCTCAGCCAGAGGCGGGCCGTCTCCACCAGGATCTCGGCCCCCTGGCACACGAGGAAATCCGGGTCACCGCTGATTTCAACGTATTTGCGGACGGCGTAGGCAATATCCGCATCGATATGATACTGCGCGGTGCCCGCGGCATAATAGGCGGAGGCTTCCTCCCCGTTGATGGTGCGCCAGGGGAAAAGCGCACCCCGTTCGCCGACCTGCCGGGCCCGGCGGCGGGCGGCGGGCAGCATGCTGTGCCGAAAGCGCAGCAGGTTGCCCGCAATCCGCGGCGCCGTGTAGGTCAGAAACGGCAGTACGTAGATTTCCGAGTCCCAGAAGTAATGCCCTTCGTACGTCTGGCCGGTCAGACCGCGGGCCCCGACGCCCGCGCCTTCCACGCGGGCCGTGGCCTGCAGGAGCTGAAACAGGTTCCAGCGCAGAGACTGCTGGACGCGCAGGTCGCCCGTTATTTTGACGTCGCTGCGCCGCCAGAAATCATCGACGTAGCGCTGCTGGGAGTCGCACAGGTTGCGCCACCCGGCCGCGCTGGAGCGCACGAGCGTGCGCACGGTGCGGTCGGCCAGTTCGTCGACCGGCGCGCTGCGGGAGGTATGATAGCTGATGTATTTGACCAGCCGGAAGCTTTGTCCGGGACGTGCCGTGATGGTGTAGACGATCCCGGCGCGGTCTTCAGCGCAGTGCGTTTCGCGGGTGTAATCCAGTTCGGTGCGCACGGCATGATCCATGCCGCAGGCGATGGCCATGGCGCTGCGGCGGGTTCGGTGCCCCAGGATGATGCGCTGCTCCGCGCAGCGCTGCAGCACGGGATCGAGGACGCGCTCTTTGAACTCCCGCGAGCGCCGGGGATCGATCTTGCCGGGATCCGGTTCCTGGACCGCAGAGCGTTTGGCTTCATCGCCAAGGACGTCGGCCGGCACGGCCATTTCGGAAATCAAAACCAGCGGAGCCTGCGCATTGTGGACGACCACTTCGTACTCCAGTGCCATCAGGTGCCGGTGCTCGAACGAAACGAGGCGCGCGGAGCGGATTTCGACGCGCTTGCCGGCCGGCGTTTCCCAGACGATGCTCCGTTCCAGCCGCCCGTGGCGCATATCGAGCGCCCGTTCGAAGTGCACGAGGTTGGCGTGCTCGACGATGAACGGTTCGTCGTCCACAAACAGGCGCAGCAATTTGGCGTCGGCCACGTTGAGCATCGTCTGGGCCGTCTCGGCGAAACCATAGGCGGTTTCGGCGTAGACGATGGGCGTGGTTTCATGGAAGCCGTTGATGAACGTGCCGTTCTGAAAGGCGGGGCGGCCCTCCTCGAAAGCGCCGCGGATGCCCATGTATCCGTTGGCCAGGGTAAAGATGGTTTCGTTATGGGAAAGGTACTGCGGCGCGAAACGCTTTTCGACGATCCGCCATTCATCGACCGGATAGATGTATTCCGGAGCGATTCCGGGCTCGCGGTGAAGCATTTGCTCCTCCGTTCAAGTTTGGCGGGACCGTAAAAAGTCCGATATCCGCGTTGCACTTCATCCCGTTGCCCCTGCGGCATACTGCAGTACGCCTCGGCACACGGGATTCGCGCGCCTCGATCTTGAACTTTTACGGCGCCGGCGGTTTGGAGATTAGAAGAAACCAGATCACGCGATGTCGGATAACTCGTCACGTTTGATCCGTCATCATGCCATGCCGGCGACGCGTGACCATACCGGAAAGCATGCATTTCTCACGGAGGGGGCGAAAGGGGCAGGGCGGCGCGTGCCGCGCTCAGTCCCCCATCAGGAGCCTGGGCAGGAATGTGCTCAGCCAGGGGATGTAGGTCACGATCGCCAGCACCAGCAGCGCCCACAGAAAAGGAGGCCAGACCGCCTTTCCGAGGCGGTCGATGGATATCTTGGCGACGCTGCAGACGCCGAACAGAACGGCGCCGACCGGCGGGGTCACCAGCCCCAGGACGAGATTCAGGCATATGACGATGCCGATGTGCACCGGGTCGATCCCCACGTGGGCGGCGATGGGCGCCAGAACGGGGGTCACGATCACCAGCGCGGGGGCCGTTTCCATCGGAATTCCGAGGAGCAGCAGGAAAATGTTGATGAGCAGCAGAATGAGGTAGGGCGAAGCGGTCAGCTGGGAAATCCAGGTCACGATCAGCTGCGGGATCTGGTCCGCCGCCACGATCCAGGCGAAGGGTTCCGAAATGGCGACCAGCAGCATCACCATCCCGGATTCCAGGCCGGATGTCAGAAGCACCTGGGGAAGTTTCTTCAGGGTCAGCTGCTTGTACACGAAGGCGCCGACCAGGGCTGCATAGACCGCCGAAACGCCCGCCGCTTCGGTCGGGGTGAACATGCCGCTCAGGATACCGCCCATGATCAGCACCGGCATGAACAGCGCCGGAAGCGCCTTCCAGGTGGCGATCAGCAGTTCTCTGGGCGATGTTTTCGGGTCGCGCCGATAGCCCCGGCTTGCGGCCACATAATACATGTAGAGCATGAGCGCGGCGCACAGCAGGATTCCGGGCAAAACGCCGCCCAGGAACAGCGCGCCGATGGAGACATTGGCCGTGACGCCATAGATGATGAAGGGAATGCTCGGCGGGATGATCGGTCCCATGCACGAGGCCACGCTGGTCACCGCCGCGGCCACGTTGTCTTCGTAGCCGGCTTTGGTCATGGCCGGGATCATCACCACCCCGATCGCCACGGCCGTGGCCACGGCCGAACCGGTAATAGCCGCGAACACGGCGCAGGTCAGAATGGTGGCCAATCCCAATCCGCCGCGGATGCGGCCCATGAGCAGCCGGGCGAACCGGACCAAATCCGGGGTGATGCCGCCCGCGGCCATCAGGTTTCCGGTCAGCATGAAAAGCGGAATGGCCAGCAGGGGAAAGGTGGCCAGGCCGCCGAAGGTGGTCTGGACGAGCGTGGTGATCGGGATGTCGCCGCTGATCAGCGCATAGGCCAGCGCGGAACCGCCCAAAGCCACGACGATCGGCGCGGAGATGCACAGCAGTCCGACGAAGGTTACTGCGAAGACGGCGATCATGCGCTCGCTCCTTCCGGCTGCCGGCCCTGCAGAAAAAGCAGAAGCTGCTCCAGGGTCAGGCAGAACATGATGAAAAATCCCGCCGGAAGCGAAGCATACGGTACGCTCATCACTATCCCCACGGCCGGCGATGTCTGGTGCCGGTTGTAGATGGTCTGGTAA
>JAEYRZ010000004.1 GCA_023435265.1 Pseudomonadota bacterium
AGGCAGGACCTTGAGCATCTCGATCTGGGCGTCCTTCACGATGTCACGGGCCTCGACCTCACCGATCAATCCGTGATACAGCGTGTGCTGCAAACGCGATTTATCCAGTCCGATGCCGGTGGTCGCATTGGCCTGCGGATCGCAATCCACCAGCAGGGTCTTCTTTTCAAAAACAGCCAAGGCGGCAGACAGATTCACCGCCGTGGTGGTTTTGCCGACACCGCCCTTCTGATTGGCTATGCAGATGATTTTGCCCATCGGCGGCGAACCTATCATAAAGCACATGGTTTGAAAAGCGGTTAGAAATGTGCCATGATACTAATACTTTTTAGTATCTGCCAGCTGATGATCACACGGAACCAATAATTATGCCGCATTCAAAGCCCATCATCAAAATCGTGCTGGTTATGCTTCTCGGCTTGTCCTGGTGCATCCCGGCACAGGCGATTTCCATCAAGGAAGAAGAACAGCTGGCCCGCGAATTCCTGAAGGTGGTCGCCGCACGTTTCGATCTGATCGAAGACCCGATGATTGTCGGCTATGTCAATACGGTCGGCCGTAAAATCCTGGCCCAGGTGCCTTCCCAGCCCTTCAAATTTCGTTTTTACGTCATCAAGGAAGATACATACAATGCTTTTGCCATCCCGGCGGGTCACATTTTCATCAACAGCGGCCTTCTGGCGGCCATGGAGAGCGAGGATGAACTGGCCGGCATTCTGGCCCACGAGGTCGCCCATGTCGTAAACCGGCATATCTCCCAGCGCATCGATCGATCCAAAAAGATCGATATGGCCTCCCTGGCCGGGGTGGTGGCCGGTGTCTTTCTGGGCGTCGCCAGCGGAAATGCCAGTGCGGCGCAAACGCTGTCGATCGGATCCATGGCGGCCGGCCTGTCGGCCCAGCTGGCCTACAGCCGTGAGGATGAAAACCAGGCCGACCAGTCCGGGTTGGTTTACATGCGCAACGCCGGATTTTCAGGTGAGGCCCTGATGAGCGTTTTAAAGAAAATCCGGGGCAAACAATGGTTCGGGACGCGTGAAATTCCGTCTTACATGATGACCCACCCCGCTCTCGAGGAACGCATTACCCAACTAGATACGGACCTCACGTTGCTCGACCGGCGCGAAACCGTCAACTCGCGGTTCGATCCGTCCGGCGCCGGGCAGTTCAACAAAGTCAATATCCGCCTGACTGCTTTACATGAAGATCCGGATGCCGCCTTTCAGCATTTCCGTGCGGCGCTCAACCAGCAGCCGGATGCTCCCGACTCGCTTTACGGATATGGATTGGTTCTGGCGCGTAAAGGCAATCGGACCGAAGCGGCAGCCTATCTAAAGCAGGCCTTGGCTAAAAATGCACTCGACCCGATCATCCTCAGCGACCTGGGCCGGATTTATTTTCTGGACGGGCGCTATGCGGATGCGTTGGGAACGCTGGAAGGGGCTGTTTCGCTGTCGAAAGAAAACGGCGAGGGACTCTTCTATCTCGGCCGGACGCAAATGGAATTGGGCCGTTTTGAAGCGGCGGTGGATGCGTTCGAAAAGATGTTGGAAGTGTATCCCGACTACCGACCTGTGTATCAGTTCCTCGGCGAAAGCTACGGCCGGCTGGAGCGCCTGCCCGAAGCACATTATTATCTCGGCCTTTTTTACTTCAAAAGGGCCGATTATGCGACCGCCCACTTCCATCTCGCGCGGGCCCAGAAAGAACTGAGCGACCCGACCAAGATCGAGGCGGTAAAGCAAGCCCTGGAGGAGATCCGCAAGATGCCCAAAATGGAGCAGCGCAAGTAGGTCGCCGGTTTTCAGGCGCGGTCGAAATGCGAAAAGTGCATGCTGTAAGTGCCGCGGCCCTGGGTGGCCGAACGCAGGCTGGTGGAGTAACCGAACATCCGGGCCAGCGGCACGGTGGCTCGGATCTGCTGGACGCCCAGCTTGGGTTCGATCAATTCGATTTTGCCGGAGCGTGCGTTCAGGTCGCCGATCACATCGCCCATGAATTCCTCGGGTACAATCACTTCCACTTTCATAATCGGATCGAGCAGATAGCTTCCTGCGGCCGCCAAAGCTTCCTTGCAGGCCATGTTGGCCCCCACCCGGAACGCCAGCTCAGATCCCTGCCCATCTTTGTAACTTCCACCGATCAGCACGGCCTGAACATCAACGACCGGATACCCCATTTGAATGCCGCTTTCCAGACCTTCCAGAACACCTTTCTCCACGGCCGAAAGATAAACCGCGGGGATTGCGGTCTCGTCCGCTTCGTTGACAAAACGGTTGCCGGTGCCCCGCGGCAGGGGCGTAAGGCGCAGACGGACCTCGCCGAAATGACGCTGTCCGGCCACCTCGCGGTCGAAAATGCCGGCGGCTTCCGCCTGGCGTTCGATGCTCTCGCGGTAAACGACCTGCGGTTTGCCCACGTTGACCTGGGTGTTGAACTCCCTGCGCATGCGGCTGATGATGACATCCAGATGCAGTTCGCCCATGCCGGACAGGATCATCTGCCCCGTATCTTCATCCTGGCGCACCCACAGGGTCGGATCCTCGGCCGTAAATTTCTCCAGAACCTCTTGAAGCTTGTCCTGGTCGGAGTGCGTTCTGGGTTCGACGGCGATCGAAATCACCGGTTCATAAAAATCTATTTTTTCCAGAAGCACCGGTTTATCCGGCGGGCACAGGGTTTCGCCCGTGGATGATTCCTTGAGTCCGACGATGCCGACGATACTTCCGGCGGTGGCGACATCGATTCTTTCGCGCTTGTTGGCATGCATCTGCAGCAGACGCGATACTTTCTCCCTGATCCTGCGCGAAGGATTAAAAATCTCCTGACCGCTCTCGAGACGCCCGCTGTAAATGCGGACAAAGCAAAGCTTGCGGCCCTCCATCATGGAGACCTTGAAAATCAAAGCGGCCAGTGGTTTGTTCGCCGCCGGCGGGCATAAAACGGTTTCTCCGCTCTCGGGATGCGTTCCTTTGATGGGGGGCAGATCCTCGGGACTCGGCAGATAATCGACGATTGCATCCAGCAGCAGCTGGATGCCTTTGTTTTTCAGCGCACTGCCGCACAGCACCGGGACCAGCTGCAGGTCGATCGTGGCTTTGCGTATCGCCGCTTTCAGCTCTTCGTTTGCGATCGGCGTTTCCCCCAGATAGGCCTCCATAATGCCGTCATTCACATCCGCCAGAGTCTCGATCAATCTTTCACGGTACGTCTGGGCCAGTTCCCTCGCGTTCTCCGGGATGTCGACCGAACGGAAGGTCGCGCCCAGCGTATCGTCGTCCCAGATGATGGCCTGCATCTGAATCAGATCGATGACACCCGCAAACGATTCCTCCTCGCCATACGGCAACTGCAGGATAATCGGCCGCGCCTTCAGGCGCGACTCGATCATTCCGACCACATTGAAAAAATCGGCACCGATACGATCCAGTTTATTGACGAAGGCCAGCTTGGGGACCCGATACTTGTCCGCCTGCCGCCAGACGGTCTCGGATTGCGGTTCGACACCGCCGACCGCGCAGAAAACCCCGACCGCCCCGTCCAGAACGCGCAGGGAGCGTTCTACTTCGATCGTGAAATCAACGTGCCCGGGCGTATCGATGATGTGAATCTCCCTGTTCTTCCAGGGGCAAGCGGTGACGGCGGACGTGATGGTGATGCCCCGCTCCTGTTCGTCGGCCATCCAATCCATCACGGCTTCTCCGTCATGGACCTCGCCCATTTTGTGGGACCGACCGGTATAGTAAAGGATCCGCTCGGTCACGGTCGTTTTGCCGGCATCGATATGGGCAATGATTCCGATGTTGCGTATATTTTGTATTTTAATGGATTTCGTCATCTCATCCACAGCTTGTTGGCGCCAGAACGCTCAAGCAGACTCGGGCGCCCTCGGCCGTTCGCACGGCGGTGATCATGCCCCTGCTTCGCAAACCGTTTTCGGCAGGCACGGCGAGATCTTCAGCCGCTCCGGAACGCATCGCCTGCCTCTGCGTCTGTGTGTCCCCACCCGGATTTCCATTAAGGAAAGGCTTGTATTAAGCCAACCACAGGGAGATGTCAAGGGAACCAGGCTTCTGAAGTATTCGGGGAAACAGCAGTTTACGGGTGGCGGGAGCGGTACTGCAGGACCGCAATCAGGGTGCGTTTTTCAGGTGAAGGCTACGGTAGACTTGATCGAATTCGGCTTGGTATTTATCGAAATAGTGGCGCCGGGCGGCCGTATAGCGCAGATTGAACAGCGCACCGGGCAAGAGCGCCCCATAGTATTCCGTACGCATCTCGACGCCCATAGGATCAATGTAGCCATAGGTCAACCGGAATCCCATGATGCCCCCCACGTTTGCGGGCGCATTGCGCAGCACCTTGAAATTACGGATCTGGGGATCGGCCCGCAAATCATCGAGCACGGTTTCGGCCACCTCATGCGGCAGCATACCGTTCTCGATCCGGTTTCGCGTGAAACGGAAGCTCTTTTCCAAAGGCCGTTCCTGAATCAGGATATAATGCAGGTGGGTTCCATCCTTGGAAAACATATCGTAATCCGCCATCGCCAGCCGCATCCATCCGCCGGGAATCGCCGCTGTCCAGCGCGGGGTTGACAAGACCGCGGGCGCCTTCTGCCAAGGGCCGGCGCAACCGCAGATCAGCAGACCTGCCAACAAAATGCATAGTAGATGATTCGGCTTCATTCCTGACAAAGCTGCAGATACCCCTTGATATATGAATTCTCGGGCGCTTCGGGGGCAACGGCCAGATGATGCTCGAAGAACTGCCGTGCGACGCTTCTATGCCCTTCTTTCAAATACAGGACGCCCAATGCGCGATAGGCCGGTAAAAATTTCCGATCCAGTTCGATGGCCCTCTGAAAGGCATCGATGGCGCCCTGCAGGTCACGCTTCGACTTGCGCAGGAAGACCTCTCCCATGATGAAATGCGCCTGCGGGTTGTCCGTCACGATTGCCAGATAATCCGCGATGCTGGTGCCCGCGGTTTCCCAAATCCCGCGGCGGGCCGCAGCCTCCGCATTGGCCAGCAAAGCCGACGCGGTCCGGGCGCGAAACTCGACACCCTCCCGCGGCGGTGTGTCGCATTCCCGGTCGGCTGTCTCAGTAACCAGCAGCGTTTCAAAACCCGCAATGCGTTCCCCAAACGACATCGGCGAGGCCCCCAGGGAAAACATTAATGGTATTTTGCTGTTTTGAAACCCGACGAGCAACTCCAAAATTGCATGCGGGCAATAGCCCGCCGCACGGATCAACCCCATTCCTTCCAGGTCGGCCCGCTTTTCCGCTGCGGCAGTGAAATGCTCGCCCGTCCGAGCGCCCCGGGTTCCGGCCGCGGCATCCAGGTCGAAGGCCTCCAATGAATCGCGCCGGATATAGTGCACCAACTCGTGGGCGACGATCATCGCCAGCTGGTCCTCGTTTTCCACCAGGGCCAGCATGCCGCTGGTAAGATAGCAGATGCCGTTGGCATAGACCACCGCATTCGGTTCCGGGTCCTCGATGATCCGTATGGTCATCGGCGGCAGATCGCTCTCCACGAATTCCCATAAGCGACCGACCAGCGATTTCAGGTAATGATCCAACTGGGCATTTCGCAAGAGCGACCGGCTTTGTTCAAGAGAAGCCTGTTCCGCGAGTGCCATCCGCCACAAACGTTCCTCTTTGGCGCCGGACTGGGTTTCGGCTGCCGCGGCGGCCGTTACCGCCATCATCAGCACGATGCAAAAGAGAAAAGGACGGGCTGCCTTCACCGGTGATTCTCCATGAAGTGCCTCAAGGCAGGTTCCACGAGTGCCTGCACTGCCGCTTCAGTCTGCATTCCCAAATGGCGCCGATCCCTTTCGAGGTGATACCAGATGATATTGCCGGTCGCCTCGGCCACGGCGATGCTGATCCAGTCCCGGGGTTGCGGAATGGAAAGAACCTGAAAGCCCGTCACCAGAACGAGTGCTTCGGCGTTCCGCTGCGCCAGCAAATCCGCTACGGAGCCGATACCGTACTCGAAGGATTCAAGCTTATCCGGGAAAATCTGAGGTCCGTAAGTGTGCAGTTGAATCGAACGGTTGACCGCAGGATACAGGGATTGAACATCGCGCACATCGGGATGCGCATCGAGTTGCGGATCTGCAACGTGTACGACCAGGATCTTGGACAGCAGGACCTTGCTGACCGCCTGTCCAGCAAGGCGTGTCGCTTCCCGGCTGGCCTGCT
>JAEYRZ010000098.1 GCA_023435265.1 Pseudomonadota bacterium
GCGGCCGACCGCATGGCCGGCCTGCTGGGCGAACCGGTCGGAGAGACGGTCGGCTACCGCATCCGCATGGAAAGCCGGGTGGGCCCCCGCACCCGCATCGAAGTGATCACCGAAGGGGTGCTGACGCGCATGCTCCAGTCCGACCCGGCACTGACCGATGTGGGCCTGGTGATCTTCGACGAGTTTCACGAACGCAGCCTGGATGCCGATCTGGGGCTGGCGCTGTGCCGTGAGGTTCGGGGCGTCTTCAACGAAAACCTGCGCCTGCTGGTAATGTCCGCGACGCTGGACCCGGAACCGGTGGCCGCCCTGCTGGACCGCGCGCCGCTGATCCGCTGTGAAGGCCGCGCCTTCCCGGTGGAGACCCGCTACCTGCCGCCCTCCGGCGCCAAACCCGTTGAACGCGCGGTCAGCGACGCTGTTCTCAATTCCGCGGCGCGCGATGAAGGCAGCATTCTCGCCTTCCTGCCCGGCGCGCCGGAGATCCGCAGAACCGCCCGCCTGCTGGCGGCGGCCGCGCTTCCGGACCAATGGGAGGTGGTGCCGCTTTATGGCAGCCTGGACCGCAAACGGCAGCAGGCCGCCATTTCAGCGCCACCCGCCGGACGGTGGAAAATCGTTCTGGCCACGGCCATCGCCGAAACCAGCCTGACCATCGAGCAGATCCGGGTGGTGGTGGACGGCGGCCTGCAGCGCGCGCCGCGCTTCGATCCGCGTAGCGGCATGACCCGGCTGGTCACGCTGCCGGTTTCCCGGGCGTCGGCCGATCAGCGCCGCGGCCGCGCCGGACGTATGGGGCCGGGGATCTGCTATCGCCTGTGGAGCGAAAGCATCCATGGCACTCTGCCCGCGCACAACCGCCCCGAAATCCTGGACACCGACCTGGCCGGCCTGGCGCTCGAGCTGGCTCAGTGGGGCGCCTCACCCGACCGCCTCGGCTGGCTCGATCCGCCGCCCGCCGCGGCGTTCGAACAGGCCCGCAGCCTGCTCTCCGGCCTGGGCGCGCTCGACGAAAGCGGGAGAATCACCTCCCACGGCCGTGAAATGGCCGAACTGCCCGTGCATCCGCGACTGGCGCACATGCTGCTCCGCGCCCGGCGGGAAGGTATGGGCCGAACGGCCTGCGAAGTGTCTGCGCTTCTGAGCGAGCGCGATCCGCTTCTTTTTGCAGGCCCTGTGCGCGACTCCGACCTGCGCTTGCGGCTTGACATGCTCTATTCCTTCAGGGCGCACGCCCGGTTGGACATCCCCCATGGCAGTGCCGATTCCGCCTCTCTGCGCGCCATCTTGAAAGCCGCGGCCGTCCTGCAGCGGCGCCTCAAGCTCGAAGACGCGCCCGACGCTCATCCCGATGCGGGACGCCTGCTGGCCTGGGCCTACCCGGACCGCATCGCCATGCGCCGCCCCGACCGAATCGGCCGCTATCTGATGACCAGCGGCCGCGGCGCTTATTTCGACCCGCCCGAACCCCTCGGCGTCCATGATTTCCTGGTAATTGCCGAACTGGACGGCGACCGCCGCGACGCCCGCATTTTCATGGCGGCCGGTTATGATCTGCATACCCTTATGGCGCAGTTCGGAGATCGGGTCCGCTGGGAGGAGCGCGTAAGCTGGGACGATCGGCGCCAGGCCGTGGCGGCCGTGCGCCGCCTGACCCTGGACGCATTGATTTTGCGGAGCGAACCGCTCGCCGCTGCCGATCCCCGGGCGGTAAGTGCGGCCATGCTCGAAGGTATCCGGCGCAGCGGCATCGGCGTTCTGCCCTGGTCCCCTGGGCTGCGGAGCTGGCAGGCGCGGGTCGAATTGCTGCGCAGGGTCGCGGCCGGCGGCACGGATTGGCCCGATGTTTCGGACCGCGCATTGGATGCAGCTCTCGAAACATGGCTCGCCCCCTGCCTGCAGGGGATCACCAGCATCAAAGGACTGGACCGCCTGGATCTTTCGGAGGCGCTGCACAGCCGGCTCACCTGGCGCCAGCGGCAGCTGCTCGACCAGTTGGCGCCCACGCATCTCGTCGTGCCCAGCGGTTCCCGACGGCCGATCGATTACCTGGCCGATCCGCCGGTGCTGGCGGTGCGCCTGCAGGAAATGTTCGGCGCCCTCGAAACGCCGGCGATCGCCGACGGCCGCATACCCCTGCAGCTGCATCTGCTCTCTCCCGCCGGCCGTCCGGCGCAGATCACCCGCGATCTGGCCGGCTTCTGGCGCAACAGCTACCCTGCGGTCAAAAAGGAACTCAAGGGGCGCTATCCCAAACACTACTGGCCCGACGACCCGCTCGCCGCCGAGCCCACCGACCGAGCCAAGCCGCGCCGCAAGTAAGCGTCGCAGCGGCTAGCGGCCGCCCTTTTCTCCGGTTTCGATTTTGATCAGCTCGCCGTTGCGAAAGAGCAGGTAGCGGATGAACTGGTTGGACCCGAAATCGTAGGTCCAGCGTTCGAAATAGAGGGGCCCCAGGTAGAGCTTGGGGAGAATGAAGCGTTCCTTCTCATAATCGAAATGTTCAGAAATGGCGCTGCCGTGGCCGGATTCCCACTGTTCGACGGCCTGCGGCTCCCCGCAGGTCGCGAGCACCTGAGGCTTGTAGGCGCCGATAGAAACGATCCGGCCGTTGCAGCGCAGGGACCGGTCGGCTGCGGCGCTGCCGCTCCATATCAGCGCCAGCAGCGCCAGTCCGATCCACTTGAATGTTACAGGTCGATATCTCATGTCTGAAAAATAATCATTCAGCCCGATAGCGCCAATTTCTGAATATCGTGACTCGTGATGCATTCCGTGAACACGTTCGTGTTTTTCGCATGCCCTGAAAATTGATTGGGCCGCGGGAAAAAACCCGCGGCCCAATTGATTGTGATGTTTCGGCGTCGGGTGGAACGTTGTTCCGCCCCAGGTTGGCACCTGCGGCCGGCCGTTTTTGAACGATCCGGACCGGGACGGCCCTCGGTCGGAGCTTTCAGACCTTACATAGCGCCGTTTTCCCTTGACTGCTCGATGCTCAGCGCGACATCAGACCGGATATCCGAATCGTGTTCCTCGGTCATATATCCGCGGGCATCGTGATGCATGGTCTCTTTTTCCGGGGACATGCGCGCGCTATGCGCATCGGGCCGCATCTCGGCGGCACTGTATCCTTTTTCCGTGGATGACGTTACACTGTCCCAGGCTGTTGCCGGCCCGGCCAGAACCAGAGCGATGACGGCGGCACCCAGGATCACCGAAAATATTTTCATTTGAGCCTCCGATTGCGATTTTGGTAATGCGAACCCTCTCCTTCCACTTCGGGTTCGCGGCAGCGATTTGACTCGATACTGTCATTGCCTACCTTGTCGCGTCCGGAGCGTACGGCTTACAAAATATTTACGCAATCCTGGTTATGGGCGCAGGGACCGGTCGGCTGCGGCATCGACGGCTGCTATAGACAGGGCCGGCAGAGCCAATCCGATCCACTTGGTGCAAAGTTTCATGCTTCAAGTTAAACCATGGCCGTTATTCGGGGAACCTGCGTCTGCGAGTCGATAAACTTCAGAACACCCGGTCATCTGGCGGCGCCGCGCTTAAATCCCGCAGGATCCGGATTTTCTGCTCGCGAACGGCTTTTTTGGTGTAGGCGTGCTGTATTTTCTCCAACAACATTTCGAAATCGTAGGGTTTAAGGAGATAATCGAAAGCGCCCAGTTCCATGCATTCAATGCTCGATTCCGCCGAGCCGTGGCCGGTCAGCAGAATGACCTCGATCAGCGGTTCGTATTTCTTGATCGCCCGCAGGGCCATGATGCCGTCCATGCCCTCCATTTTCAGGTCCAGGATGATGACGTCGAAAGGCTCCGCCTTGATCAGCTCGAGCGCAGAGACGCCGCTCGCGGCGCCTTGTGCCGAAAGATTGCGGCGCATCAGCCGCGCGACCATCGTCTCTCTGAAATCGGATTCGTCGTCCACCACCAGAATTCGGATTTTTTTCACGATCGGCCTCCCGGTGATTTCGCGCCAAAGGGTCTTTACGGCGCCTCGCCCGGGCTGACGAGTCCGGGCGAATCGAACAGCGCCCCCACGCTTTCTCCGGTATGAATGCGCTTGATCGCTTCGGCCATCAGAGGCGCCACGGAAAGGATCTTAATGCCTTCGATCTGCTTCGAGGGGTCGATCTGCACCGTGTTCGTGACTACGAAACGCCCCACTCCGCTGGCCTTGAGGTTGGCCGGGGCATTGCCGCACAACACTCCGTGGGTGGCGCCCATGATCATGCCTGACACCCCGGCGCGCGTAAGGGTGCGGGCGGTGGCCACCAGAGTGGCGCCCGTGGATATTTCGTCGTCGAAGATGATGGCGTGACGGGACTTTACTTCTCCGACCACCAATCCCTGCACGACCTCGCTGTCTTTCAGGCGCCGCTTGTCGATGATCGCCATGGGGATATGCAGCCGCTCGGCGAACTTGCCCACACGCTTGGCGCCTCCGGCATCGGTGGCCACGGCCACGGCCTTGTCAAGGTCCACCTGCCGGCCGATATAATCGGCGATCAGGGGAATGGCGGTCAGATGATCCACCGGCATGCTGAAAAAACCGTGCACGGCATCCGAATGCAGGTCCATGGTGAGCACGCGGTCGGCACCGGCGGTCTTGAGCAGGTCGGCCAGCAGCCGGCCTGCGATGGAGATGCGCGGAGCGTCCTTTTTGTCCGAGCGGGCGTAGGAAAAATAGGGAATCACCGCGGTGATGCGTTTCGCCGAGGCGCTGCGCAGCGCATCCATGATGATGAACAGCTCCATGATGTGATCGCTCACCGGATGCGTAAAAGGCTGCACCACGAACACATCGCGCTCGCGCACGTTGGTCAGCACGCGTGCGATAAGATTGTCGTTCGAAAACCGGGATATCTCCAAAGGACTGAGTTCGATCCCCAGGCAGGCGCAGATCTCTGCGGCCAGCCCGGGGTTGGCATTGCCGCTGAATACGCGCAAGCGTTCCATTCCGCCGTCCCCTTCTTCTCGATACAATGCTCGCTACACTCATTTTAGCACAGATCCTCCAGAATGTTAGCCGGGGAGCAATTCGGCATCCGTAAAGTCGGGGGTGCATTCCCGGGGATCCATTCGGCCGTGAAAAAGGATGGCCGATGTTCCCTCCATCATAAATCACGCGGCCGTTCGATCTCGAACCGCTCGTCAAGCTCCTGCAGAATCCGCATGATGCCGCTGTAGGCCAACGATTCAAAAGGTTCCATGGCATTTCCGAAGAATCCCTGGCGCCGCATTTCCAGAACCCGGCCCGCCAGCCGGTCGCGGACATGATCCCAGACCGGGTGATCGAAGGGGTCCGTGGACGCGGTCAGCCTGCCCTCGCGCAGGCAATAGGCGGTGCAGCTCACCGAGGGCGGGCCGTCGAAATGGGCGACTTTGCTGTTCTGACAGACCGGCATGAGCGGCGCATAGTGGCTGCCCCGCAGGGAGCCGCCGACGCAGGCCCCCATTTGGAAAGGGGAAAGGATTTCGCCGGTGGCCGGGAAAGCGTCCTGAACCCGCACAATGGCCACGGGATCGTCCTTGCCCAGCAGGATGCCGGCGATGTGGTGCAGCCGGGTGGTGCTCACCACTGCGGCAGGTTCGCCGGTCGTGCGTGAATAGACGGCGCGGATGGCAAAACGCTGGTCGTCCCGCAGCAGTGCCGCTATATTGTACAAATCCTCGGGTGCTTCCAGGGTGATGACGCGATCGCAGTCCTTGTACACCACATCCATGATCTCAAAACGAAACCCCTTTCTCAAGCGATGGGACAAGATCAGGCCGGGGCAGTGCATGGGGTCGGCGAACGCCAGGTAAAACGGCAGATTGAAGGCCCCCGGGTTGCTTTTGTCGATCGAGAAAACCAGGAAGGCTTCATTGCTGCGCTCTTCGAACCCGATCTCGGCCAGAGACGGTCCCAACCCTTTGGACACTCCGGAGACGCCCTCTTTGTAAATGTCCTGCCCGGCGCCGTACAATCCCTGCTTCACCGCCACCTCCGCCGCCCGGGTGAAGGCATCGAACATCCACTGGTGCAGGCCGGAGTGGTTGAGGCCCTTGCGGTGGGTGCACAGCAAGGTAATGTCGTCGCCGGTAAAGGTGACGGCATGGTCCACGACGCCATCGTCGGAACGGTGGGGTTCGATCGCTGCCGAGACGGCCGATACGACTTCGGCGCTGGGCAGCAGGTGGCCGCCGATGCTGCCGACATCCGCGCGCATGGCGCTGAGTGTGATTTGCATGATATCGCCCTCCTTTGCCCGCCCCGGATGCTAATAGAGGAACATGGGCTTTTCTTCGACCCTGCGAATGTCCGGCCGATACGCATCGGGGTCATACAAGGCCTTTACATCCACCCGTTTGGCGCCGCCGGTCACGGCCTCGATATCCACGGTTCGGTAGCAGCCCTGCCGCAGCGCCGTCATCGTTCCGGTTTTGCCGTCATCGATCTGGGAGATCGCCAGATTGGCGTAATTCATGGCCGCCATCAGATCCAACGAGTCCGGCGCGCCGCTGCGCATCAGGTATAGAAGCGGCTGGAAGATCATGTCGATCCCGGTCAGCTTTTTCAGCGCCTCGGCCGTAACCGCTCCGATGCCGCCCAGTTTGCGGTGGCCGAAAGCATCGGCCTCCCCTGAGAGCACCATCTCTCCGCCGACCATCTGCGCGCCTTCACTGATGGTCAACATGGCGTAGCGGCTGGGGTTTCGCCGGCGATCGTCGGCCAGATACGTGGCCAGGCGTTCGATATTGAACGGCACTTCGGAGATCACGACGCGGTCCACCCCGGCAAGATACCCCGATATCAGGGAGGTTTCGCCGCAGTAGCGTCCGAACAATTCCACCACGGCGATGCGCTCGTGCGATCCGGAAGAGGTCCGCAGAGCATGGATGAACTGAACGCTGCGTGTCACGGCGGTTGAAAAGCCGATGCAGTAGTCTGTTCCCATCACGTCGTTGTCCATGGTTTTGGGAATGGCCACGACCGGGAAGCCTTCCTTGTGGAGGCGCAAGGCAAACGACAGGGTGTCGTCCCCGCCGATGGCGATCAAAACGTCGATGTTCAAGGCGGCGAGGTTTTTCAGGACCTGCGCCGTGAAATCCTTCTTCCCGGACTGATCCTCGTAAGCCGGCTTGAGAAAACCCGGCGCGCTTCGATAGCTGACCGCGGAGGGGTTGGTGCGCGAGGTATGCAGGATCGTTCCCCCGGAGCGGTCGATCGTCCTGACCCCGGCCGGGTCCAGGGACTGAACGTTCGCCGCATGGGTTTGCGGATCGTCCGCAGCGTAGGCCAACAGCCCCTCCCAGCCCTTACGGATACCAAGGATTTTCATTCCACGCTGTGCGGCCTGCAGCACCAGTTGTTTGATGCAGGGGTTCAAGCCGGGAACGTCGCCGCCGCCGGTCAGAATAGCGATGGTTCGATGACTCGATCCGGTCATAATCTCTCCTTTCCCTGCGCGCTCCGGTGAAAATGCAGCCCGTCGCCTGGACGGAGTCAGGCCGCACAATTGCACCAGAGCAGCAAACGGTTGATTAGAGGAATCGGAAGTGCGGCAATTCGATGGATTCGGATACTAGATCCGATGCAGCCCAGGCTCAGGAGATCGTCTGCCCAAGAATCTATTATAGCAACTGACTATAGCAACGGGCGTGCCATCCGATCGCTCGGGTGCCGTGAAATGGCGCCGCACCGATTCAGCTGAAGCGCGCGGCGTCGAAAGGGTCCCCCGTCAAGGGACATTTTTGGCAGAATGTAAAAGTTTTCGACGCGCAGCGGACGGCCGTTCGCCTCAGCGCAGCGGTTTGCGGTCCACGCACCGGGCTTCCCGGCAACCGCCGTTTCCTTATGATTCGGCGGCGCGCTGAAGATGAACGCGTGCAACGCCCGTCATGACCCCGCCTGCATGCGCTTGAGCTGTTCGCGAATCAACTCCAGCTTTGGACGCACGTTGATGTCGGAAACATGGATGTGGGCGACCACTCCGTGGATATCGATAAAAACCAGCGCCCGCTCGGCCATGCCGTCGCCCCGCAACACGCCGTAGCGCTCGGCCACTTGACCGTGCGGCCAGAAGTCCGAGACCACAGGGAACCACAATTTCCCCATTTCGCGGGTCCATGCCCACAGGGTGGGCACGTTGTCGGTGGCGATGCCGATCAGGACGGCATTGTATTCTTTGAACAGACCCGCGGCCAGGTTGTATCCCGGCCACTGGTCGGAGCAGACCGGCGTCCAGGCAGCCGGTATGAATGAAAGAACGACATTGGAATGCCCGCGGTAGGCGCTCAAAGCAATCTGCCGGCCGTCGGTGGCGCGCAGGGTGAAGTCGGGCGCAGGTTGCCCTTCGCGGAGCTTCGTCTGACTGTCGATCGGTTTGAGCGGCCCCGGGTCGAAAAGGTCGGACTTCAATTCCGGGGATCCCGCCACCGTCGTCTCAAACCAGGCAAAGACCTGAATCAGAACCAGCGCACCGATTGCGGCAACGATCCTGCTCATTGCATCCTCCTCCGCCGCGCTTCGCGGCGACTACTTTATTCCGGCGCTTGCGGCGACCTGGCGCAGGAAATCGTCCGGGTCCTTGAACCGCCCTGCATGCAGGTGGACGATCGTGGGGCGTTCGCCTTTCAAGGCTGCGCCGATGAAGAAGGGAGTGCGGACCTCGCCGCACTGCTTGTGCAGAGTGAAATCCTCGTCCGGAAAAAGCGGGAATTCGATGTGATAACTCTTCTTGAAGTACTCGACCTCGTAAGCCGAGTTTCCGGCGCCGATGCCGATGATTTTAACGCGTCCGGCGAGCCGGGGATCCTTTTGGATCAAGGCATACAACCGGTTGACCTGCGGGGCCTCCGCCTGGCAGATCGGACAATACATGCTGAAGATCTGGATGATCAGAAGCTCACCCTGGATGAGTGCCGGGATCAGCTCCCGGTCGGCGGCAGCGCCCAGGTACGCCTGTTCCGCAGGTGTTGCGGGCGCAGGCAGGCGCATGTCCGGCAGTATTTCGCCTACTTTCAAGGTCGCGGGCTCGCCGCCCAGGGCGGCGCCGGAACACAACTGCAGGGCCATTGCGGCCGCCAGAAACACACCTATTTTCATACCGGCTCTCCTTGGCGGGGCTGTTGAGAAATTCACCTCAAGCCATGATGCTGTGTTGCGCGGCTTTCCCGAACGACTCGATGCTCCTTTTTCAACGCCCTGTAGAGGCCCGACACCCGGCGCGCGATCTATCCCGCGCTTGCGCAGACGGGCGGCGTATCGCGTCCTTTCGGCATACATGCAGCCGCAAGGGCCGACGCTCGCTGGTGTCGAGCAGAAGGAATTTTATCCGCAGAGATTTGCCGCACTGCCGTTTTGAATCATGAACCCAGAACCTCGCCCACCTTGGCCAGCAGACCTTCCACCGTAAACGGCTTCTGAATGAACTGGATGCCCTGTTTCAAGACCCCCTGCCGCGCAATGACGTTTTCGGTGTAGCCGGACATGTAGAGCACTTTCGCTTCCCTGTGCCGCTCGGCGATCCGGGCGTATACTTCCGGGCCCCGCATTCCCGGCATCACCACATCGGCAAGGACCAGGTGAATCGGGTCGCTGTACTTCAGGGATTGCTTCACGGCATCCTCGACCGATCCTGATTCGATCACCTTGTGGCCGCCGCGCCGTAAGATGCTCACCGCCATGCGGCGGACCGAGGCGTCGTCTTCCACGATCAGAACCGTTGCGGAACCGGCGGTGAAATCGCGCCCGGGCATTCTTCGAGCGGGATCCGGGACCGTTTCGGAAAGCAGCGGCAAATAGATCTTGAACGTCGTCCCCTGGCCCGGTTCGCTGTACACCCAGATGTTGCCGCCGTGCTGTTTCACAATGCCGTAGGTGGTCGCCAAGCCGAGGCCCGTGCCCTTATCTTTGCTCTTGGTGGTAAAAAACGGCTCGAAGATCAGCGCCTGGGTCTGCTTGTCCATCCCGGCGCCATTGTCGCTGACACTCAGCAAGGCATACGCTCCCGGCGTCACACCGAGTTTGCCCTCGGCATAGGCGTCATCGAGTCTGACGCAGGCCGTCTCGATGGTCAAAGTCCCTCCCGAGATCATGGCATCCCGCGCATTGACGGCAAGATTCATCAGGATTTGCTCCATCTGCGCCGTATCCGCCTTCACCGTCAGCGGCCCCGGGGCAAGTTTGAACTCCATGGCGATATCTTCCCCGAGCACCCTGCCCAGCAGCCGTTCGAACCCCTTCACCACGGCGTTCACATCCACGGGCTTCATCTCGAGGATCTGTTTGCGGCTGAAGGCAAGCAGCTGGCGGGTCAGATCCCTTGCCCGGATGGCGGCGTCATGGATCTGCCGCAGTGCTTCACTCCGCTGTTCATTGCTTTTTTCCTGCTCGAGGATCAGTTCGCTGTAGCCCATGATGATCGACAGCAGGTTATTGAAATCATGGGCCACGCCGCCGGCGAGCCGGCCGACCGATTCGAGCCGCTGCGCCTGGTGAAGCTGATCCTCCAGCTTTTGCTGCCGGGCGCGCAGCTGAATCTGCTCGCTGATGTCCCGCGTGATGGAAATAATGTGCGGCGCGTTATTCAGCGATATCAGCCGGGCGGACATCAGACCGGTAGCCACGCTGCCGTCTTTGCGGCGGAACTGCGCCTCGAGATTTTCATAATATCCATTTTCATTCAGCCCCCGCACCAGCTCCTGCCGGTCTCCGGGATCATGCCAGATGCCGACTTCGAGGGAGGTCTTGCCGATGACCTCTTCGCGTGTAAAGCCGGTCAGCCGGGCGAAGCCTTTGTTGATATCCACGAAAAGACCGTCTTCCAGGCGATTGAGGTTCACGGCATCCGGACTTGCATCGAACGTGAGCCTGAATTTGGCCTCGCTTTCCTGCAGGGCCGCCTCGGCCTGCACCCGTGCGGTGATGTCGTGAATGATGGAGTAGAGCAATCGCCGGCCGGCCAATCGAATCGGGCCGCTGTAGGTTTCCACGTCTCGGATCGAACCGTCGGCCAGGCGGTGTTTGAAGATGAAATGGGTGCGCTGTTCGGCGGCCGCCGCCGCCATTTCGGCACGGACCTGTTCCAGGCCCAGGGTGTTGAGATCGGAAATCTTCTTCTGAATCAGTTTTGCGTGAGGCCAGCCGTAAAAGGTGCAGGCCGCAGGGTTGGCGTCCACGACATCGCCCGTATCCGGGTCGATGAGCAGCATGATGGCATGGTTGTTGGCGAAAAGGCTGCGGTACCGCATTTCGCCCTCATGCAATTCGGAGATGTCGGTGATATATCCTTCCAGCCGCGGCGACCGACCCGTCGGCTGCGGGCACGCCGACCCCCTGCTCCCAAACCCATTTTTCATTGCCGAAGCGATCCCGGATCCGGTAGGTCAGCCGAAATGCGCGGCGCGCGGCCAGCGCCGCCTGAATATCCGCCCACACCCGTTCCCGGTCGCCGGAGTGGATGAGTTCCCCGTAGCCGATCTCGGCGTTGCCGATCAACTGCTCCGGCCTGTAGCCGGTCAAAGCCTCGGCCCCGACACTGACGTACTCCATGGACCACAATGCATCGTTGGCGCAGCGATACACCATTCCATTGAGGTTCTGCACCAGCAGGTCGAAACGCCGCCGCCACTCGTTCGGCTCGCTATCCAATACTCCCGCCCGTTGCAGGGGCCGGTTTGGATTCCCGATCTCGGTCATCGACATCCCTTCTGTACATCCCTTCTATGGAATAACAAAACCGGAGCAGATCGCAGCCGGATCAACTTGAAACGGAACCGTCGTCTCAGGCATTTATACCACAGCAGCCGTGATTGAAAAGTAAAAGTAATAAGGCAAACACCGATCCCGCGCATTGCTGCGGCAGATAACATGCCGCCGCGTTCACCGTGCGCATCGCGGCACTGCCTGCGCCGCCGCCGATTCGCCCCATGGCGCCCCCGCCGGAGGCCCGCTCCGCGCACCGCCGGTCCCACAGCAAAACGCGATCTAAAGCGGGTCATCCACGGTTTGTCTTTGACAGACGCCCGCACACACCGCTATTTTATACAGGTCCGATGGATACGCCGGTTCGATCCGGGCGACCATCAAACCAGGAGGAGTGGCGAACATGGAACATTTCAATTCAGTGGCCAGTGCCATCGCGCTTGCCATGGGTGTCGGCTGGGCAAGCGGACTCAATCTGTATGCCGCGATCCTGGTCCTGGGGCTGCTCGGCGCCACCGGGAACATGGTGTTGCCGCAGAACCTGGACGTCCTGATGAATCCCATGGTCATCGGCGCCGCCGGCCTGATGTACCTGGTGGAGTTTTTTGCCGACAAGACACCGGCGGTCGACACCGGCTGGGACGCGGTGCATACCTTCATCCGCATCCCGGCCGGTGCGGTACTGGCCGCCGGCGCCATGGGCGACGTCGACCCCGCGGTGGCAGTAGCCGCCGGCATCCTGGGGGGCGGCCTGGCTGCCGGAAGCCATGCGCTCAAAGCGGGTTCGCGCGTGCTCATCAACGCGTCGCCGGAGCCGTTCTCGAACTGGACGGCCTCTGTTATGGAGGACGTGGCGGTTGTCGGCGGCTTGTGGATCGCCTTGAACCATCCCTTGCTTTTCATCGCGCTTCTGGCCGGGTTTGCGGCCTTGCTCGTCTGGCTGCTCCCGAAAGTATGGCGGGGGATCAAACACCTGTTCGGCGCGATCGGAAAACTGTTCGGCCGCAGACCGGTTCAAACCGCGGCCGGACCGAACGAACTGCCCGATTAAGGATTCCGCAGTTCATCAGCGGCGCGCCGCTTCGGCGCCGCCCGCAGCATATCGAAAAGCCGTTGTGTGTCTTCGGGCCGCGCCAATTGAGAGCCGGGGGTCATCACCGCGGCTGCACCGGAAGCCAGCCCCAGGCGCACGGCATTCGGCAGGTCATAACCGCGGCTCAATCCGACGATGACGCCGGCCAGGGCGCTGTCACCGGCGCCGACCTTGCTCTCGATTTTGACGGTCGGTGCGGCAAAGGTCCGCACCACGCCGGGCCAGCCCGCCAGGACACCGGCAGAGCCCAGCGAAACCACGATCACCTGACTCCGCCCCGCATCGATCAGCGCCTTCACCCGTTCCTCCAGGCGTTCGCCCTCGATATCCTCTCCGATCATGGCGTGAAACTCTCTCAGGTTGGGTTTGATCAGGTAGACCCCCTGGGCCACGGCCAGGCGCAGCGGTTCGCCGGCGCAGTCGACGATGCATCGAATGCCTTCTTCTTCGGCGCGCCGAGCCAGCCGGGCATAGAAATCATCGGGGACGCCGGGCGGCAGGCTCCCGCTGGCCACCAGGAAGCGCGGTTTCGGGTCGCTTTCGAAGGCCGCCGCCAGGCACTTGCGCCATTCCGCTTCATGCAATCGCGGCCCCGGCATGCCGAATCGGAATTGATGCTGCGCCGATCGATCGTATACGGCCAGATTCTGGCGCGTCTCCCCCTGGATCGGGATGATGCGCGGGGCCACATGTTCACGCTGCAGGAGATCGGCCAGATGGCGCCCGTTCAGGCCTCCGGCCGCGCAGACGGCTTCCACTGCGCCGCCCAGCCTTTGAATCATGCGCGCAACATTGACGCCTCCACCGCCTGGGTCGTACTCCGGCGGCCCGCAGCGCAGCTTGCGCTCCGGGATCACCCGCTCGACGTACGCGCTTTTATCCACCGCCGGGTTCATTGTCAGGGTGATGATATCGGCCATGGCTGGCCCCTTTCAGATGGTTGTCATTTTCGGATCTTCAAATAAGCCAGCCGCGCCGCCTCTTTGAGATCGATTACGGCCTTATCCAGCATGGCGCGCGCCCCGACCCTTCCGCCTCCTGAACGCCTGCCAGCCTGCAGGGTCAATTCCCGGCGCCGCTGCTCCAGCCGCCGCAGCTCCGCTTCGATCTGCCTCACGGTGGGCGAATCTCCGCCCTGTAAACGGACTTTCAAGTGCTCGATGCGGCCCTGCAGTCCGCGCAGTTCGGCCTCGATGTGCTGCTGAAAGCCATTTTGCATGCTCAATCTCCTCGTGCACCCAGTCAAGCACTGCATCCGCAGCGAGGAAATGGGCCGCAGCCTGTATTTGTTTTTCACAACGACCCGCAAGGTCCGGAAGCATCCAGTTACCGGTAAAACAAGTACGGGGGTGAAGAGACCGCGCCGAGCTGCCGGCAACTCCCCCGGGAGCGCGGCGCGACTTGACAGCCGGGCTGCATACATTATTTTTCTCCAGGTTTGGGTGACCTATCCATCTGATAATATGTCTGAAATAGGACAACGAGGAATGCGGGGACCCGGCCCCCCTTGAAACAGGCTGCTGAAGCGCCGTCGTTTTGCTTGTATTACGGGAGGCGATATGGCGAAAAGTTATTACACAATACTCGGCGTCACACGCAATGCGTCCGCCGATGAAATCCGATCGGCCTATCGCCGCTTGGCCAAGGAGTACCATCCGGACCGCTACGCAGGCGACAGTACGGTTTTTCGTCAAGTCCAGGAGGCCTACGCCGTTCTGGGAAATGCAGGCCGCCGCGCCCGATACGAAGACGAAACGAGCCGCAGGCCGACCGGACGCGTGCGTGATCTCGATGCCGAACCCCTGATACCGGATCGAGCCCCCGAGGATATCGAAACGATACCGCCACTGCGTTCCTATCAGCGCATCACGCCTTCTTTCGACGAGTTGTTCGACTGGCTGTGGGGCAACTTCGCCGCCCAGGGCCGGCCGATCCGGGCCGAATCCGGCCGCGCAAGGAATTTGACCATCGAAGTGCCGTTGAGCCGTCAACAGGCCCGGAGCGGCGGTAATGCCAGGGTACTGGTGCCGGCCCGGCTCGAATGTCCCTCCTGCCGTGGCTACGGCGCAGTGGGCCCTTACGAGTGCCCCCGATGCGCCGGCCAAGGCGCCGTTTCCGGTGAAGTACCCGTATCCGTAGCATTTCCCGCCCGCCTGACACGAGCGCATGCCGTAATGATTCCCCTGGAACGCTTCGGCATCCGCAATCTCCGCCTGACAGTCATGTTCCAACCCACGCAGGTCGAAGAATTATAGCGCCCCCATGTACCTCCGGGGCGGGCTTGCGCTTCGTTCCGTCAGCCTTGCCGGAGCCCAGCCCGACCGGCGCGCCGCGACAATCCAAAAGGGGGGCCTGGACGATATATATAGTTCATTACAGTGAACTTTAATTTCTCAATTCAGTACCCGCTGCGAAGCAGCATTCTGCCTTTTTATGAGTAAAAAAACCCTTGACAGGATCAAAAAGATTAATGCTATATTGTTCATCATGATGAATTGTATCAGCCTTTGCTGCGGGTTCGGGCGACATTCAAAATTCGAAGGGGTAGCGGGCGTCCATGGTTCCTTTACTGGATGAGATCTGCCGGCTTTTAAAGGATGGGGAATCGGTCGTCCTGGCCATGATTTTCGATCATCACGGATCGACGCCCCGGACATCCGGCGCGCGTATGATCATTCGCGCCGATGGTAAAATCGCCGGCACGATCGGCGGGGGGCTTTTGGAAGCCCGGGTGATCGAACGGGCTGCTTTCATCTTCGAAACCGGCTGTTCGGTCGTCGAGCACTTTGCCCTCGATGCGGCCGCCGCGGACAGTATGGACATGATCTGCGGCGGAAACCTGTCCGTGCTCCTCGAATTTATCGCCGCCGACCAGGGCAACCGGCAGGTGTTCGAACGGTGGCGGGATCTGACGGCAGCGGGCGGTACCGGGTTCGTCCTCACCCGGTTGCCCTGCGGGCGGCCGCCGTCGCAGACCTCGGTAAAATTTATCGCCGAACCCGGCGGAATCACCTTCGCCAACACGCCTGCCGCGGCCATCGACCTGCCCTCACTCATCGAGACATACCGCCAATTGAATAAGGCCGCCGTGATCTACCACGCAGGAGAAAAATTTCACATCGAACCCGTTGCCTCCCGCGACAATCTGATTCTGTTCGGCGCCGGGCACGTCTCGCAGAGCGTCGCCCGTCTTGCCTGCACCGTGGGCTTTCGAATCACCGTGGTGGACGACCGGCCCGAATTCGCCAACCGGCAGCGGTTCGGCTGTGCCGACGAGATCCTGGTGCCGGAAGGTTTTACGCAGGCATTCGAAACGCTGGCGGTCGATCGCAGCAGCTACATCGTTATCGTGACCCGGGGCCATGTCCACGATCACACGGTTCTGGCCCAAGCGCTGAAAACGAACGCCGGCTATATCGGTATGATCGGAAGCAAACGCAAGCGGGACGCCATTTATGCCGCGCTGCTGGCCGCGAACTGCCCCCGGGCCGACATCGAACGGGTCCACAGTCCCATCGGCCTGGAAATCAAAGCGGAAACACCGGAAGAAATCGCCGTGAGCATCGTCGCCGAGTTGATCGCCGTGCGGGCCGAGCTGAAGAATAAACGGTCCGCCGAAACAGGCGCTTGCGGGCGCATGCTTCGGCTGGCATGAGCGATACATTCTACCGCGCATGCCGGTATCCGCAGGCCCGCGTCCTGAGTACGATCACGCCGGGTCAGGCAAATCACCGCACCCGAACATCGGGATGCCCGTAATGCGAAATGCTGCCCGCGACACAAGGAGGGTTTAAATGCTGTTGCCCAAGTTCGAATTTCATCAGCCAGGCTCGATCGATGAAGCGTGCGCGATCATGGCCGAGTGCGGCCCCAGGGCCAAAGTGCTGGCCGGCGGCACCGATCTGATCGTGAACATGAAGAAAAAAATACTCGCTCCGCAGCATTTGATCTGCCTGTCGAAGATTGCGGCGCTGCGCGGGATCGAAGAAAAGAACGGACAGATCGTCATCGGCGCGCGGTACACGGTCGCCGAATTGACCGTCGACGCCCTGGTTGAATCAAAACTGGGCGCCCTGCAATCCGGCGCCGGAGCCCTCGGTTCGCCGCTGGTACGCAACCGGGCCACCATCGGCGGCAATTTGGCCTCGGCCCGTCCGGCGGCGGACCTGCCCCCGGCCTTGATCGCCTATGGCGCCACGGCCGTCCTGCAGACCAGCAGGGGCCGAAGAGAAGTCCCCCTGAACAGTTTTTTCAAGGGACCGGGCTTTACCGAAATCGGGGTCGACGAAATCCTGACCGAAATCCGGGTCCCCGTTCCGCGGGATGGTCAGGGCGCCGCGTACATCAACCTTGGAACGCGCAGGGCCTGTGACTGCAATATCGTCAATGTGGCATCGTTCATCGCATTGAATGAGCGAGACGGCAGGATCGAAGAAGCCCGGATCGTGATGGGTTCGGTGGGACCGACCCCCCTGAGGGCCTCCTCGGCCGAAAAACTGCTGATCGGCGGAAAACCGGAAGATCGCCTGTTTCTGCAGGCCGGCGAGGCGGCGCGGCATGACTGCACGCCCATCGACGATTTCAGGGGATCGGCCGGCTACCGCAAGGCCATGGTCGGAATTTTGACCAAACGCACGCTGGAACAGGCCTTCCGCCAGGCGGCGGGCGCCTGATCCACCGGCGCTTCCGCGGGCCGATCCTCTTCAAAAAAAGTCCATGCAAGGAGACGATTCATGAAAAAGCTGATCAAGCTGACGGTGAATGCCCGTGAGTATGAGATAGCGGTCGAACCCAACCTGACGCTGACCCATTTGATCCGGGACGAACTGGGCATGACCGGAACCAAAAAGGGCTGCGAAACGGGTGACTGCGGCGCCTGCACGGTGATTCTGGACGGACTGCCGGTGAACTCCTGCCTCGTGTTGGCCGTGCAGGCCGATGGCTGCGAAGTCGAAACCATCGAGGGCCTCGAAACCGAGACCGGCCTGCATCCCGTTCAGGATGCCTTTGTCGAAAAAGGGGCCGTCCAATGCGGCTTCTGTACGCCGGGCATGATCCTGTCCGCCAAGCATCTGCTGGACAAAAACCCCCATCCCGAAGAAGAAGAGATCCGCGCGGCCATTTCGGGAAACCTGTGCCGCTGCACCGGCTATCAGAAGATCATCGAGGCGATCAAAAGTGTCTGAGCCGCGCATGCGGACGGACTACAGTGCCGCGATCCTGGAACAGTCGTTTTGAAGTCAAAGAAGCCCCGCGGGTTTAGAAAACACAGCGTGCCTGCGGACTGGAGGAATTCCAAGCCGCGACATCAGGGGAGAACGACGTTTTCCGGCAGCCTTCATCCTCGAAACGTTCGGGTTCACCATACGGTACGGAGGGAAGACGATGAACGAATTCAACGTGATCAACAGCAGGGCCAGAAGGCTCGATACACCGGCCAAGGCCACCGGCCGCGCTGTATTTGTGGACGATATCAGCAAGCCCGGCATGTTGTATGGCGCGCTGCTGCAGAGCCCTCATGCGCATGCGAAGATTCTCAGCATCGATACCACGGCGGCGCAGCAATTGCCTGGTGTCAAATGTGTCGTCACGGCCAAAGAGGCCGGCTTGACACCCTATGGTGTCAGCCCGGCCCGCTACGACGAGACCTTGTTCTGCCATGACAGGGTGCGCTACGTGGGGGACGAAATCGCGGCCGTGGCGGCCGTCGATTTGGAGACGGCGTTGAGGGCCGTCGAATTGATCGCGGTGGAATACGAAAAGCTGCCGGCCGTGTTCACCATCGAAGATGCCATGGCCGAAGGGGCGCCCCGCCTGCATGAGAAGTACCCCGGCAACATCTGCGCCGAGGTGCACCAGGAGTTCGGCGATGTGGCCGCGGCGTTCACGCAATGCGACCTCATCAAGACCACCACCGTGCGCAGCAAACGCCAGGACGGCGGGTTTATCGAACCCCAGGGGTGTATCGCCGAATTCGATCATGCGGGCAATCTGACGCTGACGACCTCGACCCAGGTGCCGCATTACGTGCAGCGCACGGTGGCCATGGTGCTGGGCCTGGACGTGGGCAAGGTGCGGGTCATCAAACCTTATGTGGGAGCCGGATTCGGGATCAAGGCCTCGGCCAATCCCATGGAGCTGGCCTGCTGCCTGCTGGCCATGAAAACCGGCAAGCCGGTGAAGATGAACTACACCCGCAAGCAGGTCTTCATGTACGGACGCGCCCGGCACGCGTTCATCCACAAGATGTCGCTCGGGGTCAAGAAAGACGGCACACTCATGGCCCTCGAGCACGAAGCCTACCTGGACGGCGGCGCATACTCCAGCTTCGGCATCGCCACCGTATATTACTCAGGGTCGCTGCTGGGAGGGCCCTACAAACTGCCCAACATGAAGTACGACGGATACCGGGTCTACAACAACAAGCCCGCCTGCGGCGCGCAGCGCGGGCACGGGGCGGTGATCGCGCGGGCCGCCTTCGAGCAGCTGCTGGACATGACCGCCGAAGAACTGGGCATCGATCCCGTTGCGCTCAGAGAGAAGAACATGATGGAGACCGGCGATACCACCTGCAACGACCTGAACATGAGCAGCTTCGGCATGGCCGAGTGTCTTCAGGCCGTTGTCGAGGGGTCCGATTGGAAATCGAAGAAAGGCAAGCTGCCGCCCGGAAAGGGCATTGGCCTGGCGTGCGGCTTTTTCGTGTCGGGCGCCGGATACCCGATCTACCGGTCCGATACCTATCACGCGACGGTCATCGTGAAGTTGGCCGAAGACGGTGGAACGGTTTTGGTGTATACGGCTTCGGCCGAGATCGGCCAGGGGTCGGACACCGCCTTCGCCATGATCGTCGCCGAAGCCCTCGGCGTCCCCCTCGGCTTCGTACGGCTGGCCTCCGGCGACACCGACATGGGTGTGGATCTCGGTGCGTATTCGAGCCGCCAGACGCTGATGACCGGGCATGCCGCCAAAGAGGCGGCCGAAGATGCCAAGCGACAGGTGCTCGAAGTGCTGTCCGCCGAGCTCGAGGTGCCGGTGGAAAAAATGGACATCAAGGATGGCTTCATTGTCTTCGATCAGCAGAACGTCGACTTCTCGGCGCTTCGAACGCGCTACATCAAGGAGCACCGCGGCTGGACCGACAACCCGGATTCCGGACAATTGACGTTCAAAGAGGCTTCCCGCATCGCCTATCTGGCCAGGGGCTCGATCGTCGGCACCGGAAAATACAAACCGCACCAACTGGGGGGCACATTCAAGGGGGCCACGGTGGGCACTTCGCCGGCCTATGGCTGCAGCGCCCAGGTGGCGGAAGTCGCGGTCGATCTCGAGACCGGCCAGATCAAAATCGAGCGCATCACCGA
>JAEYRZ010000189.1 GCA_023435265.1 Pseudomonadota bacterium
CCGCGATCCTTTGCGGATCGCGGAACGCACCGGCATAACCGCATGAATCAGGATTCCGCGTGAACCTCGGATGAACAGTCTGCTCACCTTTTTATCCGGCATCCGCTGGCAGGATGTAGTCGATATACTGTTCGTCAGTTACATCCTCTTTCGCCTGTTCGTGTTGTTCAGGGGCACCAACGTCATGCGGGTGATCGCCGGCATCGCGCTGCTCTGGATCTTCCAGCGTATTGCCGTCGATATCGGATTGATTGTCACTTCCTGGGTCATGCAGGGCATCGTCGCCGGTGCCGCGCTGATTATCATCATCGTTTTTCGTAACGAAATCCGCAATGTACTCCAGGCAAAGAACCTGCGCGCGATTCTCTGGGATTTCCCCCAGAAAACAATGCGCACCCCGATCGAAGGGATTGTCGAGGGCGTTTACGACCTGGCACGGACGCGCACCGGCGCCTTGATCGTTCTTCCCGGGAAGGATGACCTGGATGAAAAAATCCAGGGCGGTGTCGAGTGGAGCGGTTTGATCAGCAAGGAGATGCTGCTCTCAATATTCTGGAACGGAAACCCGGTGCACGACGGCGCGGCGGTCATCGAAGGGGATCGGGTGACGCGCGTGGGGTGCATTCTTCCCCTGAGCCAGCGGGACGATCTGCCGCATTATTATGGAACCCGTCACCGTGCGGCCGTCGGGCTGGCCGAGCAGTCCGATGCGCTGGTCGTGGTGGTCTCGGAAGAGCGCGGTGAAGTCGTATGCGCCAAAAACGGCGTCATCGAGCGTATTCTTGACAACCTGGCGCTGGCGCGGGTCCTGCGCGGACATCTCGGCGCCCCGGAGCAGGATGTCTCGGCGATCAAGCGCGAGCGGGTCGAGCTGAGCACTGCGGCCGCAATCTGCGTGCTGTGCGTGGCAGGAGTATGGTTCAGTTTCGCCAAGGGCATGGAAACGTTGACCACTGTCGAGGTCCCGCTCGAAATCATGAACCGCGACGCCCGCATGCAGATTATTGCCACATCGGTCAATTCGGTGCGGCTCTATCTCAGCGGCTCGGGAACGCTGGTCAGTTCCCTGCGGCCGGACCAGGTCAAGGTCAAACTCGATCTCGGCAATGCCGTCAGCGGCGAGAATATATTCCTGATCGGCAACGACAACATCGTCATGCCGCCCGGCGTGCGTTTGAACCGGGTGGAGCCATCGCAAGTGGAGATGGTGCTCGATATGCCGGTGACCAAGGAATTGCCGGTCCAGGTGGACTGGATCGGCGCGGTTCCGCCGGGGTTGGTCCTCGAGAGTGTCAGCGTGCAGCCGGAGATGGTCGTGGTGGCAGGGCCGAGTAAGGTGCTGGACGAAATGACGACGCTTTACACGCGCAAGGTCCCGCTGGATCGCCTCAAATCTTCGGGCCAGCTTTCCATCGGCCTGGCGTTGCAGCGTTCGCTGGTCAAAGTCGCCGACGGGCAGAACGATCAGATCACGGTACGCTATCAACTGGGCCAACGCAAACAGAACCCGCCGCGCAGCGCCGCCGCGCAGTAGCCTGGGCATCGCTTTTCGGACGGCGTCGTAAAAAGTTCAAGATCAAGGCGCGCGAATCCCGTGTCCTGAGGCGTACCTTAGGTACGCCGCAAGGACGACGGGATGAAGCGCAACGCAGATATTGGGCTTTTTACGGCGCCGTCTTAATTGACACTCTGGCGGGAGCGGTAGCCGATCACCTCGGAGGGCGTTCGGATGAAGGCCTCGGTCATCTGAAAGGCCACGTCATCGGTGAATTGATGCAGCGGATGCTTGCAGAAAAACGCCGAAGGCCCCTCCAGCACACCACCCATGCCGCGGTCCAGCGCCAGTTTGACACAGCGGATGGCATCGATCGCCACTCCTGCCGAGTTCGGTGAGTCCTCCACCGAGAGCCGCAGTTCGAGATTCATGGGTACATCTCCGAACAGCCTGCCTTCCATGCGGATAAAGCAGACCTTGTTGTCATTCTGCCAGGGAACATAGTCGCTGGGTCCGATATGGATCATTTCGCTGTTCAGCGGCTGCAGCATGACCGATTGGACCGCTTCGGTCTTCGACTGCTTCTTGGAGGAGAGGCGGTGCCTGTTGAGCATGTTCAGGAAATCGGTGTTGCCCCCGGTGTTGAGCTGGTAGGTCCGCTCGAGCTTGACGCCGCGTTTGGCGAACAGGTCGGTGAGCACCCGATGGGTAATGGTCGCTCCCAACTGGGACTTGATGTCGTCGCCGATCAGGGGGAGTCCTCGGTCGGCGAAACGCGCGGCCCAGGCGGGGTCGCTGGCGATGAAGACCGGGATGTTGTTGATGAATCCAAGCCCCGCCTCCAGGGCGCACTCGGCATAGAAACGGGCGGCCTGTTCGGAGCCCACCGGCAGATAATTCAGCAGAATATCGGCGCCGCTTTCTTTCAGGATGTTTACCACCTGGGATTTTTCCGGTTGAGGCTGTTCGGACGGAAGAAACGTGCGGTGATCGGGATATTCCCGCATATGATCCGACAGGCCGTCTAAAATCCGTCCCATCTGAACACGAATGCCGGTTTCGGGTACCATGTCGCAGAAGATGGTGGTGCAGTTGGGCGGCGCGAGGAGCGCCTCGCGCAGATCCCGCCCGACCTTGCGGCGATCGATGTCGAAGGCGGCCACCACCTGAACGGAGCCGGGAGTGTAGCCACCGATATCCCAATGCATCAGGCCGATCGCCTCGGCGGGTTTTTTACTTCTGTAATAGTACAGCCCCTGAACCAGTGCGCTGGCGCAATTGCCGACCCCTACAATGGCGATTTTGGCCGTTTGCATGAATTTCTCCTTCCGTATTCAAGGTCTTGGCCGGGATGCTTGGGTGGTCCTCAATTCGGCGGCGGATGTGGCCTGTAATATTCCCACCCTTTGCGAAAAAGCAACCGCTCAGGCGGCTAAAGCAGGTAAATGACTGAAAATCCGATTTCCGACGACGAAGTGGCGCAGGCCGATGCCGCTTCCGGTTTACACCGGGCTGCACCCCGCCGACGTGGTCTGGAGTTTTTGACGGACATGCCGGATTCTCTGAACGACGGTGGCCAGCGTCAGAATCCAGTAGACGAGGAGGCCCCCCCACAGCACTATCTTGGGCACTCCGAACACCACAAGAGCCAGCGCCCAGGCGATCAAATACACCACCCGCACGCCGCGCTCCATCAACCCGGTCCCACAGGCGGCGCCCAGGCTTTCGGCGCGCGCTTTGACATAACTGATCAGGAACGTAAACAGCAACGCGGTGAAGACGATCAAGGTCGCCGTCACCTGCCCCGGCTGATGCAGGAAAAGGCTCCAAAAGCCAATCAGGTAAAAACAATCGGATAAACGGTCCAGGCTCGAATCCAGAAATGCGCCGAAGATGGTGCACTTGGCCGCGCGGCGGGCCAGGAGGCCGTCGAGCGAATCGGCAATGCCCGAGATCACGATGAGAATCCACCCGAGCGTCGGATGCAGGTAGAATCCCAGCGGCACTCCGAGCGCCGCCAGAACCCCGATCAAGGTCATTTGGTTGGGAGTTATGCCGGAATCCTGAATCCATGGCAGAAGCGTGTTCTGCATGATTCGGTAATAGACATTTCCCAGAGCGCTTTGGCGCAAATGGTCGGTCATGGTGTCGGTTGCCGGAGTCGCTGTTGAGTATTTCGGTGCGTCGCGGCCCACTTCGGTATCATAATCGGAATGAGACCGCAATCGGGTGATCTCCGGGCTAAAGTTCGGCTTCATGCAGGCGATAGGGAGAATAGGAGGTGCAGGTCATGGTGGATATCGTGGTCGGCGGCATTCCGCCGATACAAACCAATCAGGGCAAGGGCGATCACCCGGGCCGCGAGCCGGCGAAAAAAAAAGAGCGCCGCAGGAATCCGATCGACCGGCGCCGCAGCGTGCGCGACGGAATCGTGGTGACATTATCCGACCGGGTCGAACGGCGCCGCCAGCCCGATCGCCGCAAGGGCGGGGCCTGACGGTTCGTTCCGCTCCCGGCATCAGTTCGCATACCGGTTGGCCAGCATCCGGGCGTGCAGCCGTTCGGCCCGCAGGCAAAAGGCTTCCAGCTTGGCGTGAATCAACTGCGGAAATGCCGCTCCGTCGCTTTCAATGGCCAGGAAAGGGAGATCGTTGACCTCGCTCAAAGTGCTGCGCAACTGGTGATTGTGCGGATCGCCGGCCAACTTGTCCTCGCGTTTCATCGTCTCGTTCAAAATCGCTTCCGAAAGTCGGTTGGGCATGCATCCGAAGGGCCCGATCGCAATCACCCCGCAGGCGTCGACCGCCACTTCACGCATCGAACTGCCTATGGTCAGAACCGCTTCGCCGCCGAGACGCGGGGAGATATAGGGGCGTGCCGTGGCAATGATTTTGTCAATCGACAGCGGGGCGGCATGCACCAGACCCGAAGCTGCGAGCAGGCCCTTTATCCGTTTTTCATCCTGAGCCATCACACGCCGCTTCAGCGCGTGGGCGATTTTACCGCGCCAGGAGGCCTGCTGCTTGGCGTCCAAGCCCTTGCGGAGCAGATAATCGGTGTAGAGCACCCATTCGGCGACAGGCGCGCAGATGGCGGCGAAACCTTTTTCAGCCAACTGCTCGGTCAGGAACCGGCGCGACAATCCATCCCGGCGGACGAAGATTTCCCCCGTGATCGCGATAACCGGTACGTGCGGCACGGGCTGTTTCAGCGGAATGGTGCGCAGCCGGCCGGCGACGGCCTTCAGTGCATGCTCCAGGTGGTCGAACCCGCCACTACCAAGCGCCTTTAGAGCATCGGCGAACAGTTCGTGGAAGAGCGCCAGGGCCTGCTCGGGATTCCGGGCGTTGGCCAGCAGCATGGAACGAATGTCCTCGAAAACATCCGAGAGCACCACACCCCACCAGGCCCGGCGATGGATGCTCGACGGCAGTCCGGCATAGCTGTTGTCCGATGTGAGGGAGAATACCGCCACATCGGGAATCTGCATTTTACGGATCAGGTCTTCCATGAAGATGTGGTATTGCCCGAACCGGCAGGGCCCGGAACCATTGGGCATGAAGTAAATGACCACCTCGTTCTCCGCCCGATGATTCTGCAGATAATTGAGCAGGGTGCCGGTGGTCAGAATGAGCGGCAGGCATTCCTTGCACGACGTGTTGGCGCGCCCGAGCTTCAGAATCGCCTCGTTGCTGGGTTCGTGCGCGTGCACGTTGAAGCCGATACTGGCGAATGCGGCGGACACCGCCCGGGTTCCCAAATCTCCCATGGACGGGAAGAGCAGTGTCACGTCGGGGTGGTTGTAGGGCAGCATGCGGCCGTCGGAGGCTCTGACCGTGAACGCATTTCTGCCTGCGCCGGTTCGGGCCGGTTCGAATGCGGGCACGTTCGACTCCTTGCGCGCCGCCTCCAGTTTGCGGTAGGCGTGGACGATATCCAAAAACGCTTCGATGCGCGTCTCCAGGCCGGCATCGGCGGTGTGGCTGTCCAGTTCGAGCGTCAGGGAGGGTTTGCGGCCCATCACGTCTCGGAAATAGCCGACCAGGAAGGAATCCGGACCACAGGAGAAATTGGTGACGTAGGTGCCGAAGAGCTGCGCTTCGGCCTTGATCTTGTGCGCGGTCCGGAGAATGCGCTGTCCCATGCCCCAGTACATGAACCGTTTGTCGGGTTGCGCGGAGAGGTCGAGAAAATCGAAGGGAATGACCATCACGCCGCGCGAGGCGAATTTGTGCGGGATACCCTTGTGCGCCTCCGAAACAAACCCGTTGTAGGGACGGCTGACCAGGACGACGCCGATCTGGGCCGGGTTTCGGGACAAGCGCTCAAGGGCTTCGCGGCCGCTGTCGCGCATTTCCTCCTGACAGGCCGCCATGACGGCCTGTGCGCGCGCGAACGCCTTCAAGGCCGTCCGGTGCGGGACGCCCAACTGTACGGCCGTTTCCACCAGCGGATCGCGAGCGGCCTCGATTCCTGCGGTGATATCGAGCAGCGGCGAAAAAACGCGCAGGCCGCTTTCTTTCAGCTGATCCAGGCGGCGGCGGAAGGTGGTCGTAAGATAGAACGGCTCGCCCTGCACCAGAGGGCATACCTGGGCGCTACGGCTGCCGTTCAGGGACGGTACCGCCCTGAAATGCGGCAGAAATAGAATATCGGGCGGCGGCGCCTGATCGATCAGGCGGTGGAAGAAGCCGTGGGCCAGTTCGGCAGGATAGCAGAACGGGGCGTTGCGTTGATCGATGCCGCTTTGATCGGGAATGTCGGGCAGCACCGGCTGGTACCCGCAGGCACTGAAGAACTGCGCGTAAAGAGGATAGTAGGTGTTGACCAGAAAGCTGCGGTTGAACCCGATCCGGCCCCGGTACCCCGGCCGTTTCGGATCGAGCGGCGGCGGGGCGTATTTGTTGAAGACCAGTTCCTGGCGCAGGTGAACCAGATCCAGCGTGGCGATGTCGAAGCGCCGGTTGCGCCGCAGGTTCTCATATCGATTGCAGGCTCCGCCGAAGGGATAGAATCGGCCGTCGACCTTGATGCGCGCGATTTCACAGCGTCGGTCGCAGCCCTCCTTGCCCCCTTTGCAGGTGAAAGAACGCCCGTAGGTCACCTCGCGCCCGGCCAGCTGTTCCAGGTCGAAATGTCCCGGCTGCATCAAGCCGGCGGTCATTCGCTTGGATACCTCCAGCGCCGCACCGAAGGCGCCCATCAAACCGGGCTCCGGGGGGACGACGATCGACTTGCCGGTCAGCGCCGCCATGGCGAGCGGCACGGCGCGGTTGTAGCACACGCCGCCCTGCATGAATACTTTTCTGCCCACCGGGCGATTGCCTTTGACGCGGTTGCTGTAGTTCATGCAGATCGAATAGACCAGCCCGGCCACGATATCCTCGCGCGCGATGCCTTCGTGAATGGCGTTTTTGATATCCGATGAAATGAAGGCCGCGCATTGATCGTTGAAGTTGGGCGGTTCCCGCCCCTCGAGCGCCTGCTCCGCGATCTGCTCCAGGGGAATCCCCAACGTCTCGAGGGCCGACTCCTCCAGAAAAGACCCCGTACCGGCGGAACAGGCCTCGTTCATGGCATAGTCGGAAGGCACGCCGTTGGTGATGTACGTATACTTGGCGTCCTGGCCGCCTATTTCGAAAATGGTATCCACGTCGCCGTCGAAATAGACGGCTGCCGTTGCATGGGCGATGATTTCGTTGATTACCCCGTCGGTCAGGGCGTGTAGGCCGGCGATCTGGCGGCCGGAACCGCACACCCCCAGTCCGACGATGCGAAGTTGCCGGGGATCGAAACAGTTCCGGATGTGATCGAGCAGGGATTGGTAGCAGCGGCGCGCGGCCCCAACCGGGTCGCCGTTGGTGCGCAGGTAGATCGAGGCCAGCAGTGCCTGGTCCTGCTCCCTTACGAGCACCGCCTTGGTCGTGGTGGAGCCCACATCGAGTCCCAGCAGGCAGATATCTCCGGGCAGCGCGGTATCGTGGGGCATGCTCTTGAACGTCACCATGGCCTCATACCGGGCCAGCGCCGGAAGCGTGTCGAAGCGGCGCTGCTGCGCTGTAAAAAGCGCATCCAGCCCGGGGAAGGGCAGGGTCGGGTGATCCAGGGCCCAAAGCGCCGCCCCCAGCGCTTCGAAGTAGACGGCCTCCTCCGGCACGATCAGCCCCGGAATCGACCGGCGCAGGTAGTGAACCATCATCTGGTTGCGGGCGGTGCCGCCGGTCAGCATCAGGTTGCGGTGCTCGACTTTTTTGAGCAGTTCCATGAGCTTGCCGGCCATCATTTGCCCGAGGCCGGCGGTAACGCGCGCGCGGGGGATGCCCTTGTTGGTGGCGTGGGTGCAATCAGATTTGCAGAAGACCGAACAGCGGCCCGAGACAAGATAAGGTTCGGACTCGGCCGCCCATTGGGCCGCTTCTTCGAGCGTGACATCCATGCGCCGCAGTTGCTGCAGGAAGAACTCCCCTGTGCCGGCCGCGCACTTGTTGCCGGTCAGGACATTGGCGATCCGGCCCCCGGCATCGAGAACATACACCATGAAGGTTTCGCCTCCGGCACTGATCACGGCCGGGCATTGCACGTCCTCGGGTTTGACGTACCGGTAGGCGTATTCCGCCGCCTCGGGCTCGGATATGGTGGAAAGATTCAACCAGGCGCGGAACTTGCGGCCGGTAACGGCGACGCGGCCCACCGCCTCCCAGGGAATCGGCTGCAAGGCCTTCAGCAGGGTGGCCTTGGGGTTGCCGTCGTGCGGATATTCACGGTGCTCGACTATGCGGGGCCGGGAAGATGCCGCGCAGGAGGGCTTTTCTTTCGGCGCCTCGGCTTCGATTCGTACGAGCGTTACGGTCGAGGCGCCCAGGCAGATGCCGAGGGCCGATTGGATTGAAGCCATGTTACACCTCAGTCGGCGACCCATGGAACGGTTTCAGCCGAGTTCATGTTTGGCGCGCCCGGCCCGGAGCGGGCCCCGAACCGATCCGGGCGGCCCGTGAAACGACCGGCATCCCATACTCATTACCGCTTGGGTTTCATACCCCGGCGAACGCGCATCGCTTTCTTTCCACAGGTGATCAGCCGAACACGGCAGGAGGTGAATTCGCAAAAATGGACGCGTTCAATATGGGCATTCGTTTTCCACTGTAAACCGCCGGGTGTCGGTTTTGAAGAAAGCCTGGTTTTCGTCTGCTGCGTGCGCGGAGGACACCGAAGGTCGCTGACGGCGTCGCTCGATTTGTGTGTCTTCCGGTGGACCCGTGCTTCACGCATCCGTCGATAGAAGCAAAATATTAGCCTTGCTTTGAAGAAGGGTCAATATATGAGTGAAGTGTCAGGTAACTTCCGCCGCCCTGATGCTCGGAGCAGGCGGCGTTTCAGGAGCACCCGGTTCAGGCGCACGCTTTTGGCGGGTTCGCCGCAGGCTCGAGCTGCGGCATTCTCAGGAGCACCACCGCCGCCGCGATGATCACGGCGGCGATCGCCCGGAAGGCAGGGCCGAAGCTGCCCGCGGCGTCATACCAGAAGCCGGCCGCCACAGGAGCCAGGGCCGCCGGAATGTTGGCTGCAAACAACAGCCCGTACACCCGGCCCACCGAAGCGCCGCCCCATGTACGCGCCACGCTGGCGGCGTATAGCACCAGGACGCCGCCGTAATTGAAGCCGCTGAAACAGGCGAAAAACAGCAGCCCGGCCTCGGAAATCAAGATCCAGGGAGCGGCCAGAAGCAGCGCGGCTTGAAGCAGGAGATTGGCGATCACCACCCGGCGGCCCTTCTGGCGGTCGAAAAACCCGCCCCACAGGATTCGGCCGGCGGCATTGGCGATTGCGAAAAGCCCCACCGCCGACACGCCGGAGGCGGCCGGGCCGTTCGGTAAAAGCGATTTCAGGTTGGCGTTGACCGCGAATCCGGCGGCCAGCCCGCAGCCCATGGCCAGGAACAGCACGCGGAAGCGGCGTTGCGCGAGAATGTCGCGCCAGATCGGTGGAACGGCGGCCGGCTCCGATCGGGTTGCGGATGGATTTTGCATGCACCATCCGGCGGCAACCACTACAATCATGAAAAATAGACCCAGCCAGCGGAATGTTTCGAACGGCGTGAGCATGTGGGTGTCCATCAGCCAGGCGCCGACACGGCTCACCAGGGCCGCCCCACCCCCGAAGCCGGCGACGGCGATCCCGGTGACCAGGCCTTTGTGCTCGGGAAACCAGCGGATGCAGGTGGCGATCGGCACGATATAGGCGAAACCGACGCCGATTCCGGCCAATAGGCCGATTCCGAGGACGGTCACGGCGAAGTGCCGCGCACCCCAACCGGCCGTTATCCAGCCCATGCCGAACAGGAGCCCGCCGATGACCGCGCAGCGGCGCGGCCCCAGGCGCGGCAACCCATGCCCGGCGAAAATCATGGTCAGTGGAAATGCGAAATAGAAGAGCGTGAAGGGAAGCTGAACCGGTCCCTGGAGCAGTCCGGTGGCCTCACGCAGCGGCTGCACGTAGACCGACCAGGAATAGGTCGCGCCCAGGCACATTTGCATGCCCACCGACGCCGCCAGGATGACGTAGCGCCTCACCGCGGCGGATCCAGGTCGGAGCGCAACGATTCACCTGCCGCGTTCACTTCCGAAGCCCGTTCACACTTGTTCCCGATCTGCTCGTCCAGCGCTTCCGAAAGGTGCATGACCCGCAGGTCCAGGCCCATTTTCCGCGCGCCGCCGCGCAGCTGCATGACGCAGCCGGGACATTCGGTCACCAGCCGGCGTGCACCCGTCCGTTCGGCGTCTTGCAGCTTCCTGGACAGGATCTGGGCCGATATTTCCGGGAATTTGGCCGAGTAGGTGCCCCCGAAGCCGCAGCAGGTCTCCTCCTCATCGGCAGGCTGGAATCGATACCCGGCCGTGCGCAGCAACTCCTTGGGGGCCGTGCGGACGCCGAGGCCGCGGCATAAATGGCAGGGGGCGTGATAGGTGGCGGCCGCGTCGGCGGCATTGACATTAAAGAGATCGGCCCTTGCGCCCAGGATGTCGTTGAGCAGCACGCTGAACGGCTGCACCTTGTCTGCGAATCGGCGTGCCTGCGGTTCCAGGCGCCGATCCTCCAACCACATGCGCGGATAGGCATGCTTCAGATGGGCGGCGCACGAAGCGCACAAGGTGACGACATAATCGAATCGGCCGCCGTCGAATGCCTCGATATTCTGCCGGGAGACCGCTCGCGCCGCTGCCTTGTCGCCCATCATGGCCACGGGCAGTCCGCAGCATGACTGATCCATCGGAAACTCCACGCGGGCGCCGTGGGCGGCCAGCAGGCGGACGCCGGCGGACAGCTGCTCGGGATAGACGAAATCCTGCACACAGCCGGCGAACAAGGCCACACGCATGCGCGGCGTTCCGGGCGCCGGCCGTTCATGTTCCCATCGATCCCGAAACGCCCGGGGCGCAATGGCCGGGAGCGCCCGGAAATTGTGCTGTTTCGAAAAGATCTGCGGCAGGTGGCGAAGATACGGGGTGTCGCCGCGGATGGGTTTTTGGGCCAGCTGGGCCGAGCGCAGCAGGGCGTGGAACAGTTTGCGGTTTTTCAGCATCAGGGAAAGCATCAGGCCGGGCAGCGGATGGCCCTCTTCATCCTGAATGCGGGCGTGCACTTCCTTGATCAGGAGGGGCAGGTCGATGCCGGCGGCGCATACGGTTTTGCAGGCCCCGCAGTTGATGCAGTTCTGAACCAGGTTGCGGGCCTTTTCGCGTCCGTGAAAAAAGTAGGTGACGATCAGGCCGATGGCGCCGATGTAGATATGGCCGTATTGATGCCCACCCACCATGCGGTAGACCGGACACACGTTGGCGCAGGCGCCGCAGCGCACGCAGCGCAGAACCGGGGCGAACAGCGGATCGCGGGCCAGAGCGCGCCGGCCGTTGTCCAGGAAGACGATGTGCATCTGCTTGGCGCCGCCCGGCCCGTGGTATTCGGCCGGACCGCTGATCCAGGTGACATACGAGGTGATCGCCTGGCCGGTGGCATTGCGCGGCAGCACCTGCAGAATTCTGAGCGCCGTGCTCAGGTCCGGAACGAGCTTTTCGAGTCCCACGAGCGCCACGTGCACGCGCGGCAGGGTGGTGACCAGCCGCGCGTTGCCTTCGTTGGTGATCAGGCCGAGCGTGCCGGTTTCGGCAATGGCGAAATTGGCGCCTGTAACCCCCATATCGGCCTGCGCGAACTTCTGCCGCAATTCCCGGCGCGCGACTTTGACCAGGCGCTGGATCTCCGAGTCCTGCTCCCGGCCGGTGACCTGCGTGAAGAGATCCGCCACCTGGTGCCGCGAAAGGTGGATGGCAGGCATAACCATGTGGGACGGCCCCTCGCCGCGTAACTGGATGATCCATTCGCCCAGGTCGGTTTCGGTGACCGTCAGGCCCTCTGGTTCCAGGTGATGATTGAGGAGGGTTTCTTCTGCGGTCATCGACTTGGACTTGATCACCGTGCGTACCCGATTGCCGCGGGCGATCTCCGCGATGATGCGGTTGGCCGCTTCGGCGGTCTGCGCGAGATGCACGTGAACGCCCATGGCCTCGGCTTTGGCTTTGAAGGTGCCGAAGAGTGCATCCAGGCGGTCGAGGGAGCGGTCCTTGGCCGCCGCGACGTCGGCCACCAGCGCATCGACATCCATTCCGGCAAAAGCATTGGCCCGGGAGGCACGGTAGGCCACCGCGAACTTGTCCATGGCCTGGCGGAGAAAGTCGTTGGCCAGGGCCTTGCCGACTTCCTTGCGATACTCCTTGAGCGTGGCGGCGTTCTGCATCAGCGGTCCTCCAGGAGCAGGATATGCAGTTCGAGGGGGCCGTGCACACCGATGGCCAGCACGCGTTCGATATCGGCGGTGCGGCTGGCCCCGGTGATGAACGCCAGGTACGTGCCGGCGGCGTGCATGGACTTGCGCAGTTCCGCTTCGAGTTCGAACGCGGTGCCGCGGATCCTGGAGACGGGCAGCAGCGCCACGTGGATCTCGCTGATCATGGTCGCCAGGCGAACGGCTTCGCGGCTTGAATCGATCACCAGACTGCCGGTTTCGGCAATCCCCCTCTCGGCCATGGTCACGCCGATATCGATCCCGGCCAGTCGGCCGCGCAGCGGTTCATCGATGAGCCGGATGCCATTTTGCGTGCACAAGGCCATAAGTTCCGACCACACCTCGGGCTCCAGTCCGGGGGCCGCCATGACTTTGTCCGGCGATGGGGCACAGAGCGCCTCGGCCGCTGCGCTCAGCGGCTCGGCGCATCCGGCCATCAGCAACCGGCAGGCCTCCTTTCGGACGCAAAGCGCCACAGCATAGGCAAGTGCGCTGGCGAGGTCCGGGACGGCCACGGCCACGGCGGAAACTGCCTCGGCCCGCTCAATGAATGTGTTTACCCATCGGCCTGTTTCAGCCATGACTCCTCCCGGCACGGTCATTGTCCGAAGAAGACGCCCGGCAGCCAGGTGCTCAAAGCGGGAAAGAGCGCCAGGACCACCAGCGCCGCAATCTGCAATAGAACGAACGGTACGATGCCCCGGTAGATGTGCATCATGGAGTAACCCTGGGGTGCAACGCCCTTGAAGTAGAAAAGCGCATATCCGAAGGGCGGGGTCAAGAAGGAAGTCTGCAGGTTCACGCACATCAGGATGG
>JAEYRZ010000061.1 GCA_023435265.1 Pseudomonadota bacterium
CACAGGTCTTGGACAGCACGTTTTAGAACCGGCAACCTAATCCATGGAAAAGAACTCATGCGACCGTAACCATCTGTAATCAAAACTGGTAGGTACCGTTTTTTAATTTATTTTGGACAGCAGTGAATTGATGAAAAAATTAAAAATGGCGGTAAAAATCAAGGAGGCAATTATCGCCACAACCCCCGGCATTATTGATCGCCGGGCACGACTTTTAAGTGCAGAAGCAGTTGTATATAAAGCCTGGTCATTCAAAGACATCAACTGATTAACCTTATCCTTCGTTTCAGCGAAAGCAGGATGAACTTTGTTGAAATACCATTGGAGATCAACTTTTTGGGGATCTGAAATGATTTGTTGCCAAAGATCTTTGAAAACTACGTAAGAATTTGTTATGGTTAATACAAACTTATCTTCTCCTGGTATCGTGATGTTATTCTCAGCTATCTCAAATGCCTTTTGAAAATCTCTATCCGCCACCTCGATGATCGAAGCACCCTTCTTTTCTCCAGAGGTAATCAAGAGAATCCCGCTGTCCTCCCGTTCCAGGGCCTCGATCATGTTTTTAGCTGCATTTATACTTCGATAATTTTCGTCCAACAATGATTGGACGGATTGACCGATGTGGGTTAGCTCGTATATGGATAGCGCACCGGCCGCAAAGAGCATAACTGCCAAGATCAAAAAACCGGAAATGATTTTAAGACGCAAGCTCATCTCTTGGTCCTTTCGAGTAACGAATTCTCATCTGTAAAACTGCTAAAAAATCAAAACAGCCGCAATGAGCATAGAAGAGCCTCCTGCCTAATCATGGAAACCGGCGGAGGCGAATACGAACGGAGTGGCTTCTTTGGTATTGGGAATTTCGAGACATGCTGTTACCTCCGAAAGCTGGCGTTGGAGAACCGCTCCAAATAACTTTCGAAGGTTCTCCTCCTCGATGCCTACGAGGTTAGCTGAAGGGATAGGGCTGAAGAGGCTGCCCCTCGCATATGCGCGATTCGCCCCAAAAACTCGGGTCCCCCGTTCCGAATAGGATTCGGCAATATGGCATTTTTTAGCCCTAAACATTAAGTGTGTCAAGAATTGCCCTGATGGAAAAACTTTTGCGAATACTGATAGTTGGTGAATATTACATGGATTATCAAATTTTTTCTTGTTAGGATTCGGATTGGCAATAGATCCGCAGTCCCAATTTATCAGGCACCGCAATAGCAGACGATAGCTTCACCTTATCCCACGTGATATGAAATAGAAATCCGCAGCAGGCTGCCTCCAATGGATAGAAAAAGATTCGCACGTGGCGCATGCACCTGGCCTCTTCCGTAATGACCTTCCTCCTTTGATTTCCACTCTTCCTTCTTCTTTTCGAGGGATTTGCCAAGTTCCTTAATATCGATGTTTACTCTATTTGACTTTTAGATAAAAAGCTTCCAGGCTACACCCGCCGCAGCCCCGATTGGAACCAGATAGTGGATAGGGAAATGGAATTTCTGCAGCAGCACCAGGGATACGACCACGGAGACCACCGCGAAAATATCTATGCCGCCGTTGGGGGGGAGAAGTACTTTGTGTCCGAACCAGACCGCAAGGTTGAGCACCACCCCGACCACAGCCGCAGTCACACCGGTGAGCGCAGCCTGTAAGTGCTGGTTGCCGGCCATTGCTTCGATGAAGGGCGCTCCGGCGAAAATGAAGAAAAAGCAGGGCAGAAAGGTCACATAGGTGGTCAGCAAGGCGCCGATGATGCCCGCTGCCAAGGGATCGAGCCCGCCGGGCAGGTTCCAGGCGGCCAGGAAACCGGCATATTGGGTCACCATGATCAGCGGCCCGGGGGTGGATTCGGCTAGTCCCAGGCCGGTCAGCATCTGCTGGGTGGAGAGCCACCCGCTGGACACGGCCACATTGGTGATATAGCTGAGCACGGCGTAAGCACCGCCGAAGGTGATAAGGGCGGCCTTGGTGAAAAAAAGGCCGACCTGCGTCAAGGTGTCGTCGCCTCCACGCCACAGCCACATGGCCCCGATCGGGATCAGCCACAGTCCAAAGCAGACCGCGAAGACCTTTGCGACATGACCAAGGGACGGCCGGGTACTGTTGCGTCCATTGGAGACTTCAGCATCAACACGGCATTCGCGGGTTTGCGTATCATAACGGCCCTTGCAGAAAGCCTCGGGTGTCCGCCGCTGCATGAGCAGGCCCCCGAGTGCAGACCCGGCAACAATATAGGGAAATGGCACTCTTACGAAATAGATGGCGAAGAACGCCAGGGCGGCATAGGCGTACAGTACCCGATGCTTGAGCGCCTTTTTGCCGATGCGCAGCACCGCCTCGATGACCACGGCCACCACCACCGGCTGGATGCCGTAGAACGCGGCCGCCACCGCCGGGATGTCGATATGGGCCACGGCCAGATAGCTGAGCAGCAGCATCACGAAAATGGAGGGGATGACGAACAGCGCTCCGGCGGCAACTCCGCCCCAGATGCCGTGCAGCCGCCAGCCGATATAGGTGGCCAGTTGCTGGGCCTCGGGACCCGGCAGCAGCATACAAAAATTGAGCGCACGCAGGAACTGGTTTTCGCCGATCCACTTGCGCCGCTCCACCACCTCGTGGTGCATGATGGCAATCTGGCCAGCCGGTCCGCCGAAGCTGATGAAGCCCAGTTTGGTCCAGAATCTGAGGGCCTCCTTGAATGTGGCCGTCACTGAGGGGGCTCCATTGTTATTATTTTCACTAATTCTCGCGTCTTCTTGTCACTTCTTGTTCCAAGGAATTTACCGCACGCTGCGCTCTATGGTTAAAAGCCTCTGGTATGGTGATTACATGCCACCCGGTCGAAACGTTTAGGTCCGATCGGTTGTGAATAGATCCGTGATCCAATTCAATCAGGCATTTCGAAACCGAGAGATACTCATTCCACGCAATACGAAATAGAATCTGTGATTCGGAAGCGGCGACTTAATAGCAGCGGTAATCTACAAGCTAATCAGCGGTCCCGAATCCCTGTGGAGACGGTTATTATGTGCTCTTTTTCATTTTTAATGATTCCACCACCTGGTGGACATCAGCCAAACATCATCTGCCACTTGGATTCTTTGAGGCGCAATTGCAGCCGCCAGCCTTCTTCTCAAGGACTATTTTTTCGTAAATGAGTGATCTGCCGTTTTTTTCGAAATCATTCTCAATATCTTTTTTTGTGTACTCAAAGCAGTGACAAACAAGGTCTTCATCATTGAGTTTATTTCGCTTTGGAAAGATCGATTCCATCTCAATTATTCTTTTCCCAAATTGCTTTATGCGGATATCTGAAATGCTCAAGTATATTGACTTGTGCGCACCGGTGTGCCGGGGTATCCGGGCCAAGGACACGCCATAGCGGTTTGAAGTGCCGCTAAGGCTTGCTACGCCGCGTCCCGCAAACTCGCTGCGCTCAGACAGGCGGGACGCTTTTGCTCCGCTGCGCCAAGCGGCACTAAAACCGATGGCTGACGCCCTTGCACCCGGAAACCCCGGCACACCTGAACCGTGCCCATCGAACCGAACTGGAACTTTCCAGATAACCGCGAAAGTTTATGAGGCGTTAATTCACCCCAATGCCGCTCAGAATGGTCGATAAGTATTTCTGCCTAAGGAACACGCTGCCGATTCTGCCGCCGGAATACATCGATTTCACCCCCGGCACCTTCTGACAATATCACGCCAGTGTTTCGTTTGCCGCGAATCGTTGCGTATGCTGTCCCCGGAACTTAAGCTCGGCAAAATGGCCTGGCCAGGCGGCACCACGAGCTGTACGCCCGGGAGCGCTTGTGGTGCGCCTGTTGCCAGGCCCGAGGTGTGACGTGCGGGTTAACGCACGATCTCGGAGAGGTTTTCCAAGATATTACTCCATCCTGCTTCATGCGCGGAGCGCGATGCTTCATCGATGAATTTCACATGAGTCAGGGAAACATTCGTCCTGTCTTCCGCCAGCTTCGTGAAATCCAAGGTCACCGTGCTGTTATCGACAACCGAGTGGCGGGACGCCCAGGTGAAAACCAGCCTGTCCGGGCGGCTGATTTCAACATACGTGCCGGTATGTGAGAATTTATCATCTCCAACATGCATCACGAATGTGAAGCGGCCTCCCTCGCGGGCATCGATTTCTACATCGGTATCCGTCTTGTCCGGCATACCCTTCATAAATTTCGACAGCAATTCGGGGTTTAACCACGCATCGAATACTTTTTCGATGGGTGCATGGATTGTTCTATTTATATTGACCGATAGTTCAGCCATTTTGAGTACCTCCGTCTTCATTATTTCATCCAACCGTTCCAAACGAAGCTCCCAGATCGATTTGAGTTCGTTCAGCCAGCCTTCCATCAAAGCAATTCTTTTCAGATTTGCTTCGATCAGATGGGTTCGTCCTATGGTCCTGCGCGTTACAAGCCCTGCTTTTTCCAGGACCTTTAAATGCTTGGAAATCGCGTTCAACGACATTTCATAATGTTCCGCCAGGTCCGTGACACGAGTGGCCCCCTGCTGGCAGAGTTGCGTCAAAAGCGAGCGACGCGTCGTATCGCTTACAGCCTTGAATATTTCAGTCAGGATTCGATTGTTTTCATATTCAACCATGACGTTGAATATGGACACAGATCATGGACTGTCAACCAAGCGGTTGAATATTTTTTTATGATGTGCGATTGATACCCAGCCGAAGTCCTGGCCTGGCACCGGAAGCCCTGCGGGCCGGGGGCAATCAAGAGATGATGGTTTGCGCAATGAGTTGGTCTTATGGATCGATGAGTGTGCGATCCTTCGCAAACGACTGTGACGGTGAAGCCATCATCGGTATTGTCCGGCCTGGTTCATTGAGAATATCGGCAACCGGCAGATTTGAAATTGACATTTCGGTGCCGGGGTATGTAATCACAATTTGATCCCCGGATTACCGATTTCTATCAAACTTAATGCGTGGCGGAGCATAGGGACCGGAATATTTTTCCCGAACCCGGCAGCGGCCAGCGGGCTGCCGCACCTATGCTCGAGGGCTCAGAGGCCGGAAAACCCGGTCGGCGCTTTTCATACAAGATCTGGACCCAGGCCTGCAAAAACCTGGATCTGATGCGTTCCGAAACCCGGCCGATCGTGGACCTTTATGCCGGCACCCGGCACAGCACCATGACGGCCATGGCCGAAGTGATGAGCCCGGAAGAGATCCAGCAGGCAAGCGGCCACCGCACCAATGCGGCCCTGATGAGATACCTGCAGGGCAGGGCGCGTTATGCGCAGAAGGCCGGCACCGCGGTCCTGAAGATACAGGGAAAGGCGAGGGGGCAAGTAATTAAGTTGCCCGGGGGCGACCGGGGCCAGGCAAGCGGGATCGGGATTGCAGAGATTCATGACGATTCTTGTAAACAGTTTTAGGCGTTCGTGAAATGACATGTTTAGTCTGTGGCAATCCTGAAAGAAAGATTTGGCCGCCGAGTGATCGAGCGCCAGAGTTTAAAGGTGTCGCCGCTGAAAATTGGATGTCTCTCGTTCGCTGTAGTTCGTGCGGGGCATTGTGGGCAGGTGTACCTTATGAGCCATACGCCTCTTTCACTTACTACGTTCACTGGGAAAAGACCGAGCACGATTGGCGCAGGGAATTGTCAATAAATGATGGGCGATCCCTTCATACTTGGCACAAAGAACAATTAAACGCACATCAACACACGCTAACAGACGAAGACAGGAAAGCAATTGAGCACCACCGAATTCGGAGCTATGGGCGCGATCCATACAGCAAAGCCTAATTCCCGCCTCAAGAACGAAATCGGTGCTTCTTAAACTGGTCATGAAGATTTTTATATACATTATACTCATCTTGGCGGGGCCACTCATCACTATTTTACTGTACATCCAAGGTGAGAATGATATGTCCAAGCCGGAAATTCTTGAAATGGGAACCTTCATATATGTTTTTGGTTTTGCTACTCTTGTCATTTCTGGATTCCTGCATTTTTTCAAGGCAAATTTTCAAAAAAATATGATTATAAGCTTCATTACATCGGAGATCCTGTATTCAGTCGGCTTATCAGTTTACTTCTATGCCGATAAAGAAAACAGAGCGGAAAACCTCATGTGGTTGCCGGTGGCTGCCATTTTTCTGATTCTGTATACGTCACCGATGGTTTTGTTGGTATCTTATAGTACCGGCAAAATAATTTCTTTTAGAAGAAATCGTTAGTAATTTTTGTTTAGGTAGGCATTATATTTAAGATCGTTTGCTCTATATGCCAACAAAACACCTAAGAGCTTGTTTATAAGTTTCCGTATAAACAATGTTCGACTTCTGAGAATATGAGAATTGATCACCAATGCATAACAAGCTCTATTTTTGAGCTCGTGAAAACGATAGAAACGGATATTGATTTTGGAGATGATTCTTGGTCGATTCGGATTGAATTATTCCGAGACTCAGAGAATATTGATTATTACAGGTGTCATGTCTGGGAATTGGAGCTATTTCGGTTAGCTCCGACCTTTCCGAAGGATGACAGTGACAGGCCTAAAGAAATTACTGATGATATACTTATGGTCGAGAGGGGAATTGCACACAGTAAACTTGATTATAAACGGTTCAAAGCAAATAGCGTTGACGAAGCAGTAGAAAAAATTATTGATGACCTAAAGTGTTTTTTGGGACATGTTACTGGCGACAAACCTTTTTAATATTAAGAGATTTCGTTAAACATGCGTGTTATAGGGACGCACAAAGACCTCGTGCCCCTGACACGCGGCCGTTGGCCGGAGATACATGTGATTGACGATATTGCTGAGGGCATAGCCAAAACACTTTTTCGGGGAGTTTGGCGGTTTATCTTCCAACTTCTTTTTGAATTCATGCTCTTTTACACTGGTGAAATCTTTCTCTTCATTTCAACCTTTGGAAAAAGAAAACCTCGTTGGGATTATTATGTGGATGAATCCGCTTCTAAATGGGTGATTTTCACGGAAATCAGCACCTGGATCGGCTTCGCCTTTTGGCTTTTAGTTGCCTGGTTTATTAACAACGTCATATTGCATTGAATATGCAGCAGCGATGCACAAATACGGAACAGTGCGCGAGAGTGGAGCCGGCGATACCATGAACTTGGATCATCCGCTTAAATTTACTCCATTATACCTCTGTTAGGCTCTACCCGATCGCCTGACAGAGGTTCCAATACGATTCCAGATCCACGGAAATTCTCCTCAATCCATAAAATTCTCAAGGCGGCTAAAATGAAACGGAATCTCAACGGCTTCAGTGCGAATCTTTTCCTTTGTTTCATGGTTGCGATCGTATTCAGCTGCGGCGGCGGCGGTGGTGGCGGCGGCGACGACCCTGTTGTTCCGGATCGCAGCGGCGACGCGGTGATCGGACTAACCATCGCGGATGGAGGCTTTTCGTCTACACCCCCCGCGGTCCCGCAAGGCTACACGCTGCTTCCCATCGATATAAATGCCGGTTACAGCCTTGGTCCCCTTGCCTATGTGTGGCTGTACTACAAAATGGGACCTGCCGACGGATCGCAGGGTGCGCCTCTCGCAGAAATCTACACCGTCAACCAGAATGATGGAGAAACACCGCTCGATCCAAATGATGTCCAAGTCCCGGTGAGCGTGGACGGAAATAATCGAACCAGCCCAATATGGCTTTACTATCGAACGGCCACGGAAAACGATCCCGTGGTCCGCTGCGTCGTCGTCGCAAATCAATCAAAGGGAATAACGGCCTACGGCCCCCCGGAAGCCGAGGGGCGGTATCGTGTGGTCTGGGTGGAGGAGTTGGATCCCGACAGCTGGAAAACCCCTGAAGAATACCCCCAGCCGGCCGATGCCCAGGATCTCAATGAGGGTCAGCTTGGGGACTGGATTTTCATCGGATACTGCACCGATTGAGAAGGGCGAGGGGCTATACAATTGTCCGGGGGCGATCGGGGTCGAGACAAGCGGGATCGGGATTAAGCTGTGATAAGTTTTCGGCTTTACAATGTATTACCAAGAAAGAATAACCGGCATAAAAAAGGGGACGGTTAATGCCTTTTTGGCTCATAACAGCAGTAACCGGGCTTGCTGCAATTTTGGCTTTGTACCTTTCAAATCCCGAGCGACCATTGATTGCCATTCTTGCATCGGTTCTCATAGCAGGATCGACCGCATGGCAGACTTGGAGGGACTACAAGAACGAGCAAACACAAATCCATATCGAGAGGCATGTGATTGACCAGCTGAGTAAGCGCGTCAATGCTTTCCTTTCCGTCTTGAGCGATGCAGCCGTGCGAGGCGCAGATGAATTTATACCTGACACTGATGAGAAGTTCTTCTCATTGGATATGTCCAACCTAATTTGCAGAGAGATTAATGTATGGGAATCGAAACCTGTGGCGCCAGGCTTTCTTGCAGAATCAATTGCTCATGAGGCACGCAAGTTCGGTGTTGAAATTGGATTGATGGTAGATGCTCATGCCGACCATATGCCAATAGCCATTTTGGAGGCAGTTACACGAGTTAAGTCCGGTTCTGGAATTGGCACACTCCAAACAGCTGCTATGTCGCATCCAGTCGATAAGAAGTACGGTATCACGCGCGCTCCACTACTCTGTTGGGGTTTCGAGCCCTTGGTCGCAGACTTGCTTTCTGACGTACACAAGCTGGTCCAATCCTTGAGAGAGGCAAGGCGTAAATATGGAATCGAGATGACAGAGGAGTGGCTTAACTACCCCGATAACTATTTGCGAAAGTTTCGTGGGCTAAATCGTTTCGGCCCTGAGGCATTAGCTGCCTTTAGGATTCAGAATCCAGGTGCCCCTGGACCCGGAATGTTTGGAAAAGGTGACCCAAATAAGGGCACTGAGTTCGATCCACGTTCGCCACGCCCAGGAGACTAAAAGAGTGCAGAAATGAATGGAGAGTGATGGCTAATCCAATTGAGGGCCTAAAATTATCTTCCTCACATTTGCAGGCCATTGGTGAGGTGGCCTCCGAATGGTCTGCTCTTGAATTTTCATTTCAATGTGCAATGAGCATGGTTTCAAAAGTTCCTTTTGATACCATCGTGGCTTTTACCGCCCCTTCCCCTATGCATATTTGGATAGATATCCTGGAAAATTTACTGCAATTGAAACCTCTGAAGCCAGAGTTGTTAGAAAAGCTACGTACTTTAGACAAACGAATCCGAAAAGCGCAAAAGGATAGAAACACCATTGTGCACGCAGTGTGGAGTCAACAGTTTGCACTTGATCTCGGCAAGGAACTACTTGACGCATGCGATATGGCGTATGGAGTGGGATTTCCAAAAAAGATCAAAGATGGCTTAATAAAGCAATTTTCTTATACATCAGAACAAATGCAAGCTGTTGCTAAGGAGATACGGGACCTGGCTGATGAATTTCGATCTGTTTTTTGGGAAAAAGAAAAAGCAGGCGATTAGACGATCACGCGATTTAACCCCCCCAACCAAGCGCTGGTGGGAACGGCGAGGGGCATGCCGCCCCAAAGCTCCTCGTTAAGCTAAAGGTTTATAAATGAGAATTACGAAGGTTACCTATCATCGATTTAAAAAATACCGTGACATTGAAATCACCCTACGTGATGGTGTTTCTCTGATGGCCGGAGGAAATAGCTCGGGGAAAACATCGATATTGCAAGGCCTAGCAATATGGGAATTCTGTCGCACTGTGCTCGAAACAGAACGTGGAAAACCAAGTATTTGCGTTGGGAGCAGCAATCAGGGAGTTGGTCTTGGAGATGATGAATTTTCCCCAGTAACTGTCCCTTCATTGAAGCATCTGTGGACTAACTTGAAGACTCAGAAAACTGACGAGGCTGATGGATATACTCTTTGGATTCAAGTCGATTGGCTGGACAATGTTACGGAAAAACATATTCGTATTGGTCTTTCATTAGTAAATGATAGACTATTTATTCGAACTTTAGACTCGAATGTTTCACTTCAAGAAAGAGTCCCTCGTTTTGCATATATTCCTCCATTTGCTGGCATTGCAGCCAAAGAGCCTCGATATACCCCAGCTATGATCAGGAAATTTATCGGCGAAGGACTGCCTGGAGCTGTTTTGAGAAATGTCATTTTGGATCATTATATCGCAAACGAAAAAGAACGTCAAAAAGAACGTAAAACAACAGGAAGCAGGAGGCTTAAAAGCTCTTTTCTAAAAAAATTGCGAAAAAATGACCCGTATGAGCGCCTTTTAAAGCTATTAAATACAGTATTTTCTTATGGTATTCAAGTTAATGAGTTTAGTGATATTTATCATACGCATATTACGGTAGAGGCATTTAAAGGCGAAGTCCGTTCGGGTAGGTTTCAACGATTAAATAACTATACGCCGCGGGATTTGATGGTCGAAGGAAGCGGATTCCTGCAATGGTTGACTGTTCTATCTCTTACACTGGATCCAAAAATTACCATGGTTCTGCTTGATGAGCCTGATGCACATTTACACCCGGCTTTGCAAGAGGAGTTGCTTAGGGAACTCCGAGAAATAGCCGAGGAATTTGGAAAGCAGGTGCTTTATTCAACTCATTCCGCAGAACTGATAAAGTGCGAAGACCATTCTCACATTCTGAATTGCAACAAACAAAGGCCATGCTATCTCAATGTTCGTGACCAAAAGATTTCACTTCTTGCCGGAATTGGGTCTGAATATACACCTCGGTTTGCTGATATCGAAAAGTACAAGCGTATTCTATTTGTCGAAAACGATTCAGATGCAAATATTCTAAGAAAAGCAGCAATAAAAATTGGAAGATCTTTGTCTGACACTTTTGTAGTATGGCCATGGGCAAGTGGCCACAAAGAACGCAAACTAATACATCTTGAGCTTCGAAAACTGTTCCCAGCCATAGTTTCGATCTCTTTGGTCGATAGAGATCACCAAACAATAGAAAGCGTTGATGCTGAACTAAAAGATAAACAGTATTGCGATGATAATGTAAATAGCTTTTTCCCCCGCAAATGGCGCAGACGCCATATTGAAGGATATCTGTTGCATCCAGATGCAATTGCACGAGCTACCAGAAGAAGCTCACAAGAAATTATAAGCCATATTGCACAGTTCTTTGCATTAGACATATCAGGACGCATAGTTGACCAAAACGAACCGGAGCTACTTTTGCAGGCCAACGGAAAGGATATACTTGAGGAGAACACTCAGTCTATTAAAAATGTCTTTCATGCTGACAAATTCGATATTCTAGAACAAATGCAAATTGAGGAAGTCCCAACAGATATTATTAGGATTATCGATGAAATACGTGCTTTAATATAACCGTTCCGAGGCAATAACGTTAAAAGCCAAATGGAGTAAGGAATGAAATCTCTAAAGTCTCAACAAATGATTTTATATTTATGTGCTCTGATTTTAACCGGTTGTGCTTCCGGTTCAGCAATAATCACAGGGGTAAAGAGAACACCGATAGACCCTGGCCAGGTAAAACTATATTTGGAAGCTCCATCAAGCTATGATGTCATTGGAATCGTTAATGCATCAAGTGATGCAGGTTGGACTGAACAAGGCTCTCAAGATTATGCGGTTCAAGAGCTTAGGAATCAGGCGGCTAAACTTGGGGCAAATGGTGTGTTGTTAGAAACAACTGGAGAAAAAACATCTACGGCCGTGGGAAGTTTCGGGACTGGATACTTCTATGCAATCCCCGTGACAGCCAAGACAGTAACCGGTAAAGCAATATATGTGTCCGACTAAGTTGCACAAGGTGAATCTCATTTTCTGCATCAAGGTAACGGTAAATAGGCCGTTGCGCACTGGTGCCAAGTTTAGAGGAAGAGGATGAAAAGAGCAATTATCGTTCTCGTTTTGTTATCGGTGTGCGCATGTGCATCGCACACTGGAGTCGTACCGATTGGTAAAGACACTTATATGATCGCAAAGCAGCAAGCGACCGGATTTCAAGGTCTCGGTAACATGAAAGCCGAGATTATCGCGGAATCCTCACGATATTGTGAAAGCCTTGGTAAAAATGTCCAGATCGTTTCCACTCACGAAACACAACCGCCATATATTTTCGGCAATTATCCGCGTGCTGAGATCCAATTCATGTGTTTATCCGATGACGACCCTGACCTTCAACGCCCCAAGTTGCAAAAAACACCAGATACGGTGATTGAAATACGCAAATGATGAACCTCGGACGGACTCTTGGCGTAAATGATGAATCGTTTATAGAGACGATGGGACGTCGCACAGATGGACGAACATGCGCGAAAACTTTTCGGAGTGTTAAAAGTGATGATGGCTTGGTAGGTCACCGGTAGGTCACCGGCTCGCAAACCCTTATCTGGCGAGGCGGGTCGCAGGTTCAAATCCTGCTGTCCCGGCCGAAATATACCTTCCGGATACGGCCTGAGGCCGAAGTTTTTGCAAGCTCCTGTCAAGTTTCAATTCGAGCTGCTTGGTCTATTACGGGGACACCTTGCTGATCTCTCTTTTTACAAAAAAATGTCTTATGCGTCTGTGGCATACGGTCCACCAAAGGGAGTGTAAAGGGCGGTGTTCGGCTCGGAGGAGGCCAGTCCCCAGGATCGCATGCGCGGCCGGGGCCGCCCCCTCGATCGCTCCGGCATAAAGGGGTTCCGGTCAGTAGAGATATACTGTGCCGCTGCGAGTGAAAACGTAGACCGCCCCACAGTCGGTAGCCGAATTGTCGTCCTCGTTGCCGGCGATGCCGGTGGCGCTGCTGTCCTCCAGATAAGCGCCTCTTTGTTCACGAATAAAATGGTGCCATCCTTATCTATGATGAAGATGACATCATCCAACCGATCCAAAATAATACCATATTCAATATTGAATTGGGGGGGTGCGCTCCTGGGTATGCTCACGGATGCCTTTGGGCCTCGGAGTTGTTCAAGAGAAAGCTCGATCAATCCTTTTGGTCCGTCACCGTTCCTCCACGCACCGCTGATTTGTGTTGAAGCGATTATGCTGAACGGAAACCTAGTATGCAAAGGGAGAATATCAATGATCATCTGATGTGTATGTGCAATTAAGTCAAGTTAAATTCAGGAGATCTGCAGCTCTCAAATGCTGATGCAACTCAAAGACATTGCGCGGCGATTCAACAATTCACATCCGTTTTCATAGCTGCCGTGTGAATTGCTGCACCCGTAAAAGCGTTTAAGCTGAAAACCGAGTTAATTAAAACCAGCCAAAAAATATGTTGCAATAGCGTCAGTGCTGCCCTATAAGCGTTCAAAAATCCCCGTATACTGATGGAACGTTTCCAGCCTGAGGCATCGATTCTAATTCGGTGCCAGAATCTGCGCGGTATTCTCTGACCTCGATGGCATGATTCCATTTGGCCCGACCTGTCTATAACTGTTTTATTCAACCGGATTGACCTGGATTTCGTTGAACTGCCCTCATTCACTATGCGCAGGTGTGTGACAGCGGACAAAAATCTTGGCAGGCCGTTGAAAACGAGCATCGAGCCGTCAGGCAAGGTGCGCGGCTTTCAAAAAGCACAGCCTACACGCAGTATGTGCGCCTTTTTTGGACGCCGCGCAACACAGCATCACGGCTTGCGGCGAAGTCATTCAACAGCCTGTCAGTGAAGAACTCCATGTGGGAGTTCGCTGTCCACGTTTTCTTTACTTTACATAAGTACAGCACCAGGAAAGCAAAAAAAGGCGCTCAAGCAATGATGCCGATTATAATTTCACGCTTGGTGAGATGGTTTGAACTATCGGTCCTGTTACTGTGGGGCGCTGCATGCGCTTACGCTGCCGATCGAATTGAAGTCCTCAAAATCGACCCCACGGAAAGAACAGCGGCTGTCAGAACGGAAGAGGGAACACTGGATATAATCCATGAAGGTGATGAGATTGAAACTCTGGGGAAAGTCATTTCGATTTCCGACAGGCGAATCGTATTGAAAAACAGCGCCTGCGAAATCGTCATGATCGAATTCATCGACGGGGTCCAAAGCGTTATGCGGGCCGCTAAAAAGGACGGAACGGCGCAACACCCGGCCCCGAAGAGTACCTTCGGTGCGGCTGGTGAAAAAAGCAACACGCCAGACAGCGAATATCGAACCGGAAAATCGAACGAAGCAAACGAAAAAGAATAAGGATGCCCGCCGAGAACCCCTGATAATGATGCGAACCATCCATTGCTGCGGATAGGAAAGCCGATGCCCAAGACAACCGGATCCTGGGTCATGATCGTTGCCTGTTCTCTTTTATGTCTGTTCCCCGCCAACCAAAGCGTGCTGGCCTTCACAGCCGATGTGATCGGTGATTATGGCGACATCACCGTAATGGAGGTCAGCGGCGACTATGATGCGGTTCTCGGCAACGGGGCGGCCAATTCCGCTCCGCGGGAGGCCATTGCCCGGCAATTCTACGTCACGCATCCTGACGATTATGATTTTTTATTTATCTTCACCGACTTCAATTTTCAAATGCCTTTAAAAGAAGCGGTCGCTTTTTACATGGAAGTCTCCAACGATGTGCAGGGCATCGGAATCGATCAATTCAATAACTGCGCATTTTTCGGAAGTTCAGGGAAGTTGCAGGGGGTGATCGACATGGGCAATCTGGCCAATCTGGCCTCGGATCCCATGGACCCCGACTTTTCATTCACCCTCGGAACCATGAGCCACGAACTGATGCATCGCTGGGGCAGCTTTGTCCGCATACAAGCCGATGATGCCCACAACCTGCTCGGGCAGGACGGATCCCACTGGAGCTTTTTACTCGATACAAAAGGGTCGCTGATGTACGGCAACCCCTGGCAGGACAACCGCAACGGCACGTTTACTTCCTTGAACGGGCGGAAATATTACTGCCCGCTCGACCTGTACCTGATGGGGCTTGCCGACACATCGGAAGTTCCCCCCATGCTGCTGATCGCCAGTCCGGATACCGATCACACCCAAGTGTCCAAACCGGGCGTGACCATCGATGGCTCCGCACGGACGGTAACGATCGAAGATATCATCGCCGTAAATGGCGAACGCCTCCCCGACCGCGCGATGTCTCAAAAGGAATTTGAAGTAGGATGCATATTTACCGTCCGGCCGGGAACTTTCAAGGATTCGGATTTGACCCGCATCCGTTCCATCATGGACAGCTGGGTTGTCTGGCATTCGGGTTTGACCAACGGAAGGAGCAGGATCGGGTTTCGCAAAAATCCACTGGAGTCATTGCCGCATAATCCCGGTCCAGGCCCGCAGCCGCACCAGCCGCGGCCGACCCCGGCCGAAGTCGAGGAAGCAATCCGCTGGCTGATTGCCCGTCAGCGCCCCGACGGAAGCTGGTCCGATTCAGCCGGCACAACGGAACGCGATACGGCTGCGGCAGTACGCGCCCTGAAGCTTTCCCCTCGAGCGGATACCAGTGTCGATGCCGGGGTGCAGTGGATCGGACAAGCCCGGCCGCAGGTCGGCACCGATTACCTCGCGCGCATGACCGAATCCCTGGTCGTCGCAGCCGCCTCCTCAGAAACGCTTTTCACAGAGCTGACCAGACGAAAGAACACGGACGGCGCATGGGGGCCCGGCCTCGGCTATCTGAGCTGCCCGGCCGATACGGCCTTGGCGTTGCGCGCGCTCCTTGCAGGGGGGCTCTTAAGCGCCCCGGATACAGCCGATGCCGTGGAATTTTTAAAGCTGAGCCAGAATTCGGATGGCGGATGGGGCAGCAGCCCCCATGGCAGCGATATCCAGGCCACGGTCAATGTACTGGCCGCTTTTGCCCCCCTGCGGGTGCCATACGAACTGAACCAGTCCGTCCAGAGAGGGTGGTATTGGCTCGATCTGCATCAGCACCCGGACGGCGGCTTCGGGGAGAACTCCGGTAGCGTGTACGATACGGCGGCAGTGCTGGAAGTACTGAAAACATATGACGGCCAGGCGGGTGATTATGGACCGGCGATCGAATACCTGAAAAACACCCAGTCGATCGATGGGAGTTGGCACTCGAGTGTTTTTGAAACCGCGCTTGCCGCCGAGGCCCTGTATCGATGGAAAGATTCCGTGGATCCCGATCTGGTGGTGAAGACAAACGATGTGCAAATCTCTCCGGGAACGATTACGCAGACCCCTGAATCAGTCACCATCAATGTGACGGTTCACAACAACGGCCTGTCGGACGCCGGTGCCTTTTACGTGGACTTATACGAGAACACAACGGCTCCCGAGGCGCTCCTGCAGCGGCAGAGCATATCGCTTGCCGGGCAATCCGCGACAACGGTCCAGTTCGTTGCCGATTTCAGCGGCACTCAAGACCGCCGCCTGTTTATCGTGGCGGATCCTGAAAACACTGTGATCGAAACCAGTGAACTCAACAACGTCGCCCTGGCCATTCTGAGCAATGATTTGAATCCCGATCCGGACCTGGCGGTCGATACAGATGATATGTACTTCAGCCCGGCCGCCGTCAGCCGGATGCCGGTCACCATTACCCTCGAGGCGCTGATCCACAATTCCGGGCGCACAGAGGTTCCTTCAGCTGCGGTCGCTCTATATCAGGATGTCATCAACGAGACCGCCAAGGTCGGTGAACGCCAGGTCGCCGTTCCGGCGCTCTCCTCCAGTACGATCTCCTTCTCGTTTACGGTCACCGACGGCGACACCCACCGATATTACCTGGTCACCGATCCGCTCGATCAAATAAGCGAACGCAACGAATACAACAACACGGCCATCAAGGTCCTGACTTCCAACCCGGCTTACGATTTCGGCTTGCGAACTCAAGATTTACGACTATCAAGCGCCGCGGCCGAAATGGATCAGCAGGTTACGATCACCGCCCTGGTCCGAAATTTCGGCAATCGCGACGGCTACAATGTGCCGGTCCGCTTCTATTTCGAACAAGAGGGCATCGCGTATGACATCGCCACGCTTGCCGTCGATTTGCCGGCCGGAGGGCAGGTCGAACGGCAGGTCGCCTGGAAGGCGGACCGTCCGGGCACCGCTCTGCAGGTATGGGTGCGTGTGGATCCGTTCGACGCGTTCAGCGAAGTCTCCGAAACCAACAACAGCATATCCGCGCCACTGACCGTCAACCCGTATCCAGAGCCCAACCTCAGGATCACCCATGAAGACATCGCCATTTCTCCAATGCCCGCCCTGCAGGGGCGAAGCGCCGCCATTACCGCCTCCATCGCCAATGACGGCGGCGCGCAGGCCGACGCGGTGCAGGTCGATTTCGCCTGGCATAAACCGGGAAATTCACCGGAGCCGCTCGGCCGCCGCACCGTCGCCGGCATCCCCCCGGGCCAAACCATCCAGGCCGGTTGGACCATCGACCCGGTGAATGTCACCGACCTCAGGCACATTACCGTGACCGTGGATCCGAGCAATGCGATCAGGGAAGTAAAAGAAGACGACAACAGCGCCTTTGCCGAAATGCCGGTATCCAGCCTTCCCGATTTCATCATCCATTCCAGCTCCATCAGCTTCGACCCCTGGGCGCCGGCCGACGGCGAAGCGGTCGCGGTCGCGGTTGCGGTTCAGAATGCAGGGGGCCAGGCCGGGCGGGATGTTCCCATCGCCCTCTACGAAGATGGCCGGCAGATCGCAATCGGCACGATCGCCGGCATACCGGGCAACTCCCAGGCATCGATTTCTTTTATCTACGAAACGGCCGGCAAAAGCGGTACGCATTACCTGCAGGCGGTGGTGGACCCCAACCGGACCATTTTGGAGCAGGACAGCGACAACAACACCGCCGGGCGCACCATCGCCATTCAAAACAGCGACTTGTGGTTGAGCCAGAGCTACATCTCGGCAAACGGCGATCCCGGCCGGAACAGTACGACCATGTTCTTCCGGCTCGATCAGGCGGCCGACGTGGTTGTGGTTGTGGTCGACGAAGAAGGAGAAATCGTCCGTAGCTTCAATGGAGATGAACTGCTCCAGACCAGCGGCGGAAGCATTACCTGGGACGGCCGCGATGAACGCGGCGCACTGGTCCCGGACGGTGCGTACCAGATTCAGGTCCGCGACCTGCCGGGCAACATACTGCACAGCATGAAGGTGACCGTGGACAACGACCTGTCCCCGTTGGCCGAAGCCGCGGGCACCGGATATATCTCCGCCAGAAACGTTACCTGCCTGCTGCCCCAGATTGAAAAATGGCAATGGTTTTCGGACGAGAGCGGCATCATCTTCGAGATCCGCCAGGCGGACGAGGATGCACCGGAATATCCCCCCGGCGTATACACCATGACGCCCAGCGGGGGCGATATCCGCCTGATCGTGCCGTCCGAATGGACCGACAGCCGCGACCCCAATTACGACTACCGGTTCGGAGGGTTTGCGCTGTCGCCGGACGACAATACGGTCGCAGTATTGGTTTGTAAGCTTCAGCGGTATGGGAATGGTCGATCTTACGAATTCTGGTGCATGGATCGAAACGGAGTCAACCCGATTCTGATTGATGCAGTCGTTTCGGTCTCGGAGGACGGGACCAGGACAGGCGACTCTTTCAGGGACGATCACATCCACTGGTCGCCGGATGGGCGACGGCTCGCTTATGTCGTGCACAATGACAACATGAATACAAGGGGTGACGGACTGTGGATCGCCGAACCGGATGGAACGGCAAAAGTATCCTTACCGTTTGAAAACGAGAGATCTTTGGATGAAATCCACTGGGCTCCCGATGGTCAGCGGTTGTGCTACATGAAATATGGCGCGGACCGGCAGGAAACCTATGTCGTTGGAGCGTTGTCCGGTCAAACCCGGGATATCTTCCAGGTGCCCGCCCACGAACATTCGTATTGGCCGCAGTGGATCGATGCCACCCATTTCGTTTTCTCCTATTATGACGCTCCGCGCAGTAGAGACGCCATCGTCGTGCTGGATGCGCGCGACAATACGGCAACGGAATTCGATGCCGTAGCCGACGGCCACCAACTATACGATATCAAGGTACACCCATCCCGCGAAGGCTTCGCTTTTACTTCCGGTCCGGCCCAATGGTCGCCTGTCGGAGACGCCCTGCTGCGATACTGCGATATCAACGGCCGGTGTGAAACCCTTCACCTCTCGAAAACAATCGGCAGTTGTTTCAGCCTCTCCGACCTGGCCTGGTCGCCGCTGGGTGACAAGCTTGCTTTTTACGATTCGTTTTACGCAGCGGTGGGTGAAAACGGATACTTCGGCAACGTCGTCGTAACCGACTGGGCCTCACGCCGGCCCCGAAGCGTTCCAGTCAGCTATATCGATGAGCTCTCGTGCGCAGCGCCCCAATCCTATCATGTTTGGATCCGGCAAAACGGCATGTGGCTGGAACAGGGCGCGCTCCACTATGGCGCCGATCTGGAGACCAAATCGGTCGCGCTGCCCGATCTGACGCCGGATACCCAGGGAAACGTGGTTTTGCGCGTCACCCAGGTGGGCACCTTGGATGCCAATGTCGATAGCGTAGCCCTGATAAATGCCAACGATGCCGTCGCTCCCTCGAAAGCGGTGGTCCTCGGCACCGGAGAGGATATTCTCCAGAAAGTAGGCGCCCAGGACGGCCGACTGGCAAAGGCAACGGCTGCAACGATCGAATACGAATGGAATCATCTGGATCCCCAACCGGGCATCCTGTTCCAGATGCACGCCAACGAACCGAATTCTCCCGACAGCGGCCCGGGCGAAGGAGGAGGTGATGCCGGCGACACGAAATCGGCATTTATGACCGATTCATCGCGCTGGCTCGATTACGGGCGTTGGCTGATCGGTGCCGATTACGAAGAAGGGCTGTTTGCCCTGAATGCCAAAACCGGGGAAAAAGCATTCTTCGGCCTGGAGTGGTGGGAAGCGGAACCTTCTCCCAACAAGCGATACGTCACCCAAGAAATTTATGTGGACCCGGAGGACCCGTGCGACTCACGCGGCTATACCGATCTATGGGTTTTAAAATCGCTCTTGAATCTCACGGCCGAGTTGAAGATCGTCCGCCGGGACTCTTATCTGGAATTGCGGGGCACGGCCGCAGACCGCAACTTCCTCCATTACCGGCTTGAATATAGCGATGCAGAGAATCCCGACACCTGGCACCAGATCCGTCCGCCGGTGGAACACATGGTCATGGACGACCTGCTGATCGAGTGGGTTCCGCCCCGGGCCGGGATTTACAGCGTGCGAATGACTGCCGTCGACAAGGTGGGACATACCGCCGTCGACAGCCGGCGCGTCGCCTGGGGCCTGGAATCCCCCATTGCCGATCTCTATTTGGCAGATGAGTATGTTTCACCCAACGGCGACGGGATCAAGGATACCCTCGAACTGCACCATACGGTGCGCGAGCCGGTGAGCCTGGAGTTCTATATTTCCAACCAGCAGACCCGGCAGCGGGTCGCCACCCTCCTGCGCAGTTATGCCACCGTTCCGGCGGACAACGGCAAAGCCGTCCTCCTCTGGGACGGCCGGGATGATTCAGGCCGGATCGTACCGGACGGCGCCTATTCCGTCGAGGTGCTGGGGTATGCTTATGCTTTCGTCATCGATAACACCCCGCCCGATGTGACCTTTGAACTGACAAGAATCGAAACCACCGATGCAAATGACGAAAATATAGCCAATGCGTGTTTGCGCGGAATCACCCGCGACGATCATTTTCTCAAATGGGAGATCGAGCACGGCCAGGGCGACAGCCCGCAGGAGTGGCATCCCCTTGAAAGCGGAGTTGGCAGCCATGGCTCGGTTTCCGAAGGCCGATCTCAGCCCGAAACGATTCACACGCTGCACCCGGACGCGTTGAACGCCATGGCCGGCCATAAGTTCAGGATAACGGTCGAGGACAGGGCGGGCAATAAACGTACGGCCGCAACCGAACGTCTGGAAGAACTGCTGGTTCTATTCGAGTGGAAAAAGCCGAATCAAACCGGCGGCTGGATGGGAATACCCGTCATGAGGATGGACGATGGGAGTTTCGGTTTTCCAGGTTCGGCCGCCCTGATGATCACGCATCTGGACACCGACCGGCATCAACTAAAGGCCGTCAATACCGTAAGAACGCAGAATGAAATCGTTTTACAGTACCGCACCGGCATTCAATGGCATGACGGACCGCGTATCCAGGGGGCCGCCGGGGGTGCGGTCGTTTATGAATTTCCGGGTAGAATCCCAAACCTCGATTCCGTAAACGCCGTACGGCTCATGGCGATTGATGAAAATACCGTCCGGCATTATTCAAACGTCATTTCGACGCGGGAGCTGTTCAATATTGAATGTGTCGTCTGCGCCGGGACGGCCTGCTTTGTAAACATCGAAGTCTACCCGTTTGAAGAGCTGGCGTACCTGGCCTTCGTTGCCGGCAGTACAACCGAGTCCGCCATCATCCGGAAATGGGACAACAGCGGCGGACAGATAGTGCCAAGAGGGGAAATCAGTGTCTTGGTTCCCCCCGATGTCGAAGGATCCAGGGCCTGGGTTTCCGCTGTCGGGGTTTCAGGACACCAGTACACCGAAAGAGGAAGGCGGAAGCTGGAACGCTGCGCACCACCTGAAGTACCGCCTTCCGCGGACAGCGCAGCCGACAGCCTGTCGGTTATCTACCCGAGGTCTTCTGTATGTTCGACGCCCGCATCCGGAACGATCAAAATAGAAGCCTTCATCGACCGCAAGGAGGAACGGGAGCTGACCAAACTGGCGTATTACGTACGACGGCGGGACAATACCGTGCACTTGCTGCGCGCGTATGACCTGCAAACCGAGCCCTGGGGCAGGGCGGAACTCGACCCCTACGCCAAAGACGGCAATGGGCTGTTCCTCTATCCGGAAGGCGTTTATCCGGTGTGGGCTGTGGTCACCGAGACAGTAGCCGATCAGGGGATCGAATCTGAAATTTCGCATCTGATCGATGATATGCCCAAAAGCTGCGGGACCGGAAATCCCGAGGATAGCGGGACTTCCCAGGCCCACCTGATCGTCGACCGCAGCCTTCCGCAGGGCGGACTCCTTGCACCCGCTGCGGGGGTTATCTGCCCGGTCGCCATGGGGAACCGCCTTGGTGTCGAGGTGCAGGGAACGGCGCATGATGCCGTCCGCAGGGCCTCCTATAAAGTCGAATATGGATATGGCCACGCCGTGGAGGATGACGCCTGGCGGTCCGCCGTGAATATGTCGGGCGGCACGCTGAGCGGGTTCACGGGCAATCCAGCGGACATTTGGGATGTCACCAGTCTTCTCGCCGGCGAGGTGACATTGCGGCTCAGCGTTTATGACGTTGCCGGCAACTGCTACTGCAAGAAGTATTTTCTCAACATTCATGGCGGCCATCACCTCTCCGCCTCAGTGGACAAAAACCTGTTCTCCCCCAATGGCGACGGTATTCTGGACGAAGTCGATATCCGCTATTCGGCAGACAAAGCGGTCAGCATCACCGTCACGGTCCTTCAAAACAACGATATCGTCAGAACAATCGCTTCAGGATTGCAGTACCAGGGTGGAACCGGGGAGCTGTCCTGGGACGGTAGAGATGACGGCGCCCAGCCCGTAGCCGATGGGTTCTATACCATCCGGGTGGCCAGCAAAGACAGCTGCGCAAATGTACTTTATGAAGACATCGAAGGTATCGAAGTAGATATTTCACCTCCAGCTGCGCTCATCGATTATCCAAAACCATCTCACATCCTGGGCACCATGGTCGAAGTGCAAGGCACCGCCACAGACGTTCACATGCTGGATTACACGCTGGCGCTTTTTGACGAAACCGGCTCGGAATTGCTCCAAACCCTGGCAGCGTCAAAAAACCAGGTCGACAAAGGCATCCTGGGCCGCTGGAACACGTACGGCATCGAAGGTGTGCGCATCCTGAAACTTACGGCCCGCGACACCGCCGGCAATGCCGCCCGGACCCAGGAGCGCATCGATCTTCGCGATCGAGGCTTCTTGATCACCGACTTGTCCGTGTCGCCCGGTATTTTTTCACCCAACGATGACGGAACGCTCGAAAGCGTCGACATCCATTACAGCCTCAACAGTGCGTTCAATGAAAACTTCAATCTCAGGCTGGAGATCGTAGACGCCAACCAGAATACCATACGCGCATTCTCCCAGGAGAATGCACCCGCCGGTTCCGGCAGCTTCACCTGGAACGGGCGCAACGCAGCCGGTCAACCGGTTGCCGACGGCCTCTACCAGGCTGTGCTCTCGGCTTCACTGGCGTCCAGTCCATCCGCGGCCCAGAAGGAGAAGATCAGCATTGTGTTGGACGTCACGCCCCCCGATGTGCAGATCCGGCAACCCCTGGATCGGGCCTTTCTGCAAGGGAGCTTCGAAATCGTCGGATCATTGAACGATGCCAATCTCGAGCACTATCTGCTGACACTCTCCGGTCCGGCCGGCGGTCGGACGCTTCAGGAAGGCAATGTGAACCGCCAGGACCATCTCTTTGCCAGACTGAAAGATCCGGCGGAAGGGCAGTATACATTGACCTTGGCCGCCGAAGATCGCGGTGGGACGGAAACGATTAAAACCCTGAGCATCACCATCGATAAAACCGCGCCCCGGCTGGAACTCGAGTCGCCGCAATCCGGCGCTGCGTTCGGCGGCAATCGACCTGAAATCGCCATAAAAGGGTCGGTGGTCGAAGAGCATAGCGACATGTGGCAGTTGCGGTACCGCCTGCAGAGTGCCGGCCCGGAAGAATGGATCGTTTTGAACGAAGGTAGTACGCCGCCGGATGCCGTGACCCATATCTGGGCCGTGGGCGCTGAAAGCGGAGTGGCGGACGGACGTTATGTTCTTTCCCTGTCCGCCAGGGATAAAGCCGGCCTTGCGAGTACGCTCGGCGCCGACATCCTCATCGACAACACAGAACCGATCGTCAGCATCGCGGCGCCTGCCGGCGGAACGTTTATCAAAGAACCGACGGTGATCGCCGGCACGGCGGACGATCATAATCTGATCGGCTATACGGTGGAGATGGCGGAAGGCGAGTGCGGCCAGGCCGCCCGCTGGATCCCCATCGCCCAGGCGGCAGCGCCGGTGCAGGACGGCACACTGGCGCAGTGGCGGGGATTGCCGCCGGACGGAAGCTATTGCCTGCGGGTCTTTGCCGAAGACGCCGTGCAGAACGGGAATCAGGCCAGCGTCCAGGTCACGGTCGATACGCATCCGCCGGCCGCTCCCACATTGACCGGTTTCCTTGAAAATGTGTCCCGGGTCCACCTGGCGTGGACTGCCGTCCCGGATGAGGATCTGTCAGGGTATGCCGTCTACCGCAACGGCGGGAGGCTGAATGCGGATGTGATCACGGCGGCCGAATACATCGACACCGATTTGGTGCAGGGAACCTATCAATATGCGGTCCGCTCTGTGGACCGCGCCGGATGGGAAAGCCTCCCCTCGAATACAGTGACGCTTGAAGTCGATCTGGATCCCCCCGCGGCACGCATCCTTACGCCCCAGAACGGAGTCGCCGTCGCGGATCTGGTGACGGTTCTGGGTACGGCCTACAGCAGAGACGACTTCAAGATCTACCGCCTGTATGCCGGCGAAGGCGCCGCGCCATCCGGCTGGCAGCTGATCGGCCAGTCCCCCGTGCCCGCATCCTACGGTATGCTGGGGCAATGGGACACCGTCGCCTTGAATTCCGGTCAGCCGTACACTTTAAAACTTGAAGCCGAAGACCTCTCCGGCAATGTCGGCACGCACCAGGTGACGGTGACCGTCGACAACCAGCCGCCGGCGGCACCGGTGCTCGTCTCGGCCGTAAGCCAGGGAAGCCTGAGCAGCGCGGCCGATGTGGTCTGGCTGGCCAACAGCGAGCCCGATCTGGCCGGCTATCTGCTCTACCGCAACGACGATCCGGCCAATGCGGCCGGCAGCGCAGTCGGCGATCCGACGCCCCATCTGTTGGCCGCCACCGCCTACACCGACGCCAACCTGCCGGACGGCACATACGAGTACTACCTGCAGGCCATGGACAAGGCCCGCAACCTGAGCTTGCCCTCCAATCGCCTCTCGGTCACCATAGACGCCCATGCGCCGCGCGCCACGATCGCAGTGCCGCAGGCAGGTTTTGCTTTCGACCGGTCGATCATGGTCGGGGCGGCCTGCCCGGATACGGACCTTGCGTCCATTCAATTCCAATACAAAGCCGCCGCAGCCGGCGATTGGATAAATCTCGGCACAGCCGTTACTGCTGTGCCTTTCGTCACCTACCTCGATCCCGTGGACCATGCATTGGCCTACGGCAGCTACAATCTGCGGGCCGTCGCCACGGACAAGGGCGGCCGCACGGACAACGATCCCCCGCCGATCACAGTGGATTACAGGGATATCACGCCACCGGCGGCACCCCTCGATCTTGCGGCCAGGGTCGATGGAGGAATCGTGACGCTGACCTGGACGGCCGGTACGGACAGCGATCTGGCCGGCTACAATATTTGCGAAATCAGAGACAATGCACCGGTACGACTCAATGCGGCACCGGTTACCCGGACCCGCTACATCCCCCCGGGCGAAGAAGACGGGCTGCCGGACAAGTTGTATTACTTCCAGGTCTTTGCCGTGGACGGCGACGGAAATCAAAGCCTTGGCTCGGCGATTGTACCGGCCCTGGTGTACACCCCCTGGGTCGGGCAACCCTTCACGCCCACAGCGACCGCCCTTTGCAGTCTCTTCGGTCAGGCCATGGCCGCCGATCGAGTGGAGATCTTCGACGATTCCGGCGCCGGAGCCCTGCCAGCAGGTACCGTCACGGCGGACGAGCAGGGGTTTTTCACCGCCGATGTGGCACTTCTCCCCGGCCTCAACCGCATTACGGTGCGCGCCACCGACAAACAGGGCAATGTCAGCAAAAACGCGCCCGAAGTGGTAGTGGTGCACGCCACCGCTCCGGCAGCGCCCACCGGGTTGAGCGGCGAAGTCGACGGGCACGATTGTCTCCTGGCCTGGAACCCCAACCAGGAAAACGACCTGGCCGGCTATAACCTTTTCCGCAACGGCCGGCAGCTGAATACCGACGTTCTGGCCAGCGGGGGCACCGCCGGTGCTTCGGTTTCCACCGACATCGCCGGCAATGCACGTGACGGAGATGCTTCCACCGCATGGCGCTGCTCTGTCTACCCCCTTGGCCAGCCCGCATGGTGGCAGCTCAACCTGGCGCAGCCGGTCATGATCCGGCGCCTGGCCGTCGACTGGTTGAATGAAAGCTGCGCCCCGCGGAAGTTTACGGTGCAGGCATGGACCGGTTATACCTGGTTGCCGTTGATCAATGTCATGGACAATACCCGCGCCGACAATACCTTCGACGTCACGCCGGCCTATGCCACCGACCGCATCCGGCTTGCAATACCCGCCGATGGCGGACCGGCTTACGGGTCCACGGTCAACCTGTCCGAGCTCCGGTTGTGGCAGGCCGACCCCGCCATCGGCGAAATCTACCTCGATCAAAACGTCGCCGACGGCACCCATGCCTACCACCTGGAAGCGGTCAATACCCTGGGCATGGTCAGCCCGCCGTCGCGGGCGATTCAGGTCGCCATCGGCGATGTCACGCCCCCTGGAGCGCCCGTCGATTTTACGGCCGTCGCTCAAGGCAGCACCGCCCTTCTGAATTGGGCCCCGCCGGCCGATTCCGATCTGGCCGGCTACCATATCTACCGGCTGGCCGGCGGCCGGTGGCAGCGTTTGACCGAGCCCATGATCGCTATAACCACTTACAGCGATTCCAATCTCGCCAACGGCAGCCATGTCTACCGGGCAACCGCCGTCGATACGGTCGGCAACGAGAGCGCCCCTTCCAATGAAGCCGCGGCCCTGGTGAACCTGGCCCTGCCTTCGCAACCCATCAATGTAACGGCCGTACCGCTGCCCCAGGGCGGCAGCATCAACGTCTGCTGGGAGGCTGTGAGCGGTGCCGCCGGCTATCATCTCTACCGCGCCACGGCCGCCGGCGGGCCCTACACCCTGGTGACATCTGAACTGCTCACGGAGATCTGCTACCTGGACAGCGGCTTGATCGATGGCCAGAACTACTTCTACATCGTGCACGCCGTTGACGCTTTGGGCAACGAGAGTGCGGCAAGCAGCGAAGCCGCCGCCGCACCGCAAGACCTCGTTCCCCCGGCTGCGCCCATCCTGTTCGCCCCGACCATTGCCGGAGTGCCCATCAGTGTGGGCGCAGCGCAAACGGACATATACGGATGGGCCGAACCCGGCGCGGAGATTGCCCTGTACAGCGGCGGTTTCCTGTACGACACGGCTCTATCGGCTTTCAACGACAGTATTGCCGAGCATAACTTCATCGCACCCGGCGACGACGGTGAGCAAGTCAATGAATTCGCCCTGTCGCCCGACGGCCGCCGCGTGGCATACACCATCTATGACAATGCGACATCCGGATATGTCTGCCGCATCTACGATATCGAAAGCGGCAGCCATACGAGCCTGACGGGATATATCGACAATCTTGCATGGTCGCCCGACGGCACCAGCCTGGCCTTTGCCATGGACACCAACTACGGCGGCCGCGTCGCCATCTATAACATTCAGGAAAACCAGAGACGACAGATCAACGCGATCAGCGAATACTTCGATGAACGCACGCCCACCTGGTCGCCGGACGGCCGCCGTCTGCTCTATGTGGGCAACCAGTTCGAGTGGACCGACCGGATCTGTTCCTACGATCCTGCGCGCGGAGAAGTCGAACAACTGGCAGACGCTCCCGACGGCTGCTATCCGCTGCTGTCGCCGGACGGCCGCTATCTCGGCTACCTTGTCGATTCATGGCCCGACGATCAGCTGTTCATCGCCGACCTGCAGTCCGTCGCCGAGCCGGTCATGGTGGCCGATCATATCCGGCGCGACAGCCGCGGCAGGCCCTGTGCGGCCTGGGACCCCCAAGGCGGCGTACTGGCCTATATCGCCGAAACCGGCGGATCTTCGGACATCTACACCGTCGATGCGGCTGATCTCTCCATTGAACCGCGCACCCGCCTGGGGGATATCACCGGCTTCGCCTGGCTGCCGGGCCGGCGGTATTTCTCCTATGTGCGTCACGCTGAAAATCTCTGGATTCAATCCAGGGACGGCGCTGAAATCAGGCACGTGCCGGGTCTTCCCTTCGATGCCCGATTCAACGGCTTGAGTGTTTCGGAACAGGGACGGATCGGTTATCGGTTCGACCGGTCGGTCATCCTGCTGTCGCCGGCCGGCCGGTTCGAATTCCAGGCCGTGTCCCTGTCGCCGGGCGAGAATATCTTCAGCGCCGGGGCCACGGATGCCGCGGGCAATAGCAGTCCATCTTCGGACCCCATTGTCATCGATGTGGACAGCACCATGTTGCCGGACCTGCAGATCACGGACGCGGATCTGTTCCATTACCCGTATGTGCCCGTTGCCGGCGGCCAGGTACTTTTTACGGTCATTGTGCGCAACAGCGGATTTGCGCCGGCAGCCAACGTGCGGGTGGATTGCCATGTCTGGGACGCCCTGGACCGGACCGAACCGGCCTACTCGACCACCATCCCGCTCCTGGCGGCCGGAGCGGAGCAATTGGTTCAATTCGAGTGGAACAGTGCCGGGCTTGCCGGCCGAACCGCCCTGATTGTGGAACTCGATCCCGGGGACGCGGTTTTCGAGGCCGTCGAGTACAACAACATGGCCTACCGGAACCTGTATGTGGCTGCCGCCGAGGGCCTTTTCATGAATACCGATACCCAATACGGTCTCTTTACTGCCGATGAGGACGTGAATATCACCGTGGAGATCTACAACGGAAGCCAGGAGCGTGATGTCACCCTGGCCGTGACCATTCTCGACAGCCTGCAAAACCCCGTCGCCGCAGTCGCTCAGGAGACGTTCCGGCTTCCGTACGCGCCGTTGACCAACCGTTTTTTTACCTGGAACACGGCCCGTACCCTGGTCGGCGACTATTTCGTCCGCAGCGTGCTTTATGACTCAAGCGGTCAACTGGCCGAAAACCTGGTGCCGTTTACGATCGAAGCCCCGTTGGAGTTGAAGACGGACCTCTACACCGATCGACAGCACTATGAACCGTATCAGGCCGTCCAGATCCATGCCGCCTTGTTGAACAGAACCCCGAACATGATGCTGACCGACCTTGCCGCGCGCATAGTCGTGCAGAATGCAGCCGGAGAGATCGTCGCCGAGCACGGCGACCGGATCGATTACCTGCTTGGCGGCGCCTCGGCAACGGTCAATACGACCTGGAACACGCAGACCCATCCACCTGGACAATACGCCGCGATATTGACGGTCCGGCAGGGAGCGCAGGAGATCGGCCGGACCGAGCGGATGTTCTCCATCGATGAAGTAAACCGGCTGAATGGCAATCTGGAAGTGCAGCCCGCCATCGCGAGGGCCGGAACGGAGGTCGCCGTCGATTACACGGTGACTCATTCCGGAAATGTACCGGTGAACGGGTTGCCTCTGGTGGTCGCCGTGGTCGACCCGCTCACCCTGGGCGACATCTCAGCCCAGGCTGCCAGTGCCGATATCGGCGTGGGCGGTGTGCATACGGGTACGTTCCTGTTCCCGACAAGCGGTTACGCACCCGGCCGCTATGATGTCCAATTGCGCAGCATCGGCGGTCAAGGTTCGCCCGTCCTGGCCAAAGCAGCCCTGACCATACAATCCGGCACCCAATTGCCGGTTCATCTCAGCGGCACCCTGGAAGCCGATCCGAACAGCGTGCTGGCCGGCCAGTCGATAACCCTGCGCTACACCGTCACCAACGGCGGCAGTATGAACCTGGATCGGGTCTGCCTGCGCCTCGCCGTGCCGGAAGGAGTTTCCGGCGATTTCCAGCGGAATCCGGTGCTTCCGGCAGGGGTCACCTTGAGCGGTCGATTTGTCATACCCACCGCCGCGCTGATCCCGGACAGCTACAGCAGCGCGTTGTTGGTCACCTTGACCGGCGATCCGGCCGAAGCCGAATTGGCGGGCACGACCTTCACGGTCGTCGCCCCCGAGCCCAGGATCCACAATCCGGTGGCCGTTTCCGGCGGACCGTACATCGCCGCCGCTGGTGAACCGATCCAGTTGGACGGATCGGGCTCCTTCGACCTGGACGAAGGCCGCAGCGCGTCAGGAGAGCCGCCCTTTGACACCATTACGGCGTACGCCTGGGAAACCAGCATGGTGGAGCCGCTGATCTTCGACGACGCCGTTGGACCCATGGCCGAGCTGCCCGGATTCGATACGCCGGGAATCCACCCCATCGCCCTGCGGGTCACCGACAATACCCAGGCGGCCTTTCCCGGCGAAGGCTTGCCGGATTTGCTCGGCGTCCAAATTACCGATGTGTTCGTGTACGTAGCGGACTTCATCGACCTCACCGCAAAGCGCCGGCAGGCCGGATGCCGCCTGGCGTGGACGCCCATCGGGGCTGCCGGATATGAAATCCTGCGTTCGGCGGACGGCCCCAACCGGGGGTTCGAAACCATCGCCGCAACCGCCGCCGGCGATACCACCTACCTTGACCAGGGAATCGAAGCGGATCAATGCTACTGGTACCGGGTGCGGTGCGTCCTGGACGAAGAAGCCCGGGTCTCCCGGGCCGTACCTCTCGGGGAGGTGGAAGATGAGGATTCCGACGGCGATGGCGTTGCGGACATCGCCGACCTTTGCCCGGGTACGCCGCCCGGGGTCGTGGTAGATGAAAACGGCTGCTGCGGCGAGCAGTTGGTGGATCTGGACTGCCCCTGCGAAAAGACGCCGGACTGGAGGAACCACGGCGCCTACGTCTCCTGCGTCAGCCACTCGGCTATTCGCCAGGTCGCAGCCGGACTGATCACGGATCAAGAAAAATGTGCGCTCGTATCGGAGCGCGCCCGGAGCGATTGCGGAAAGCATAAATGCCGCAAAATGAGTAATGTGGGACGCCCTTAACTTATTAACTTATCCAAGCAATAACCTTCATTCTTGACAATCTCGGCGCCTCGCTGAACCGACTTGCTTACGGCCACGGTCGAAATTCCGAACCTGCGCGCCAGGTTGGTCATGCTCATCCCAAGCTCCCGAACCGCCCAAAAGCAGATCAGGCTGCGGGCAGCGACCCGGCTTCGGTACCGGCCTTTCCGCCAAATCTCCTCAACCGGCACATCCAAAAGCCCGGAAACTATTGCAGCTAAGTAATCGGCATCTACTCCGCGGGCCTTCAAAGCATACCCGCGCTCAAAGGCATCTTCGGCTTCAGACATAATGAGAGCGACAAAATCCCCATCGCCTAAAATGCGCTCATCGCTTTTGACATGGATTTTGGCCTTGCGCGCCGCTTTGACGGCCGCCCAGCCCCCGTTGCTGCGAATCAACCCGCCGCCGGTCAAATCCGCCCGCCGGCCTTGATCGATTCCTTTTTCAACATAATCCCGGTAGCTGCGCCTGGCGGAACCAGTTCTTTGGCCAAAACGCTCCAGCACCGCCTTGCAGTGCTGCCAGGAATGCGCCTGCTTGCCCATGAGGGCACTGTGCCCTGAAAAGGGATAGACGTCCAGCTCGCCTAAATCTTTTACAAGACGTGACCGCAGTGGATTCAGGTGAATATAGCGCACTAGTTCAGAAAAATAGGCATCTTCCTGACACAGGATGGACTTATACCGGTTCTGGAAAAGATGACCGGCTCTTTTGTGGCGTCGGTTGAAATGGATGGCATGCCCGGTTAACAGCCGCCGCATGACGGTGGCCACCGGCGCCGCACCGGTTCGGAGCAGCAGGTGAAAGTGATTGGGGAGCAGCGCCCAGGCGTAGCAAGAGGTCTGGGTTTGCTCGATGATTCGAGCGAATCGGCTTAAAAAAGCAAAGCGGTCCTGATCATCGGCGAATATTTTTCTGCGCTCGATTCCGCGCACGATGATGTGGTGCAGCGCTCCGGCGGCGTCTATGCGGGATTGTCTGGGCATGGGTGCTTGCCTATCGGACCGGAAGGGTATATGTCAAGTTAATAAGTTAAGGGCGTCCCCAATAACCCGAGCTGTTTGAAGTGCAGCCGCATGTGCGCCACATAGTCTTCGGCCAGGAATTTGAGCGTCACCGGCGGGTTCGAACCGATGCGGCAGGTGTGCGCTTGTCTTTCCGGCGGTATGCGGCGGATGATGTGCGCCAGCTGGACATTGTAGTATTTCCAGAGCAGAAGCAGTTCTTCCCAGGCGGCCTCCTGGTAGGCGTTCAGCTCGACCCAGCGCTCCTGGTCGTAGGGCGCAAAAGGAAGGTCCGACTGCTGCTGGGCGCGAATGAACCGCTGGTGGTTGTTGGCCGCGGAGTCGATGAGGTGTCCGACGATCTCCTTCTTGGACCACTGTCCGGGGCCGGGGCGGCGCGCGGCTGTTTGCGCGTCAATCGATTTCAGCCGCTGAAATGCGGCTTCGACCATGCCTGCTAAAGTTTCGGCGACGTCGTTCATCACTTCTCCCTCCGTTAATCATGCTTGAAAGCCAGTTGGAGTCCCAGGCCGATAAATACCATACCGCTGATTTTGGGCAAAACTCTGCCGATGATCGAATGCCGGCGCAGCCGCTCGGTCATGCGCGATGCGGTGTAGGCCAGGAAGAAACACCAGAGCGCGCCGGTGACGAGAAAGGTTCCTCCCAGAACAAGGAACGGCGCCGGGCTGTGGGCTGCTTCGGGACGGACGAACTGCGGCAGAAAAGAGAGGAAGAAAAGCGCCACCTTGGGATTCAGCACATTGGTGACCACGCCCTGCCGGTAGATCCTGCGCAGCAGCAGGGGGCCGCCCGCATTCGGCTGATGAGCAATCACGGTCGACGTCTGGCGCAGCATCTGAACGCCCAGGAAGACCAGGTAGCCCGCGCCGCCCCACTTCACCAGCGTGAACAGGGCGGCGGACGTTTTCAGCAGTATGGACAGTCCGCACGCGGCACAGACGATGTGCACCACCAATCCGGTCGCAATACCGAGCACCGAGACGACGCCCGCCTTTCTGCCCTGGGCGATGCTGCGGGTCAGGATGTACATGGTGTCGGCGCCGGGTGTGATGTTGAGCAGAATCCCGGCGATCAGAAAGCCTAGATAATTTTCGATTCCCCACATCGGTTGCGTTCCATTGATTGTTTGAGGCGGCGTCAGGCTTTCAGCAGGCGCAAATACAGGGACATGAGGCTTTCACCACAGAGAACATAGAGAAAAGCGAGAAAAACCCTATGTCGATTCCGGGATGAGCCGAGGACCGGCCCGTCGCCTTTTTACGCCATGGAGCACTTATTCCGGCCGGCTCACCTTAGTACAGACCGGATGCAGTTCCAAGGCGTTTTTACATGTTCGCTTTTTCGATCTTCTTTTCGAAATCACTTGCGGATGAAGCATGGGCGGGTATAATTTAAATCCTTTTTGCATCGCCCTGTCGGGGCGGTCGGAAGGGGCCGCATGAAGTGTTCCGCAGTGGGGTGTGGAATCAACTTCATGGAAAGGAAAATAAATGAAGAATCTGGATGCAATCTTTTCGCCCGGATCGGTGGCCGTAGTGGGCGCGTCGACCACGCCGGGCAAGGTCGGGCATGACATTTTCGTCAACATCCTCAGGGGAGGGTACAAGGGCATCCTGTACCCGGTGAACCCGGGCTCGGCTTCGGTGGCCAGCGTGCGGGCCTATGCGACCATCGGGGACATCCCCGGCCCGCTCGATCTGGCCATGATCATCGTGGCGCCGCGTCTGGCGCTCGCGGCGGTCAAAGAGGCGATCGCCAAGGGCGTGAAGGGCATCGTGATCGTCTCGGCCGGCTTCAAGGAGATCGGCGGCGAGGGGGCCGCGATCGAAAAGCAGATCGTGGCGGCCTGCCGCGAGGCCGGCGTCCGCCTGGTCGGACCCAACTGCCTGGGGGTGATCAACCCGCTGGCCGATGTGGCGCTCAACGCCAGTTTTTCCTCGCGCATGCCCAAGCCGGGCAATGTTTCATTCATCTCGCAAAGCGGCGCGCTGTGCACCGCGGTGCTCGATTTCGCCGCGGACCGCGATTTCGGGTTTTCCAAATTCGTCTCGATCGGCAACAAGGCCGACGTGGACGAAGTCGACCTTTTGCGCTACTTCCACCAGGATCCCGACACCGAAGTGATCATGATCTATGTCGAGGAGCTGCAGCGCGGGCAGGAGTTCATCCAGGTCGCCAAGGAGATCACGGGCGGCGACCGGCCCAAGCCGATTCTGGTGATCAAGTCGGGGCGCACCAGCGCCGGGGCCCTGGCGGCGGCCTCGCACACCGGCTCGCTGGCCGGTTCCGAGGCGGTGTACGATGCCATTTTCGCCCAGTCGGGCATCATCCGGGTGGAAAGCATCGACGAACTGTTCGATTTCGCGATCGCCTTCGCCTACAAGAACGAGAACGCCCTGGGCAAGATGCGCCGCAAGGTGCCGCTGGGCAACCGCGTGGCCATCGTGACCAACGCCGGCGGACCCGGCATCGTGGCCACGGACATGACCGTGGTCTCCGGCCTGCAGCTCGCGCAGTTCGGTTCTGAAACGATCGAAGCGCTCAAGAGCCATCTGCCGGTGACGGCCAATGTGCACAACCCGGTGGACGTGATCGGCGATGCGGCCCACGACCGCTACGAAAATGCGCTCACGGCGGTGATCCGGGACGAGAACGTGGACGGGGCGCTGGTCATCCTGACGCCCCAGAGCATGACCAATGCCATGGGCACCGCGGAAGCCGTGGTGCGCATCGCGCGCCGCTCGCACAAGCCTATTCTATGCTGTTTCATGGGGTTGATCGACGTGTCGGCCGGCGTCAAATACCTGCAGACCAACGGTGTGCCGGTCTACCGCTTCCCCGAAAACGCGGCCAAGGCCTTCGGCGCCCTTTACCGCTATGCCAAATGGCTGAACCGCCAGGAGCTGGCGCCTTTTCATTTCAAGCACGATCGGGCGGCGGCACGGCAGGTCGTGGCCGACTGCCTCACGTCCGGCAGGACCTACCTGGGCGAACTGGAAGGCACCCGCCTGCTGCAGAGCTACGGCTTCAAGGTGCTGCCCACCGAACTGGCCGCCGACGCCGAGCAGGCCGTGCGGCACGCCGACAAAATGGGCTATCCGGTGGCGATGAAGATCGTGTCGCCGCAGATCATTCACAAGTCGGACGCCGGCGGCGTCAAGATCAATCTGACCGATGCCGATGCCGTGCGCCGCGCATTCGAAGCGATCGTGCACAATGCCCGCGCCTTCAATGCCGAGGCGGCCATCGAGGGCGTGCTGGTGCAGAAAATGGCGCCCAAGGGAATCGAAGTGATCCTGGGGGCCACGCGTTATCCCAAGTTCGGGCACCTGCTGATGTTCGGCAGCGGCGGTGTGGCGGTGGAGGTGTTCAAGGACGTCACTTTCCGCCTGGCGCCGATCAACCGCAACAGCGCGCGCTTCATGGTCAACGGCATCAAGGGCTTCGCGCTGCTGAACGGGTTTCGCGGCGCGCCCAAGGCCGATCTGGCGGCCATCGAAAGGCTGCTGGTGTGCCTTTCGGACCTGACGACGGACATTCCGGAGATTCGCGAACTGGATATCAATCCCCTGCTCGTGCATGCCGGCGATCAGGGGGCTACGGTGGCGGACTGCCGCTTCATCCTCGAGCCGGGTGACGCCTGATCCCTGCGCGGCGCCTCGCCTATAAGGAGCGAATATGAAAACAGCCTACTGGGCCGACGGTTATATCGAAAAACGGGTTTCCGCCGATCAGGCCATCGGCATCATCAAACCCGGCCAGCGGGTCTTCATCGGTTCGGCCTGCGGAGAGCCCCAGGAACTGGTGCGCGCCCTGTCCGCGCGTTCGCAGTACTTCACGGGGCTGGAAATCGTGCGCATGATGAGCCGCGAAAGTGCACCGCTGACCGAAATCGCCACCAAGACGCACGAGTACAACTGGAGCCTGCGCCACATCTACCTGGGCTCGGCCGGGTCGGAAAGCTTCGCGCGCAACATGCGCTTCATCACCCCGATGAACATGTCCGACGTGCCGGCCCTTTTCAGGCGGCGCAAGCTGCCCATCAACGTGGCCCTGATCCAGGTCAGCCCGCCGGACGATTTCGGCTGGATGAGCCTGGGCATCTCGGTCGACGTGACCGCCGCGGCGGCGCACTCGGCCGACCTGGTCATCGCCCAGGTCAATCCGCGCATGCCGCGCGTGATGGGCCAGAGCTTCATTCATGTCAACGACGTGGACTACGTCGTCGAACACGAAGAAGAATTGCTGACCATCGACCTCCCGCCCCACTCGGACCGCGCCACCCTGATCGGCCGGCACATTTCGCGGCTGATCGAAGACGGCGCCACCCTGCAGGTCGGCCTCGACGCCGCGTCGCAGGCCACGGTGCAGGCGCTCTCGGAGAAAAACGACCTCGGGTTTCATTCCCAGTACCTGACCGGGGATGTGATGCATCTCTATTCCATGGGCGTGATCAACAACCGCAAAAAGGGTTTCAATGAAGGCAAGATGGTGGCCTCGGCCGCCTTGGGCACCAAGGAGTTGTACGAATTCCTGCACGACAACCCGGCCATCGAATTCCATCCCTCCGATTACGTCAACGACCCGTTCATCATTTCACGCCACAACCGCATGATTTCGATGATCGTGGCCAAAGCGATCGACCTGACCGGGCAGGTGTCGGCCGAAGCCTCGATGCAGACCCATTTCGCGGGGGTGAGCGGCGTGGTCGATTTCGTGCGCGGCGCGCGGCGCTCGCCGGGCGGCAAGTCGATCCTGATGCTGCTGTCGACTTCGGCCCAGGGCAAGCAGAGCCGCATCATTCCCATGATGTGCAACGAGGCCGTGGTCGTGCCGCGCGGCGATGTGCATTACGTGGCCACCGAATACGGCGTGGTCAATCTCTTCGGCAAAAGCCTGCAGGAGCGCGCCATCGCCATGATCAGCATCGCCCATCCCGATTTCCGCGACGAGCTTTTCCACGCGGCCAAGGAGATGGGGCTGATCGAACGCGACCGCTCCCTGGGCGAAGCGGCGCGGGCGGTCTATCCCGTGAACCTGGAAGAGCGCCTGGAGATCAACGGCCAGACGATCACCATCCGGCCGGCCAAGCCGGTGGACGAGCGCCGCATCCAGGAGCATTACTACAACCTGGACCGCAAGGATGTGTTCCTGCGCTTCTTCCACGAGAAGACCAGTTTCGGACGCTCCGAGGTGGAAGAAAAATCGCAGGTCGACTATGTCAAGGACATGACCCTGATCGGCGTGGTCGGCGAATCGGGGTTCGACCGCGTGGTGGCGGTGGGCGAATACCTGCTGTTGATGGAACAGAACATGGCCGAAGTCGCCTTTTCGGTCAGCCGGGACTTTCAGGGCAAGGGGCTGGGCAAGATCTTCCTGCGCAAACTGGCCCACGTGGCCCGCGAGCACGGCATCGCCGGCCTGGTCGCCTACACATCGCCGCAGAACAAGGCCATGGTGGCGCTGTTCAACACGCTGCCGTACAAGGTCAAGACCACCTACGACGGCGAAACGCTTTCCCTGAGCTGCCGGTTCGATGAGCTGCGCGATGCGCGGAGTTGAGGGGGTCCGCCGACTTTACCAGGGCTCGAGCGGCCCTGGTGGCCGTATTTCAGCCTGAAGGCCCGCCTTGGAGGCACGCGGACTGATTTTTTCCTTTTTTGCACTTGCGGGCAATCACTGAATGTGGTTTATTAAAACCTTTTTTTCCAGCACCAAATATCGATGCGCTGAACCTGATCGCGGTCTGCCGGGGGGCGGCTCGTGACGGGAATCTTCATAATCAAAGGAGCAGTGTCATGGCAAAAACGATGAAGACGGTTGACGGCAATACTGCGGCGGCACACGTGGCCTATGCGATGAGCGATGCGGCTACGCTTTACCCGATCACACCTTCGTCACCCATCGGGGAGATTTGTGATGATTGGGCGGCCAACGGCCGCAAGAACATTTTCGGGCAGCCGGTTCTGGTGCGCCAGATGCAGAGTGAAGCCGGAGCGGCCGCAGCCGTACACGGATCTTTGGCCGCCGGGGCGCTGACCAGCACCTTCACGGCTTCGCAGGGGCTCCTGCTGATGATTCCCAATATGTACAAGATGAGCGGCGAACTGCTGCCCGGCGTTCTGCATGTCACCGCCCGGGCCATCGCGGCCCACGCCCTGAGCATTTTCGGCGACCATCAGGATGTGATGGCGGTCCGCCAGACCGGTTTCGCCATGCTGGCCTCGGCATCGGTCCAGGAGACGATGGACCTGGCCCTGGTGACGCACCTTGCGGCCATCGAGTCGAGCGTGCCCTTCGTCCACTTCTTCGACGGGTTCCGCACCAGCCATGAAATCCAGAAGATCGAATTCATCGACTACGAGGACATGGCCAAGCTGGTCAACCGCGAGGCGGTGGCCAAATTCCGCGCCCGCAGCTCCAACCCGGAGCGGCCCAAACTGCGCGGCACGGCCCAGAATCCCGACATTTACTTCCAGGGCCGCGAGGCGGTCAATCCCTACTACCTCAATGTGCCCGGCATCGTCGAGCAGTACATGCGCAAGGTCGGCGCGCTGACCGGCCGCAATTACTCCCTCTTCGATTATGTCGGCGCCGCCGACGCGGAGCACGTGATTGTCTCCATGGGGTCTTCCTGCGAAACCATCGAGGAGGTCGTCAACCACCTGAATAAAGCCGGACAACGCCTCGGCTTGGTCAAGGTGCGCCTGTTCCGGCCGTTCTCGGCCGCGCACCTGCTGGCGGCCATACCGGCCGGCGCCAAGATCGTCACCGTGCTGGACCGCACCAAGGAACCCGGCGCGCTGGGCGATCCGCTCTACCTGGATGTCTGCACCGCCTTCATGGAAGCCGGCCGCAATGCCAAGCTGCTCAACGGCCGCTACGGCCTGGGCTCCAAGGAGTTCAACCCCTCCATGGTCAAGGCCGTGTACGACAACATGGCCGCCGAAACACCGCGGAACCATTTCACCGTGGGCATCCTCGACGACGTGACCCATACATCGCTGCCCGTGGAAGAGGGATTCGACGTCTCCCAGAAGGGGACCGTGCAGTGCAAGTTCTGGGGACTGGGCGCCGACGGCACCGTAGGCGCCAACAAAAGCGCCATCAAGATCATCGGCGACAACACCGATATGTACGCCCAGGCGTACTTCGCCTACGACTCCAAGAAATCGGGCGGCGTGACCATCAGCCACCTGCGCTTCGGCAAGAGCCCCATCCAGGCGACCTACCTGATCGATGCGGCCGACTACATCGCCTGCCACAACCCGGCTTACGTCAACATCTACGACGTCCTGGCCGGAATCAAGACCGGCGGTACGTTCATGCTCAACAGCCCCTGGAGCCCGGCGGAGATGGAACAGAAACTGCCGGCCGAAATGCGCCGCACCATCGCCCGCAAGAAGATCAAGTTCTTCAATATCGATGCAGTCAAAATCGCCTCCGAAGTGGGGCTGGGCGGCCGCATCAACATGATCATGCAGACCGCCTTCTTCAAATGCGCCAACGTGATCCCGGTGGAAGACGCCGTGCGGCTGCTCAAAGAGCAGATCAAGAAGATGTTCGGCGTCAAGGGCGACAAGATCGTCAAGATGAACTGGGATGCGGTGGACCGCACTCTGGACAACCTCAACGCGGTGGAGTATCCGGCGAGCTGGGCCGATGCCTCCGGCGCTGCGGCCGCGCACCTGGACGAACCGGTCTGGGTCACCGAGGTGATGCGCCCCATCCTGGCCCAGAAAGGCGACAGCCTGCCGGTCAGCGCCTTTTCACCCGACGGTCTCTTCCCGGTCGGCACCACCAGATATGAAAAACGCGGCGTGGCCATCAACGTGCCCGAATGGATCATGGACAACTGCATCCAGTGCAACCAGTGCGCCATGGTCTGCCCGCACGCCGCCATCCGGCCGTTCCTGGTCAACGACGAGGAAATGGCCAAGGCGCCGGCGGCCTTCACGGCCAAGCCCGCCGTGGGCAAAGAACTCAAAGGCTACAAGTTCCGCATGCAGGTCTATGCCGAGGACTGCATGGGCTGCGGCAACTGCGCCGACATCTGCCCGGCCAAGAAGAAGGCCCTGGTCATGCGGCCCCTGGGGACGCAGCTGGAGCAGGTTCCCAATCAGCGGTATGCCGAAACCCTGCCCCTGCGCCAGCATCTGAGCAGGCGCGATACGCTCAAGGGCAGTCAGTTCTACCCGCCGCTGCTCGAGTTCTCGGGCGCCTGCGCCGGCTGCGGCGAAACGCCCTATGCCAAGTTGATCACCCAGCTGTTCGGCGAACGCATGGTGATCGGCAACGCCACCGGCTGCAGCTCCATCTGGGGCGGCAGCGCGCCCGCGATGCCGTACTGCACCAATGCCGACGGCCATGGACCGGCCTGGGGCAACTCGCTGTTCGAAGACCCCGCCGAGTTCACCTACGGGATGTTCCTGGGACAGCTGCAGCAGCGCGCCCGCCTGGCCGAACTCGCCCAGAAGGCGATTGCCGGAGGGATCGACGCCACGGTCAAGGAAGCGCTCGCCGGCTGGCTGGCCGACATGAAGAGCCCCGAAGGATCGCGCACGTACGGCGACCGGCTCAAGGCCCTGCTCCCCAACTTCAAGAGCGATCCGTTGCTGGCCGAGATTCTTTCCATGGCCGATCTGTTCACCAAGAAGTCCTACTGGGTCTTCTGCGGTGACGGCGCGGCCTACGACATCGCCTACGGCGGCATCGACCATATCCTGGCCTCGGGCGAAGACATCAACGTGATGATCTACGACACGGAAGTATACTCCAATACCGGCGGCCAGAGCTCCAAGGCCACCCCAACCGGGTCCATCGCCAAATTCGCCGCCTCGGGCAAGAAGACGGCCAAGAAAGACATGGGCGGCATGGCCATGACCTACGGTTATGTCTACGTGGCCAGCGTCGGCATGGGCGCCAACAAGCAGCAGGTGATCAAGGCGCTGACCGAGGCCGAAGCCTACGACGGCCCCAGCCTGATCATGGCGTACGCACCGTGCATCAATCATGGCATCAAGAAGGGCATGGGCAAGACCCAGGAAGAGACCCAGCTGGCCGTGGCCAGCGGGTACTGGCCCCTGTACCGCTACAATCCGATGCTCGCGCGGGAAGTCAAGAACCCCTTCGTGCTGGACTCCAAAGCGCCGGACGGCAGCTTCAAGGAATTCATCTCCGGTGAAGTGCGCTACGCGGCCCTTGCGAAACTCTTCCCGGCCGAGGCCGAACGGCTGCACACCCAGCTGGCCAAAGAGATGGCCCAGCGCTACGAGCGGCTCAAGCGGCTGGCCGAAGCCCCGGCGCCGGCTGTGGAAGTCGAAGGCGGCGCAGCCGCGAAGAAAGAAGGGGATCCGGCCCGAATGGATGCCTGCACGCTCTCGTCGACAGCCGAACACGGCGGCCGGCCCGAGAACGGCGAGCCCTGTGACGACGGGCGCGCCGGAAAGTAAGCTTCTAAAAAGGACGAATGTCGGGGCCGCTTCGATCGAAGCGGCCCTTTTTCATAACGGGGGCGTCGATGCAACACGACATGGCGGGCGATACTCCGCTACAGGGCGGGACATGCCGGCGCTGCGGCACCTGCTGCCTGAAAGGAGGACCGGCGCTGCATCTTGCCGACCGCGAGCGGATCGAGTCGGGCCGCATCCCGCTGAACGCCCTTGTGACCATCCGCCAGGGCGAGCCCGTCTATGACAATGTGCTGGGCCGCTTGGCGGCCGCGCCCACCGACATCATCAAAATCGCCGCTGCGGGCGACCGGGATCGGGCTTGCCGCTTTTTTGCGCAGGACCATTGCGCCTGCACAATCTACGATGACCGCCCGCTGGAATGCCGGGCGCTGGCCTGCCGGGATACGGCGGCGCTCGAGGCTATCTATTGCCACGAACGAATCACCCGCCGCGATCTGATCGGAGCCGTCCCGGCGTTGTGGGAACTGGTCCGCGACCACCAGGCGCGCTGCGGCTACGAGCGTGTCGCGGAACTGGCCGACCGACTCAAAGTCGACTGGCGTGATTCCACGGCCGAGGATCTGCTCTACCTGATCCGTTACGATCTCGGTCTGCGCCAAGGCGTCTGCGAACATGCGCCCCGGAATTCGGCGATCCTGCATTTCCTGTTCGGCCTTCCGCTCTCCGAAACCATTCGGCGCTACGGCCTCCGCGTGGTACCGGGTGGGAGACTCTTGGCCGGATAAACAGAGGGTCGGGACAGCCACAGCAAGTCGAGGCCGGGAGGGCTGGAAGTCCACAGGCGACCCAAAGGTACCGAACCGAGGGGGTCGGGGTGTTTTGCCGCCCATTGCCGGGAAGCCTTTAGATTTTCTGCCGTTCGGACATGGGGGAGGCCGCGGCCGCCGCAGGCGGAACGCGGAGGGGGCAAGCTTCCCTCGTGGCCGAACGGCCTAGAAAATCAAAGGCTGGGAGGCTCAGGGCGGCAAAACAGCCCGACCCCCTCGCGCACAAGGTAGGTGTCAACGGGTGTCACTGCCCCGGTTGAAATCGATTTCGGGAGAATTGCCGCACAGCGGGCCCACGGCTTGACCTTGTCCTCGGGATGGTGTTTGATGCTTTTCGATAATCGAATCAAAATGTTCTTGAACCATTAGCCATTTCATCACCCAATCGCAAGGAGCGCAGTATGAACGGCGGACGAATGGGATTTCGTTTGGCGGCAGGTCTGATCATCGTGGCCATTATGGCGGTGCCCTGCCTCGCCCAGAGTGAAGCCACCCCGACCCCTCCGGCCCCCCCCCCGGCGGCGGAAAAAGCGCCGGCACCGGCCGGCGGGGAAAGCGGACTTAAGATCGCGCAGGCGGTGATCTGCCAGGACGTGGTCGATCGCAATCCCGTTCAGCCCGGAGACACCTTCCCGGGCCAGGTCGGTGCGCTCTATTGTTTCACCCTCGTCCAAGGCGCCGCCGGGGAAACCCAGGTCACCCACAACTGGTATCACCAGGGAACTCTGAAAGCCTCGATCCAGCTTCCGGTGCGCGGCGCCAACTGGCGCACCTGGAGCAAGAAGACCATCCTGCCGGAATGGACGGGCGAGTGGATGGTCGAAATCCTTGGTGAAGACGGCAAGCCGCTGGAGAGCGTCGTCTTTCACATCGAGTAATTCGGTTTTAAACACAGGCATATCGCGTGTAGGCAGGGGTGTGCATCTTAGTGTTCTGTGGCATGAAGCGACATTTTGGTCCTCAGCTTGTTGACAACCACAGAGAGCACAGAGGTCACAGAGGGCCTTCTTTACTTTTCTCTGTGTTCTCTGTGTCCTCTGTGGTGAAAC
>JAEYRZ010000113.1 GCA_023435265.1 Pseudomonadota bacterium
CTGCGCGCGCAGGTGCTTCATTCGCAGGCCGCGAAGCACGAGCGCTACGGCGGCGTGGTCCCCGAGCTGGCCTCGCGGATGCACCTGTCCGCCATCGTACCGGTGGTCTCCCGGGCGATCGAGGAGGCGGGCGTCGCGATCGATGCCGTGGCGGTGACCCAGGGGCCCGGATTGGTCGGGGCTTTGCTGGTGGGCTTCGCCTTTGCAAAGGCCTTCGCCTTCGGCCGGCGGCTGCCGCTGGTCGGGGTGGATCACCTGGAAGGACATCTCCAATCGGTGCTGCTCAATCCAAAACCGCCGCCGTTCCCCCTGGCGGCGCTGCTCGCTTCGGGCGGCCACACCGGCATCTACTACCTCGCGGCGCAAAGCCGGTATGAGTTGATGGGCCAGACCCGCGACGATGCTGCCGGTGAGGCCTATGACAAGGTGGCCAAGATGCTCGGCCTCTCCTATCCCGGCGGGGCTGAAATCGATCGGTTGGCGCGGGAAGGGGACCCCCGGAGACTCCAATTCACGCGGCCTTATCTGGACAAGGAAGGGTTTGATTTCAGTTTCAGCGGCATCAAAACCGCCGTTCAGCGCCATCTCCAGTCCCAGCCGGCCCCCGAACCGGCCGACATCGCCGCCGGTTTTCAGGAAGCGGTGATCGACGTGCTCGTGCACAAGCTCCTGCACGCCGCCCGCGTGAAAAACTGCCGCCATGTCGCCGTGGTCGGCGGCGTCGCCGCCAACAGCCGCCTGCGCGAGCGGATCGGCGCCGAGGCCGCGGCCAGGGGCCTTGTGGTCCACATCCCGCCGATTGCGCTTTGCGGAGACAATGCGGCCATGATCGCCGCCCTCGGATATCACCGCCTGCAGCGCGGCCCGACACTAGCGCTCGATGCCGACGTCTATTCGCGCGCGCCCAGGAAGGTGTTTGCGCAGAACAGCTGAAAGATGAACGCTGAAAAGAGGGATGAAAGATGAAAGGGAGGACTCACAAAAAAGACCGAATGACCACAGCGGACACAAAGAACAGAGATAACGGACCAACTGCAGATCATTCCTCCGTGACCTCTGTGCCCTCTGTGGTTTGAAACACTTTTTTCTTATATTTCAGTTTCTATCGTTCGTGTCAGATAGAATTGTTTCAGCTCGGCGATGCGGCGCAGCGAGCGGGCGCTCTTGCGCGCCAGTTCCTCCGATGTCCGGTTGAGCCGGACGATCGTGTCGAACGCCGCCTGAATCGAGGGGCCGGCGTGACAGATCAGCAGAAGATCGACCCCGGCGAGAAGACATTGGCCGGCCGCCGTTTGGATATCGTAATGCCTGGCCACCGCACCCATATCCAGGTCGTCGGTTAAGATAAGGCCGTCGAAGCCCATCTCGCCGCGCAGGAGCGTGTCGGCGATCCGGGGTGAAAGGCTGGCCGGCCAGTTTTGATCGTACCGCAGGTAGCGGATGTGCGAGAGCATCACGCCGCTGACGCATGCCGTCACGGCGGCCCGGAAGGGCACGAGATCGCGGCCGGTCAAGGCTTGGAGGTCGATGTCCAGGTCCGGCAGATCGCAGTGCGAGTCGAGCACGGTGCGTCCGATGCCGGGGAAATGCTTGGCCACGGCCATGATGCCGTTTTTCTGCAGATGCTCGATCACCGTGCAGCCCATCTGGGCCACCCACCCGGGGTCGTTGCCGAACGCGCGGTCGCACATCACGCTTTCACCGTGCACAGGCAGCACGTCCAGGACGGGCGCCATGTTCATGTTGACGCCCGCCCGGCGAAGCTCGCCCGCCGTGATGCGCGCGAAATCGATCGCGTCCTGCAGCGAGCGCATGGCGGGGTTGCCGGGGAATTGCGTGAAGGGAGGCCTGAGCCGGGCGACTTTTCCGCCCTCCTGATCGATGGCGATGAACAGTGGCGGCTGGCCGCACGCGGCGGCATACGCTTGCGCCGCAGCGCACAATTCGGTGACCTGGTCCGGGGCTTCGATGTTGCGGCGAAAGAGAATCAGGCCGCCGACATGCAGGGTGTCGATGGCATATTTGAGCGGGTCATCGAGCTCCGTGCCGTCGAAACCGATCATCAGGCGCTGGCCGGCCTGCTGCAACTCGGATAGAAGAGGAAAATCGCTCACCTTCGCTCCTGCCTGGGCGCGCCGCGCGTGGTTTTACGGCGCGCTTCGTTTCCGGGGCCGCACCTGGTGCTCGCGCACGGCCCGATTATGGTCCTGGATATTGTTCGAAAACTGATGGGTGCGGTCCTTTCGGGCCACGAAAAAGAGGTAATCGGTTTCAGCCGGATAAAGCGCCGCTTCGATGGCCGCCCGGCCCGGGCAGGCGATCGGTCCGGGCGGCAGCCCCTTGATCATGTAGGTGTTGTAGGGCGTCAGCGTAGTCAGGTGGCGGCGCGTCAGGTTGCCGTCGAAGTCGGCGATCCCGTAGATGACCGTCGGGTCGCTGTCCAGCCGCATCTTCCTTTTCAGGCGGTTGTGGAAGACCGAGGCGATCAGCGGCCGTTCGGCGGGGTCGCCGGTTTCCTTCTCGATGATGGAAGCCAGGGTGACGACCTGATGCAGCGACAGGCCCAGTTCCGCGGCGCGCTGCTCCCATCCGGGGGGCAGCTGCTCCCGGAAGCGCAGGATCATCTGGGCGATCACGGTTTCGACCGATTCGTTCTTCGAAAAAGAGTAGGTGTCCGGAAAGAGGTATCCTTCCAGGTTGGGCGCATCGATGCCGTACGTCCGCACCACGTCGGGCCGGCCGGCCAGGTCGATGAAATCTGCGGCTTTGCCCAGGCCCGCGCGTTCCACTTCGGCGGCGATCTGGGCCAGGCTGTAGCCTTCGGGGATGACCAGGGCGTAGCGCACGACTTTCCCGTCGACCAGGGTTGCGATCGTTTCCAGCGGGGTAACGGGCGTAGGCAATTCGAACTCTCCGGCCTTGAACCGCGTGTCGGCTTTCTTGAGATAAGCGAGTATCCTGAACCGGCGCGGGTCGGCGATGAGACCGGCCGCATGCAGGCGTTCGGCAACTCTCCTGAACGGCTCGCCGGGCGCGATTTCGAAGACCACCGGCGGTCCCTGGGCGCCGTGCGGCGTGTGCGCGAAACGGTAAAAGTCGAACGCCAGCCACCCGGGCAGCGCGATCAGCGCCAGAAGCAGGAGGCTCGTCAGCAGGGTGAGTTTTTTCGATATGCGCAATGGCTTCAGAACCTATCCCGATCGCGGCGGCCGACCTTCGAACGCCGGTTGAGTGGTGTTTAAATGAATGCGCTTATCTGGAAACCAGTTTAATTCTATGGCACGGTTCAGGTTTGCCCGGATGCCCCGGCACACCGGTGCGCCAAGGCAACCTATCGTACTTGAGCATTTCAGATATCCGCGTAAACGTAAGCCACCATAGAGCAGTCGCGGCGACGTTGTCAATTGAGCCGGCCGGAGTTGCGCCTTCGACGCGTTTTGTGCTTGGCCGGCCCCGAAAAGCGTGCTATGCAACGCTTTTCCGATTACGGATTAAGTCGATTCGCGGGCAAAGGAGGCATGTATGGGCAAAGGCGACAAGCGCACCAAGCGGGGTAAGATCTGGAGAGGCTCGACGGGCAATTCGCGCCCCAAGAACAAGAAAAAAGCGAAATAGTCACATCTTCCGCAGGCATGCGCACCCACGGAGACCGTTCCGTGGGCGGCCTGCATCCGACTCTTTTCCGGGTCAAGCCGGTTTGATCCCGACCAGCGCGGCCAGGCGCACATCGTCGGCCGGATCGTGGCGGCACCATTCGCGATAGTAGACAATCTGCAAGGCGAGAAAAGCACGCAGCAATTCATTCGGGCGCAGCAGGAAATCGCGGCGGCAGACCCTGCCTGCAGGGATCGGATGGCCTTCCAGGAACGTTTCGAAAATCAGGATTCCGCCCGGGCGAAGCCCCTCGACAATCAACGGAAACAAACGGCGCTGCAGGAAATTGACGTTGACGATCAGGTCGTACGCCTCGGGTGCGATGTCGTAGCTGTCCAGGTCACCCCAGATGCGGTTGATTCCGGGATGCGTTTGAATTTTGCCCAGGCCGATCTCGGAAATGTCGACGGCATCCACCGTGAACCCCAGATCGGCCAGGAAGCGGGCGTTCCTCCCGCTGCCCGCTGCGATGTCCAGAGCCCGCCCGCGTGGCGCCCACGGGCCGAAGCGCGCCACGATTTCCGCAGGCGTTCCGTCGGCATCGGTGCCGCGGTATCGTGCATCCCACCGGGTCCGGTCCGACTCCATCCTACCCCCGCATCAATGGTAGCCCTCTCCGGGGGCGACTTTCCCCCGGAACACGCTGTAGCTGTAGATGGTGTATCCCAGCACCACCGGCAGGACGATGGCGCTGCCGATGAGCATGATCAGCTGGGTCTCGTACTGGGCGGCGGCCTGGTAGATGGTGACGTCGGGCAGCACGGCATAAGGATAGAAACTCGACTGCAGCCCGAGGTAGGAGCCGATGAAGAGCAGCAGCGCGGAAATGAAGGGCTGCAGTTCGCGGCGTTGTTTGAGACTGCGGATCAGCAGCAGGAATCCGGCCGCCGCGGTCAGCGGGAACAGCCAGACGAAATAGATGCGCGGCACGCTGAACCAGCGGGCGACGATATCCGGGTTGTGCAGCGGGGTCCAGACCGTCACCACGGCCACGAAGAAGGCCACCACCCAGGCCGCCCATTGCGCCTGGCGATAGGCGCGGGCCTGCACGGCGCCGGTCGTCTTGATGATCAGGTAGGTCGATCCCAACAGCGCATAGCCTGAAATCAGGGCCACCCCCACCATGAGGCTGAAGGGGTTGAGCCAGTCGAAAGGGCCGCCCGCGAAGGTGCCGTTTTCGACGCGGATGCCGGTGATGTAGGCCCCCAGCGTCAATCCCTGGGCGAACGCCGCCGTAAGGCTGCCCCAGAAGAAGGCGCGCTCCCAGGCGGTTTTGTGGGTGGAGTTGTGCCGGAACTCGAAGGCGACGCCCCGGAAGATGAGCCCGAACAGGAACGTGAACAGCGGGATGTAGAGGGCGCTGAAGAGCACGGTATAGATCATCGGAAAAACGGCGAACAAGGCGCCGCCGCCGAAGACCACCCATGTCTGGTTGGCGTCCCAGACCGGCCCGATG
>JAEYRZ010000139.1 GCA_023435265.1 Pseudomonadota bacterium
CACCTGCAATGGTCCGCGGCAGGTCGTTAAAGCCCTGCGGCTGGGTCTGGACGGCGTCATTACCGATCGACCCGGCTGGCTCACCCGGTTATGGGCCCGCGCACCGCAACCTTTTTAAGAAGGGAATTCCCATGGCCCGCGATATTGAAGCCTTGCGCAACGGCCCTTTCGATGTGCTGGTGATCGGCGGCGGCATCTACGGGGCCTGGACCGCGCTGCAAGCGGTGCGCCTGGGGCTTAAAACCGCCATCGTGGACAAAGGGGACTGGGGCAGCGGCGCTTCCATGGCCTCGACCAAGCTGATCCACGGGGGATTGCGCTATCTCGAGCACATGCGCCTGGACCTGGTGCACACCTCGCTGGAGGAGCGCCGCGAGTTGAGCACTCTTTTGCCTCACATGGTCCGGCCGCTGCGCTTTTTCATTCCTTTCTATCAGGACAACCGGGTCGGCCCGTTCAAGCTCAAGACCGGCTTGTGGCTCTACGATCTCATGGCGGGCAAAAACCAGCCCGTGCCGCCGCACACGCGTGTCAGCCGCGGCGAAGCGGCCCGCCGCTATCCTTTTTTGAACCCGCAGGGGTTGACCGGCGGCTTCACGTACGGCGACTGCCAGACCGATGATTTCCGCTTCGTGCTGGGCGTCATCGCCGCGGCCCGGCAGTCCGGGGCCGTTGCCCTCAACTATGTCAAGGCGGTGCGGTTGGCGTCGCGCGGCCGCACCGTCACGGGTGCGCTGGTGCAGGACCTGGTCGGCGGCGCCAGCTTCGAGGTGCCGGCCCGGGTGGTGGTCAATGCCACCGGGCCCTGGGTGTCCCTGCTGGACGATATCCACGTGCTTTCGAGCCAGGTGCGCTACAGCAGAGGGGTTCACCTGGTCATGCCGCCGCTGCCCACCGAGGACGCTTTGCTGCTGATGTCGCGCCGCGACAGCCGCATCTTCTTCATTGTCCCCTGGTACGGCCGTTCGCTCCTTGGAACCACCGACGGCGACTTCACCGGCCATCCGGATGCTGTCGCGATCGACCCATCCGATGTGGATTATCTGCTGGGCGAAGCCAATCGCCATCTGCATGGAATTCATTGGACGAAAGAGAATGTTTTGGGCGGGTTCGCCGGCCTGCGCACGCTGCAGAACGAAGGGGGCAAAACCTTGAGCCAGGTGACCCGCGAATGGACCATGCTGGAGCCCCGGCCCGGCCTGTTGGTTTCGATCGGCGGCAAGTTCACCTCGGCGCGCATCGATGCCGGTAAAATGGTGACGCGCATCCTGCGCATGCTCGGCCGGCCCGCCGACGTGGAAGACGCAATGGCCGGTTTCCGGCTCCCGACGGTTCCAGCGGGGGAATTCGGAAAATGGCGCCGCGAAACGATGCCCGAGGTCCTGGCCGCCGGAGTGGATGAGACGACCGCCGCATTCATGCTGCTGCGTTTCGGCACGGCGGTTCCGGCAATTCTGGAAATATTGAAACAACGGCCCGTGCTGGCCCGCCGCATCGCGTCCGAAGTGCCTTTCTGCCGCGCCGAAGTGGTCTACAGCCTGCGCCATGAAATGGTGGTCCACCTTGAAGATCTGCTGCGCAGGCGGCTACCGCTCACCATCCTGCTGCACTCGGATTTGTGGCTGGCCGAGGAGTTGGCCGAGTTGGCCGCAGCCGAACTGAAGTGGTCGCCCTCGGACCGGCAAACCGAGGTGAATCATCTGATGTCGCGCTGGTGGCGACCAGGTTTCGATTGTCAGGCGGCCGGGCAAGGCCCGCGGCTTGGGACAACGGCCCCTCAGGCCGGAAATTGAACCCGAGCCCACAGACGGAAGCGGCGGCGCTGCGTGCGCCGGACCGAATCCGGAAGCCCGCGCCGCACCGCTCATTCCGGTGGCTGCGGCGCCCCACGTCATCCGGTGGCCGCCATGCGCCGTCAGACCGCCGCCGCAATTTTACTGCTTGCACCGTATAGGAATCGCTGCTCCAGATTCCTATCATTCATCAGCCTCAGGGAGATACCGGAGGCACTCCTTGGAACAAAGGTCATGCGCAGCGACGTCTCGATATCAAAAAAAATCCGGCGTGCCGGTGAACGCATCCACCGTTCTATGGTGCGGCTTGGCGTCACAGCCGGCGTACTGACGCTCCTGGCGGCCTGCACGCCGCCGCGGACCCCCAATCCCTACTCGGGGCGCTTCGGACATATGATGTATTACGGCTACGGAGGCATGTTCATGTGGCTGTTGTTCCTGATTCTCGCCGGCATGCTGATCTATTTTGTGGTGACCCAGGCCAGAAAACCCTCCGGGCCGGAAGGCCCGCCTGAAACCCCTCTGGACATTTTGAAAAAACGATACGCACGGGGCGAAATCGACAAAGCGGAATTCGAGCGGCTGAAGAAGGACCTCGAGGCCTGAAGGGCTGCCGCTGTCGCCCGTATTTACCCGTCGTCGCTTTTTTAGTTGACATTGCGGCTTTTTTCATCGACTAAATTGTATACATTATACAATTACGTCTCAATCTGCAGCCGCTGCGCTCACCCCTGACCGCCACCTCGAGGTTCACGAAATGGAACGGATCGAAGTCCGCATACTGCACCAGGACGTCGCCGGAAAATTGCGCGAGATGATCCGCAAAGGTGTTCTGATCCGTGGCCAACGGATCGTCGAAGCCGACATTTGCGCCGAGATCGGAGTAAGTCGGACGCCCCTGCGCGAGGCACTCCGGGTGCTGGAGTCCGAAGGCCTGGTGGAGTTGATCCCCCACAGGGGCGCTTACATCCGCAAGCCTTCGAAGACGGAAATCAACGAGATGTTCGAGGTGATGGGATTGCTGGAGAGCGCCTGCGCCCGCCTTGCCGCGCAGAAAATGAACGCTGCGGCATTCGGCAGGTTCGAAAGGCTGCACCGGCGAATCGAGAAATACTATGCCGCCGGTGACCGGGACAAATATATCGCCGCCAACAACCAGCTGCACGCGTTTATTCAGGAGTTGGCCGGCAACAGCGTCCTGGACGACATCGTGGGCAAGCTGCGGCGAAAGGTCGCGTTGTACCGACACCAGCAGATTTACGCACCGCGGCGCCTAGACGAATCGATGGCCGAGCATCGTGAAATTCTGGAAGCCTTCCGGCGGCGAGACTCTGCAGCTGCGGAAGCAGCCATGAAAAACCATCTCGAACAGCAGGGCAAGGCTTTGCTCCGCATTTTTCAAACGTCCGCCGAGAACTGATTTCCAAGGGTCCGACAAGGACCGCTTTTCGAACCGCGTAAACCCGGCAACCCCTGCATGGGGTTTCCATTAAACGCGCAAGGAGGAGAAGCATGCAGTCCAGGAGACCTGTTCACAAAGGCTTGACGATGGTTGCAGCATTGTGCTGCGCGGTTCTGTCGCTGTCGGCTTTTACCGGAGCCCTCGCGGCGGAATTCAAAATTTCACACCAGTTCGCCGAATCGGACGCGCGGCACGCCCTGGCGGTGGAGTTCGCCTCCAAGGTGGAGAAGGCGACCAACGGCGCCGTGACCTTCAAACTGTTCCCGTCATCGGCGCTTTTCAAGGCCACGGCCCAGTACGAGGCCATGCTCAAGGGCGCCTTGGAGATGTCCGTATTCCCGCTGGCCTACGCCTCAGGCAAGATCCCCGAACTGGAGATCACCCTCATGCCCTGCATCATCTCCAACGTAGACGACGGGATGGCGTGGCGCAACAAGGAGATCGGCAAGCGCGTGGCCAAGATTTGCGAGGACAAGGGCATGAAAATCCTTACCTGGTTATGGTATGGCGGGGGCATCGGCAGCCGCGGCAAGCCGGTCATCCTGCCGGCCGATGCCAAGCAACTGAAGTTCCGTGCGGCGGGCAAGATGTTCGAGACCATGCTCAACGCGCAGGGCGCTTCGATCACCAGCATGGCATCCTCCGAGATCTACATGGCCCTGCAGACCCGCGTGCTCGATGCCTGCCTGACCTCGGCCGAATCCTTCATTTCCTACCGCCTGTACGAGCAGCTCGAGTACTTCAACACACCGGAGAACTACTCGATCTGGTACATGGCCGAGCCTCTGGTGGTCAGCATGAAAGCCTGGTCCAAGCTTTCTTCCGCGCAGCAGAAGATATTCGAGAAGACGGGCCTGGAACTGGAACAGAAGGCGCGCGACGACGCCGTGGCCGCCAACAAGGAAGTGACGCGGGTGTTCAATGCAAAAGGCGTCAAGGTACACGAAATGAATGAGGCGGAGTGGCAGGCCTGGGAAAAAGTGGCCCGCGAGACCGCCTGGAAGGCCTTCGCCAAGGATGTCCCCCAGGGTCAGGAACTGTTGGATCTGGCGGTTCAGAAGTAAAACCCCGGAATGCCGAACCCTGCGTAGCCCGGGAGCCGCTGGATTTCTGTCCTGGAGCTGAATCCGTGGGTATCGATGAGTTCGCAAAAAGTTTCCAAACCGACGGCGGCCGTAAAAAGATCGAGGCGGCGCGAAGTCTCGTGCCCCGAATCGCTCGTGCAGCACGCCGCGATGGAGCGCAAACGGATATCGGCTTATAGGGCGCCGTCCAGGATTGGTGTTCGACGTCAACCGCATGCAGCATAAGCCGGGAGGAACCCTCATGTCCCGTCGGAACGGTGTTTTCGAGATCGTCAACCGTTTGTCTCAATTGGCCGGGTATGTGTCGGCGCTGGCCATTCTGGCCGCGACGCTGATCATCGTCGAGCAGGTGCTCGTGCGTTACATCTTCCGGTCGCCGACTATCTGGCAGGTCGAAACGGCCGTCTACCTACTGATCGCGGCCACCTTTCTGGGCTCGGCCTACGGCCTCAAGGAAAACGCGCATATCTCAATCGACATGTTCATCCTTTACCTGCCGGAGGGCGTGCGCCGGAAGCTCGAACTGACCACCATGGCGGTCGCCATGGCGTTTTGCTTTTTCCTGGCCTACCGCGGCGCGGTGATGTGGTGGGAAGCCTTCGAAGGCAACTGGCGCTCTTCCTCGCTGCTCTCCGTACCCCTGGTTTATCCGTATGCGCTTATCCCCGTGGGGATGTTCCTTACCGGCCTGCAGTATATCGTCAAGATTCACGGAGTGCTTTTTCCGGAAGAAGATCTCACCCCGGCCTCCGGGCGCCCGCTGGCCGCAGCGGACCGGGCCGTGGCTCAAACAAAAGGAGCTCCATCATGAACCCGCTGTCTACGGGCGCCGTCGTCATTGTGATGGCTGTTTTTTTTCTGTTCAGCGGCATGCCCATCGCCTTTGCGCTGGGGGTAACCTCGCTGGCGGCCATGCTCCTGTTCATGGACAGTTACCAGGTGGCCGTGATGGCCGAAACGATCTTCGAAGGCGTGAACGATTTCGGCATGCTCTCCATCCCGCTGTTCATCTTCATGGGCATGATCGCCGCCTTGACCCGGGCGGGGGCGGACCTGTACGAATGCTTTCATCGCTGGCTGGTCAAGGTACCCGGCGGGCTGGGCATCGGCAACATCGGTGCCTGTTCGCTCTTCGCAGCCCTGACCGGCTCAAGCCCGGCCTGCGCGGCGGCCATCGGCACCATGGGCATTCCGGAGATGCGCAAACGGGGGTACCCGGCCGGCCTGGCCGCCGGCATCATTCCCGGGCTGATGATGACGGCCCTCTTTTCCGCTTACGTTCCCTTCGCCTTCAGGCGCCATACCCGGCGCGCGGTTGCCGCCGGAATGGCGCCGGCCGAACAAAGGGCCTACTCGTTTTCGGACAAACTCTCGATCACGGCCAAAATCCTGCCCCTGATCGTGGTGGTGGCCCTGGTGCTTTCTTCTCTTTACACCGGCTGGGCCACGCCCAGCGAAGCCGCCGGGGTGGGCGCGTTTCTGGTCCTGCTGGTTGCCATGGCGCTTTACCGGATGTACCGCCCGCGCGACCTGAAAACCATCATGATGCGGACCTGCAAGGAGAGCACGATGATCATGATGATCATCGCCACTTCTTTTCTCTTCGGTTCGATCCTGACCCACCTCTATATCGCCCAGACACTGGCCGCCCAGATCGTCTCCCTGGAGGTCAACCGCTGGGTGATCATGGCACTGATCAATGTGCTGCTGCTGGTGGCCGGGTGTTTCCTGCCGCCGGTGGCGATCATTCTGATCATCTGCCCGATTCTGCACCCCATTATCACGGGATTGGGCTTCGACCCGATATGGTTCGGCGTGGTGATCACCCTCAACCTCGAAGCCGGTCTGATCACCCCGCCCGTCGGACTCAACCTGTACATCGTGCACGGCATCGCGCCGGACATCCCCTTGCAGAGGGTGCTGCAGGGGTCGATCCCCTTCGTCCTGCTGCTCTTGTTCGGGATTGTCATTTTGAGTATCTTTCCGCAACTGGCCACTTGGCTGCCGCACAGGATGATCGGTTGAGCCGCCGTCGAAAGGGATAAAACTATGAACGTGACCCGCCTCGTTTCCGAATCCGCCGCCCGGCGGCCCGCCAAAATCGCCCTGACCTTCGAAAAACAGGCCTGGACCTATGGCGATTTCGATCGGGAGGTGGAGCGCTATGCCGCCGCGCTGAACGCCCTGGGCGTCCGCAAGGGGGAGCGGGTGGCCCTCCAATTGCCCAAGCGGATCGAGTTTCTGTTCCTGCACTTTGCCGCGCTGTCGCTGGGGGCTGTTTCTCTGCCGCTCAACCCCGACTACCAACCCGATGAAATCCACTACTTTCTCACCGATTCGGATGCCGCGGTGTGCATCACGGATGACGAACGCTACCAGAGGGCGAAAGCGCGCCTGCACGCGCGCTCCGGCCTGAAGGTCGTCCTGGTGGACGGCGAAGCACCCGGTGCCGTCTCGCTTAAGGCGCTGCTCGCCGCCGTGCCGCCGCATTTCGCACGGCCCTACGCCGCCGCCGGCCGCGAAACGGCCATGATATGCTACACTTCGGGCACGACGGGCCGTTCCAAGGGCGCCATGATCACTCACGAGAATTTGATTTCCAACAGCCGGGCCCTGGCCGAGACATGGCAGTGGAGCCCGGACGACATCCTGCTGCATGTGCTGCCGCTTTTCCATGTGCACGGCCTCAATGTGGCCGCCCTTGGCGCGCTTCTGGCCGGCGCCACCATGTTCATGCACGAAAAATTCAGCCCTTCCCGGACGTGGAAAACCATCGCGGAAGCGCGCTGCACCATGCTCATGGCCGTACCCACGATTTACCAGCGGCTGGTGGGCGAGTGGGAAACGGCTGCGCAAAAGCCGGACATTTCCTCCATGCGGGTCTTCATTTCAGGATCGGCGCCGCTCTCCGACAACCTGTTCGACCGCTTCGCGTCACTGACCGGCCATCGCATCCTGGAACGGTATGGCATGACCGAAACGGGTATGAACACCAGCAACCCGATCGACCCGGGCGGCCGCAAGGCCAAAAGCGTCGGCTACCCGCTGCCGGGCATCGCCATCCGGGTGACGGGCAGGGACGGGCTGGATGTGCCTGCGGGCAGCGTGGGCGAGGTCTGGCTCAAGGGACCCAATGTTTTCGCAGGCTATTGGCGCATGCCGGAGAAGACGCGCGAATCCTTTTCGGGCGACTGGTTCATGTCCGGTGACCTGGGCTACCTGGATGCGGACGACCACCACCGTCTCTACCTGGTGGGGCGCAGCAAGGAGCTGATCATCAGCGGCGGGTACAATGTGTATCCCAAGGAGGTCGAGAACGTGCTGGAAAGCCACGCCGCCGTTCTGGAATCGGCGGTCGTGGGATTGCCCGACGAGGACCTGGGCGAACGCGTTGCCGCGGCGGTCGTGCTCAGGCCGGACGCCGCCGCAGCCGCGGAAGAACTCATCGCTTTATGCAAAAGCCGCCTGGCCGGCTACAAATGCCCCAAACAGGTCATTTTCATCCCGGCTCTCCCGCGCAACGCCATGGGCAAAATTCAAAAAAACGTGCTTGCCGTCGATTGGCCGCAAAACTGACGGCGCCGTCGCTTTGGAGACTTTTACGAGTTCATCAGAACTGATCTTTTCAGTTTCCGGCCATCGGCGCTCCTCCGACGCGCTCACGCGCACTCCGGCCTTCCACCATGTGCCGGATGCGCCCGACTCCCTGTTTGACATCCCGAGCGCACCCCGGTATTGTCCTGCATTCTTGCCGCCGGCGCCGGCCGCGGCCATTTTCAATAGGGAAGGAACCGCTTTCATGGACACCCGCTCTGCCCCAAACGCCTGCATCAACCCGGTGCGCTTGGGACTCGACAGCCAATTCACATTCCGGTGCCATCCGGGCGTAGCGTGCTTTACCCAGTGCTGCCGCGGAATCAGCATCATGCTGACCCCTTACGATGTGATCCGTTTGAAGACCCGGCTGGGACTCCCTTCGGATGAATTCCTGGCGATCTATACCGACCTCCACCTGCTGGAAAAAACCGACTTGCCGGTCGTCTCCCTCAAGCAGCTGGACGACGACAAGCAATCATGTCCTTTCGTACGTGAAGAAGGCTGCATCGTCTATGCCGACCGCCCCACTGCGTGCCGCTACTACCCTCTGGGAGTGGCCTCGCTGCAGCATAAGGAAGGCGCGGACGATTCCGGCTTCTTTTTCTTCATCAACGAGCCGCACTGCAGGGGTTTCGAAGAACATGCGGAGTGGACCGTGGCTGCGTGGCGGCAGGATCAGGGTGTTGCGCTGCGCGATGAAATTAACGCCGAATGGACCGACCTCGTGGTGCGCAAGCGTTCGTTCCCGGCCAACATCAAGCTAACTGAAAAAGCCAAGCAGATGTTCTTCATGGTGAGCTACAATCTGGACACATACCGCAAGTTCGTTTTCGAAAGCACGTTCCTGCAGCGCATGCCCGTGGACGAGGCCACTCGCAACGAGATTCAGTCCGACGACGTGGCCCTGCTCAAGTTCGGCGTCGCCTGGCTCAAACACATTCTCTTCACACAGCGCGACCCGAACCAGCAGGCGGCGGGATCGAACGCGGCTCCCTGACCGCACAAAGCAAAAAATACCGGCTCCCGGGGACTTACCGCGTGAGACGCCGTCTGCCGACGAAGTGAACGCGAGCGCCGCGCGCGCCTGCCGGCGGCCTTCCCTGCGCCGACCGGCGCGCGAACCGAAGTCTGCTTCCTTCCGAACACCGCCCGATGAACCTCGCCTTTCACGCCGCGTTGGGGGCGCGCGCGCCGACTGTCCATGAAGACAGGTTCTAATCCAGCGGGCTGTTTAAAACGAGCATCGAGCCGTCAGGCAAGCGTGGCTGCAAATCGCTTCGCGCATACGCCAGCATGTAAGCATTCTTGAAAGTCGTGCAACACAGCACACGGCTTGAAAGCGAAGTTCTTCAACAGCCTGCTAATAGTTTTCGTAAACAAATGTCGCGTGAGACCGTTCGTCTTCGAGCCGCCGGCCCACGTTCACGCCGAAAAAGTCGCCGATCGGCTGAAGGATTTCCGGATTGGAGTGCCAGACTTTGCGGGCCACGCCGAGGACGGTGTCGAGGCCCTTGCGGGTCATCTTACCCAGCGGCCGGCGGCAGGGACCGGAAGGCATTCCCAGAACGGCCATCAATGTCTTGACCGCCAGCGGGTTGCGGGCCCGGCAGGCGACATCGCCGTACGGCGTGTGCTCCACCGTTTTCACCGTCACCAGGTCGAAAAGCGGCGACAGGGCATCCCGGAGCGCCTGCGCCTCCTGAAGGGCACCCTGCTGAAGCAAGGAGACCATTCGGGTGACGGCGCGCGGGGCGATGTTGCTGATCACCGAGATGACGCCGGCGGCCTGGATGGCGGGGTCGGTCATCATGTCGAAGGTCAGGGCATCGTCGCCGGAGAAAATCATGAAGTCGGGCCCGCAGCATTTGCGCGTACGCCGCATGTTGTCGAGGTTGCCGGTGGCTTCCTTGACCGAAGCCACATTGGGACACGCCTTGTTGAGCAGGGCCAGGTCTTCAGGCAGCAACTGCGCCCCGGTGCGGCCGGGAATGATGTAGGGAATGATATCGAGGGCGGGAAATTCGCGGGCGATGGGCGCCACGTACTCTCTGCGGATTTCCAGCGAACTGGGGCCGTTGTAGTAAGGGTCGACGAGCAGGACGGCATCGACCCCCTGGTCGCGGGCGTGGCGCGTGGCGGCGAGCGCCTCGGCGGTGTTGTTGCTGCCCGCGCCGGCGATGCACAAACAACGCCCGCGGGTCAAGCGGGCCGCCATTTCGATCACGGCATCATGCTCGTCCCAGCTGAGGGTCGGGCTTTCACCGGTGGTGCCGACGGCCAGAATACCGCTGATGCCGCTTTCGACCTGAAAGGTGACCAGCTTTTCGAGTCCAGCGCGATCGATTTCCATTCCGTTCGAAATAAAAGGCGTGATCAGGGCGGTATAGGATCCGGGTTTCATTTTCCCCTCGTTTCTGAGTTTCTGAATCTGATAAAATAGCGGATGTGACGCGGCACTCGAAAGGTGATGCTCCGGTTTTCGGGATCGCGGCGATCGCTAGGTGGACCCTAAAAAACCGCTGGGGGCCTGTCAAGCGTTATTTCCGGCCGATCGGCGGCGGTTCGGAAGGTGCTTCGGGGCTTGCGTCGACGCACGAAAACCCTTGACAAGCGGGCAAAAGAAACTCATAGCTTCGAATTCGAAAATAAATTCAAGGACACGCAAATGGACAGGAATAAAAACACGGACGAATACATCGCCCAGCAGCGCCAAGCCCTGGCGAGCAATCCGGAGTGCGGCAACACGCACTACAATCTGGGCATCGCGCTGATGAGCAAACGTCAACTCGCCGAGGCCGAGCAGGCGTTCTTGAGCGCCATCGACTGCAGCCCTACGCTGGCCGAGGCTTATGTCCAGCTGGGCGCCATCTGCTATACCCGCGGAGACCTGGACGGCTGCCTGGACTGGAACAAGCGCGCCGTGAAAGTCCGTCCGGGTTTTTCCGAGGGCTATGGCAACATTGGATTCGTACACATGCAGCGCGGCGAAGCGGACGAAGCGATCGAGGCGCTGAGACGCGCCACCGCCTTCAACTTCCGCTTCGTGCAGGGATTCACCACGCTGGCCACCGCCTACCTGATGAAGGGGCAGGCCGACGAAGCGATCGCAGCCTGCAACAGCGCCTTGAAGGTGCAGCCCGACTTCGCCGTGGCCCACAACAACCTGGCGATTGCCTACCTTGAAAAGGGGGATCGGGAAAAGGCGCGGTTGCATGCCGAACGCGCCGTGGCGCTGGGATATGACGTCGCCCCGGAGATCCTGAAGGAGTCCCGGGGAGAATAACCTCCCTTGACGACGCCGTAAAAATCCAATATCTGCGTTGCGCTTCATCCCGTTCTCCCTGCGGCGTACTGTAAGTACGCCCCGGGACACGGGATTCGCGGCGCCTTGATCTTGAACTTTTTACGACGCCGTCGGTTTGGATACTTTTTTCGATTTCATCTTCCTCGAAAACATAGAAATTATAGCCTTGACTTCCGTCGACTTCAGCTACTTGGTCGGCCAGCCGCCTGCAGCGATAACATCCGACGACCCCCAGTGGGCTGCGGCCCTGCCGCTGGACCGCCGGAGTGCGGCGCACGCTCCGGGTGCGGCCGGAGGCGTTTTCTCCTACGGCGATTACTTCTCGGCCGCCACCCGATTTCTGTCACGCGCCGAAATGGAACTCTTTGTACGCGCCGCAGCCGTTTTGATCCCAAAGCGCATTTCACCGGCGGATATCACGCACGTTGCGGTGCATCTTGCCAAACACGGCGCATTCTACCATCCCGCCCGCGTGGTGGCCACCCTGGACGGCGACCGCCTGGCGCTGGTTCTGAATGTCGCGGTCAGCGAAGCGGGCCGCTCCGCGCTGGCGGGCGAATATGCGGCCCTGGAACGCCTCGCCAGCCGAAGCAGCGGATTCCTGCCACGCGTTTTCGGGCAGGGCGCCGCGCGGGCCGGCGGTTGCGACCTCGCCCTGTTCGCCGCCGAATGGTTCGAGGGGTACTGTGAACTTCATCTTCGAGCCGATTCCGGCGGCATGCCGCACTGGCAGGTATGGGGGGAGCACGGCGATCGCCGTGTTCTTTCCGGCGCCCAGATTGCGGACTTTTACCGCCGCTGCGCGCGGATCCTGACCGCCTGCTTCAACCCCCTGACTTTCGAAAGCGTCCTGGGCTGGCATCACGCGGCCGGCGACTTCATCGTCAGGCCGGAGCCCGATCGCCTTTCGGTGCGCCTGATCACCGTGCGTCGCTATGCACCCTTGTTTGCAGTGGATGCAGACGGCGCCCTCGATGCGGAACGCCTGCTCGACGGCCTGGCCGCATTTTTCATCGATATGTCGCTGCGCATGCGGATCGACCGGCTGGAGGGTGTCGGCGAGCTGATCTGGGCCCCGCCAATGGTCCTGAGGCCGGTATGGACCGGTTTCGCCGAGGGACTCGAGATCATGACCGCCGCGCATGACCTGCCGCCCGAACTGGGCATGATGGCCCGGCGATACCTTGCCGCCCATCCGCTACGGGTATTGGAAGAGCTCGGACGGCGCATCGCCGCCCGCTATCCCCGGGCATCCGGTGAACGGCGCCTGATGGCGCAGCATCTCGAAGAACATCTGCACGCGCTCGCCGATGTCATGGCCGGTGATCCGTCAGGGTAACCGGGAGGTCTTTTTTTGTACAAGATCCGGGCGGCGCTCAGGCTCCATTCCACAACATCATGTGGAGGGCGCCAGAACCCGGCGGGAGCCGCAACAGCCCCGTCCCGCTTGGCTTTTTTATTGACAACCCGGGCGATTCTTTTTATATCAGCTTTTCCTGAAAAGATTTTACATGATCCCCAACCTGAAAATACCAGGTCTTCTATAAAAAAATCGAGAGGAGGTGAACACGTTCCACGCGATTGCTCGTCCGGTTTAGAATCGTCAGACTCGTTTCAATAACCAAATGGAGGTAAAACGATGGCAAAACACAAGACCCCGATGTTGGACCAGCTCGAATCCGGGCCGTGGCCAAGCTTTGTGTCCGACTTGAAGCAGCAGGCCGAAAAGCGGGCCAAGAACGCTGAAGGCATTGAATTCCAGGTTCCGGTCGATGTTGTCGATGACCTTCTGGGTATCCTGGAGCTCTCCTACGAACATGGCCGCACCCACTGGAAACACGGCGGTATCGTGGGCGTTTTCGGTTACGGCGGCGGCGTCATCGGCCGCTACTGCGACCAGCCCGAAGCCTTCCCAGGCGTTGCCCACTTTCACACGGTGCGCGTTGCCCAGCCGGGCGGCAAATTCTACACCACCGAACACCTCAAGGCGCTCTGCAAGTTGTGGGATCTGCGCGGCAGCGGCATCACCAACATGCACGGCTCCACGGGCGACATCGTCTTCATCGGCACCACCACACCCCAACTGGAAGAAATCTTCTTCGAACTGACCCACAACCTGAATCAGGACCTGGGCGGCTCGGGCTCCAACCTGCGCACCCCGTCGGACTGCATCGGCCAGGCGCGCTGCGAATATGCCTGCTACGACACGCAGGACCTGTGCTACGACCTGACCATGGAATACCAGGACGAACTGCATCGTCCGGCCTTCCCGTATAAATTCAAATTCAAGTTCGACGGCTGCCCCAACTGCTGCGTGGCATCCATCGCCCGTTCAGACCTCTCCTTCATCGGCACCTGGAAAGACGCCATCAAGATCGATCAGGAAGCGGTGCAGGGATACATCGGCGGCGAATTCAAGCCCAATGCCGGCGCCCACAGCGGCCGCGACTGGGGCAAATTCGACATCCAGGGCGAGGTGATCGGCCGCTGCCCCACCGGTTGCATGCGGATGGACGGCAAGACTTTGAAAATCGACAACAAAGAGTGCACCCGCTGCATGCACTGCATCAACGTCATGCCGCGCGCCCTGCACATCGGCGACGAACGGGGTCTGTCGATCTTCGCCGGCGCCAAGGCGCCGATCCTCGACGGCGCTCAGATGGGCACCCTGATCGTTCCCTTCATCGAAGCGGAAGCCCCCTACACCAAAATCAAAGAAACGGTTATCGAGCCGATCTGGGATTGGTGGATGGAAGAGGGCAAAAACCGCGAGCGTTTGGGCGAACTGATGAAACGCCAGGGTCTGCAGAAAGTGGTTGAAGTCCTTGGTGTCGATGCCGATCCGCGCATGGTGCAGGAACCGCGTTCCAACCCGTACATCTTCTGGAAAGAAGATGAGGTCGAAGGCGGCTTCCAGCGCGACATCAACGAATTCCGCAAATACCACAGAAGATAGGAGGGGACGCTAATGGCTTTCATTTCTTCAGGATACGATCCCAAAGAGCCCATGAAAAACCGTATTACGGACATCGGGCCGCGCAAATACGACGAATTTTATCCGCCGGTCATCGCCAAGAACAAGGGCCAGTGGCTGTATCATGAAATCCTGCAGCCCGGCGTGCTGGTGCACGTCGCCAAATCGGGCGACAAGGTCTTCACCGTGCGCTGCGGCGGCGCCCGCACCATGTCCACCAGCATGATTCTCGAGATCTGCGAGATCGCCGACAAACACTGCGGCGGCTACGTGCGCTGGACCACCCGCAACAACATCGAGTTCATGCTCGACGACCAGGCCAAGATCAAACCCTTGCTCGACGACCTGGCTGGCCGCAAGTTCCCGGGCGGCTCCTTCAAGTTCCCGGTGGGCGGCACTGGCGCCGGCGTCACCAACATCGTGCACACCCAGGGCTGGATTCACTGCCATACCCCGGCCACCGATGCCTCGGGACCGGTCAAGGCGGTTATGGACGAACTGTTCGCCGACTTCCAGAACCATCGCCTGCCGGCCCAGGTGCGGGTCTCCCTGGCCTGCTGCCTGAATATGTGCGGCGCCGTGCACTGCTCCGATATCGCCATCCTGGGCTATCACCGCAAACCGCCCATGCTGGACCACGAATATCTGGACAAGATGTGCGAAATCCCGCTGGCCATCGCCGCCTGCCCCACCGCGGCCATCAAGCCGGCTAAGATGGAAATCGGCGGCCAGAAGGTCAACTCGGTGGCCGTGAACAACGACCGCTGCATGTACTGCGGCAACTGCTACACCATGTGCCCGGCCATGCCGCTGGCGGACAAAGAAGGCGACGGCATCGTCATCATGGCGGGCGGCAAGGTCTCCAACCGCATCAGCGCGCCCAAGTTCTCCAAAGTGGTCGTGGCATTCATCCCCAACGAACCGCCGCGCTGGCCCAAAACCGCCCAGACCATCAAACACATCATCGAAGCGTACGCCAAAGACGCCCGCAAATACGAGCGTATCGGCGACTGGGCGGAGCGCATCGGATGGGAGCGCTTCTTCGAAAAAACCGAGATCGAGTTCACCCATCACTTGATCGATGACTTCCGTGATCCGGCCTATTACACCTGGCGCCAGACCACGCAATTCAAGTTCTAAGGCGTTTAAAATGCGCTGCGGTGGGCTCCAGGGC
>JAEYRZ010000088.1 GCA_023435265.1 Pseudomonadota bacterium
CTCTGCGAACGGGCCGCCGAAACGGCGGTCGAACCACTGACGCAGATGGGCATGTACCTCCTGAGCCTGGTCCGTGGTCGCCGTTTTGCCGGTGCCGATGGCCCAAACCGGTTCGTAGGCCACGATCAAGGGCTGCAGTTCTTTTAAAACAAAATCCTCTAAACCGTTTTCGACTTGTTTGTCAAGCACTGAAAACGTTTCGCCGGCTTCGCGCTGAGCTTCGGACTCGCCGATGCAGAAGACCGGGATCAGTCCGTTCGAAAGCGCCGAACGCAGCTTGCGGTTCACGCTCTGGTCGGTTTCACCGAAATACTGGCGCCGCTCGGAGTGCCCCAGGATGACATACCGGCACCCGGCCGCTTTGAGCATGTTCGGCGCGATTTCGCCGGTAAAGGCGCCTTCGCTTTCCCAGTGCATGTTCTGAGCGCCCAGGGCGATCGGCGTGCCTTCGACCTCGGCCGCCACCTGGGCCAGCGCCGTGAATGGCGGGGCGATCATGATCTCGACGTCGCGGACGTCCGCCACAAGGGGCTTTAGGGCCCGGACCATCTCGATGGCCTGGGAGCCCGTCTTGTACATTTTCCAGTTGCCGGCAATCAGCGGCCGCCGGGGCGTATTCATTTTCGCGCTCCTCTGTTTGACGGGTGAGAAAAAGGCGGCGTCAGGCGGAGAACACCATCCGCCGCCCGTTGCCTTCCAACGGCCCGGATCAGAGGGAGCCGCCGATCATCGCCGCAAGATCGACCATGCGGTGGGAGTAGCCGGATTCGTTGTCGTACCAGGAGAGTACTTTGACCAGATTGTTGATTACATAAGTATTTTCGGCATCGACGATCGAAGAGAGCGTGCTGCCGTTGAAATCGGTGGAAACCAGGGGTGCGTCGCAGTAGCCCAGGTATCCGGAAAGCTGGCCTTCGGCGGCGCTTTTCAGCGCGGCATTGACGTCCGAAACGGTGACGCCGCTCTTTTGCACCGTGACCACCACGTCCACCAGGGAGACATTGGGCGTCGGCACCCGGATCGCCAGGCCGTTGAGTTTGCCGGCCAGTTCGGGCAGCACCAGAGAGACGGCTCTCGCCGCGCCTGTGGTGGTGGGAATCATAGACAATGCCGCGGCGCGTGCGCGGCGCAGGTCCTTATGCGGAAAGTCGAGCAGGCGCTGATCACCGGTGTAGGAGTGAATGGTGGTCATCAGGCCGCTTTCGATGCCGAAACGCTCCAGCAGCACCTTGGCCACCGGCGCCAGGCAGTTGGTGGTGCACGAGGCGTTCGAGATGACGTGATGCTGTTTGGGATTGTACTGGGTGTGGTTGACCCCCATCACGATGGTGATATCCGGTTCTTTGGCCGGTGCGGAGATGATGACTTTGCGCGCCCCGGCGGTCAGGTGCTTGGCGGCGGCTGCGCGATCCCGGAACAGGCCGGTGCATTCCATGGCGATGTCGACGTTCAGATCGCCCCAGGGCAGCTGGGCCGGGTCCTTGACGGCGGTATAGGCGATCAGGCGGTCGTCCACCCGGAGGGCGTTGTCTTCGGCGCGTATGGTGTTGTCCAGGCGCCCGTGAACCGAATCGTAGGTCAGAAGGTGCGCCATGGTGGCGGCGTCGGTCAGGTCGTTGATGGCCACCACCTCCACCTCGGGATGCTTGAGTGCCGCCCGGAAGACCATCCGGCCGATCCGGCCGAACCCGTTGATCGCGATTTTAATGCTCATTTTGCCTCCTTGAATTAAATGGTCTGCATGCGGCGGGACGCCGCCGGCGTTTTCCTCTTACAGCGGGAACACCGAACGGGCCGCAACGCGGCCCCCGTCAGCGGTCTCATCGGGAAGCGTTGGATCGGGAGGAACTCGTGATACGCTGGCGTCTCTTTCCCGCCGCTATTTTGCGGTACCGCGTTTGTTGCCTTTCAAAATGCCGCTGGCCAGTGAAATGCTTTTTTTGCCGAACGATTCGAGATATTCAGCCAGCTCGGTCAAGTCTTTCTCCGGGCGCATGCCGACGGCTTTGATCAGGATGGGCAGGTTGACGCCGCTGATCACTTCGATGCGGCCCTCTTCCAAGAACGAGTAGCTCAGATTGGACGGCGTGCCGCCGAACATATCCGTAAGGATCAGTACGCCCTGGCGGTGATTGACCGCCTTGATGCCGTCTTCTATTTTCTTGCGCAGATCGGCGGCGTTTTCCCGGATATCGATCGAAACCGCGGCGAGTGCCTCCGGCTTTTCTCCCAGAATGAACTCTGCGCAATCGATCAGTGCGCTTCCCAATTGCCGATGCGTAACCACCAAAATTCCAATCATGTCTATTATGATATCCCTATGGGGTGATGTCAAAAACGACGGCGCCGGAAAAAGTCCAATCTCTGCGTTGCGCTTCATCCCGTTGTCCCTGCGGCGTACCTTGGGTACACCTCGGAACACGGGATTTGCGGCGCCTCGATCTTGAACTTCTTACGGCGCCGTCGGCCCGGAGACTTTTTACGGACTCATCAAAAATCATGGTCGCGCTTATCAGGCCTTTAAAAACTTCGCCTCAAGCCGTGATTCCGTTCCGCACGGCTACAAACGCCCACCTTCCGGCGTGGTTGTACGGCGATTTGGAATCCGCGCGCCCTGCCTGACAAATCGATGCTCGCTTTCAACAGCCTTATATCACCGAACGTTCGGGTTAGAAATTACTTTTGCGCAGCGGCAATTCAAAAAATGGAAGGCGCCGCACCGAAGCTGCAGTTCGGGCGGCCGGCACCTTTATTGATGGCGGATATCGCGATGAACCAGCCGCACGGTCGGCTGTGTGCGGCTGATGTGCTCGTAGATCCGCTTGGCGATGACCACGGAACGGTGGCGGCCGCCCGTGCATCCGACGGCCAGCGTCAGGTATGCCTTGCCTTCTTTCTGGTACAAAGGGATCAGGAAGTCCAAGAGCTCCTGGTATTTTGTTAAAAATGGCTTCAGTTGCGGATCGTTGTGAACGTAGGCCTGGATTTCGGTTGATTCGCCGTCCAGATCCTTCAGCTCGGGAACGAAGTAGGGATTCGAGAGGAAGCGCACGTCCAGGATCATGTCGACCCCGGGCGGCGTGCCGTATTTGAATCCGAAGGAGACGACATTGATGGCCATGCCGCTGATGGCCGTATATTTCTGTGCGATGTTCTGGACGGCGTACTTGAGTTCGTGGACGCTGAAATGCGAGGTGTCGATAATGTGATCGGCATGGTTCCGCAGGCTTTGCAGTTGTATCTTTTCAGCCCGGATGGCCTCGACCAGGCTGCCGCCCCGCGCCAGCGGGTGGTGCCTCCGGGTTTGGGTGTATCGGCGCAGCAGGGTTTGTTCATCGGCTTCCAGGAAAACGATGTGCAGCTGGTAGGCTTTTGCCGTCAGCGTCCTGCACAAGGGTTCGATGCCATCCAGGAAGCGGGGGTCGCGCAGATCCATGACGAACGCCCAGCCGGCGATCGGCTGGGCGGGATCGGCCTGATCCAGAAAGTGGACGGTCAGGCCGGCCGGCATGTTGTCGATGCAGTAAAACCCGGTATCTTCGAACGTATCAAGCGCCGTTCTTTTTCCGGAGCCCGAAAAACCGGTGACGATGATGATCGTGCGGGGCCGAGACAATCGATGCTCCTTCACCTCGTGCAGGCCGGAGGTTTGGATGGGGTCAGGCGGGGATACCCCATCATCCGGCAGGGGACGGCGCAATCACCATCAGAATTCTTCGTCTTCTTCACGGATTGCCTCGATGACCGCATCGGCGTCGGCGGCGCGCATCAACCGGTTCTTCAGATCCTCGTTCTTGAGCATGCGGGAAATGCGCGCCAGCAGTTTCAGGTGCATACCGGCGGAGCTTTCGGGCGTGAGCAGCAGGAAGAAGAGATGCGTGGGACGTCCGTCCATGGATTCGAAATCGACGCCGCTGCGGCTGATGCCGAATCCGAGGACCAGCCCGGGCATATGCTTCAGCTTTCCGTGCGGAATGCCGATGCCGCCGCCGATTCCCGTGCTGCCCAGCCGTTCGCGTTCCATTAACACTTTGACCAATTCGTTCTGGCCGGCGCCGGCCGTTCTGGCCACCGGAGCGGCCAATTCTTCCAAAATGCCCTTCTTGTCTCGGGCTTTGAGGTCTACGTTGATATTTTCCTTCGGAAGTACATCCAGAATTTTCATGCCTCACCCAATCGGAACCGGCCACCACCCCCCAAGGGGTTCATTTCTTTTCGGCATCGCAGATCAGGGGGGGGCGGTGGCACGTCCCCGATCGTAAGCCATCCCGCCGATGCGGGATCGATCAGCTTCAGTGAGATATACCGGTGCTCACGGGTTGGGTTGAATCAGTCCGTAATTGCCGTCTTTGCGCTTATATACTACATTGACCTGGTCCGAGCGCGCATTGGTGAAAACCAGGAAATTGCTGTTCACCAGGTCCAGCTGCATGATCGCCTCATCCACATCCATGGGCTTGTATTCAATCGTCTTGATCATCACGCGGCTTTCGCCTTCGTCGAGGGCGCCGGCGTCGGGCTCGCTGGATACCGTTTTGGCCTTGCCGGTCCTTCTTTCGCGCACCTTCTGCTTGCTCTTTTTGATCTGCTTTTCGAGTTTGTCCAGAACGATATCGATGGCCGAATACATGTCTTCGGTCTCTTCCTTGCCGTTGATGCTCATGCGGTCGCCGATGATATTGATTTCGGCGATGTGCCTGAATTTTTCGACGGCCAGGACAACGCTGGCTTCCGCCGGGTTGAGCAGGTATTTATCGAAGCGGTTCAACTTTTCACTGACATAGGATTTCAAGCGGTCGGAGGGATCAAGGTTCTTGAAGGTCACCGATGTCTGCATAGACGAGGCCTCCTTTGAGTGGGTTCCGGTGAAAAAGGCGGATCTGTTCCTATATCGCCGATTTACCATAACACCAGATGCTCTGAATGCAAGCGATCTTGCTTCGGCTTAAATGTAGCGTTTGCGTTTGTTTGATGGCAGTACTCCCATCATTTCGCGGTACTTGGCCACGGTGCGCCGCGCGATGTCTATGTTCTGCGCTCTGAGCAGTTCGGCCATCTTGCTGTCGCTGAACGGTTTGCGCGGATTTTCGCTTTCGATCAGGTGCCGGATTTTATCCTGCACGCTGGCCGAAGCGATGGCTTCCCCGTGTACGCGTTTGATGGAGCTGTTGAAAAAGTATTTCAACTCGAAAATACCTTGGGGGGTGTAGGCATATTTATTGGTGGTGACGCGGCTGATGGTCGATTCATGCATCCCGATATCTTCGGCCACATCGCGCAGGACCATGGGCTTCAGATAGGCGATGCCGTGTTCGAAAAATTCGTGCTGGAATTTGAGGATGCTTTCCATCACTTTATAGATGGTTTTCTGGCGCTGGTGAATGCTGCGGATCAGCCAGGCGGCGGAGCGCAGTTTGTCTTGAATGTAATCCCGGGCATTGCCGCTGACCTGCTGACCGCGGGAGATAGCTTGCTTGTAGAAAGAATTGACCCGCAGCTTGGGCAGCCCGTCGTCATTGATCACGATGACGAAATCATCTTCGGTTTTGTACACGTAAATGTCGGGGGTGATATAATGCGGTTCGTCCACATTGAACTGACGGCCGGGTTTGGGTTCCATGCCGGTGATGATGTTGACCGCTGCGATCACGTCGTCGAGGCTGACTTTCAGGGCCCGGCAGATGGCCTTGTAATTTTTATTTTCAAGATAGTGCAGGTGGTTGCGGATGATCTCGCCGACCAGTGTCTTGTCCAGGCCGAGGGCGCGCGCCTGCAGCAAAAGGCACTCCGGCAGATCACGCGCGCATACCCCCACCGGGTCGAAGCTCTGCAGCAAAAACAATACTTCTTCGATGTCATCCGGCTCGACGTCCGCCTGTTGGGCCAATTCCTCGGTGCTGCACAATAGATAGCCGTCTTTGTCCAGGTTGCCGATGATGAGGCTGCCGATGCGTTTCTCTTCGGTAGAGGGGGAAGACATCAGCAGTTGCCACAAAAGATGGTCGCTCAGGGATTCCTTCTGGGCGATGAAGGCTTCATACTGCGGCGATTCCCGATCCTCGGTTTCGTAGTGGACCCGACCCGGAGAATTGAAGTCATCGATGTAATTGCTCCAATCGATGTCGCTGGGCAATTTTTCCTCGATGGTGACTTCCTTGGGTTTTTCGACGGGCGTGAGTTGCTCCTGGGCCTCCACATCCAACTGGTCGCGGCTGACCGATTCCTGCGTCTCCTCCAGCGTCGGATTTTCCTCGATCTCCTGGCGGATGGCGTCCATCAGCTCCAGTCTCGAGAGCTGGAGCAGTTTGATCGCCATCTGCAACTGAGGCGTCATGATCAGCTGCTGGGTCAGTTTCAGTTGTTGTCGCAGTTCAATCGCCATGGGTTACAACCTAAATTCCTCGCCAAGGTAAATCCGGCGTGCGATCTGGCTGGCCGCGATCTTTGCCGGCGGTCCGGATTCGAGCACTTCGCCGTCCGCCAGGATGAAGGCGGCGTCACAGGCCTCCAGGGTTTCGCGAACATTGTGATCGGATATCAATATCCCGATATCACGCTGTTTCAGGTGGCCGATGATTTTTTTGATATCGGCCACGGCCAGTGGATCGATGCCGGCAAAGGGTTCATCCAGCAGGATGAATGCCGGGTTGGTCGCCAAAGCGCGGCTGATCTCCAATCTCCGGCGTTCACCGCCCGACAGGAGGGCGGCCTTTTGCCGTTTCAAATGACTGATGCCCAATTCCTCCAGCAAATCGGCGCTGCGCCGTTCCCGCGCTTCGCGGCTCATCGGCATGCTCTCCAGAATCGCCAGAACGTTTTGCTCGACGGTCATCCGCCGGAAAACGGAGGTCTCCTGCGGCAGATAACCCAATCCTTTGCGAGCGCGCATATACACTGGATATCCTGTCAGGTCCTCACCGTTCAAAACGATCCTTCCGGCGTCCGGCCGGACCATGCCCACGGTCATGTAAAACGTGGTCGTTTTGCCGGCACCGTTGGGCCCCAGCAAACCGACGACCTGCCCGGAGGTGACTTCGAGGCTGACCTCTTTCACGACCCTGCGGCCGCCGTACGTCTTGCCCAGTTTTTCGATACGCAAAGTGGCCATAAACGCCTGCGGAGCGGGACTTTTTCCGGACAGGTTGCTATAGCAGCTCGACCGGGTCAGTTCAAGCCCCTTTGCCCCGAGTGGATGATCGCATTCACCTGTCCCCGGCCGCGGCTTTCGACGGTCACGGTCTGGCGTTCCCGGTCGAAGATGATCTCGTTGCCGGTAATCGCGTCCGGGCCCCGGGCGATTTTCGATCCCGGTCCGGTCAGGACAAGCTTCCGGTCCGCCGTCGTGTAAACAGCCTGGTCGGTGGTGGCGACCCGGTCCTCCATGTCGATGCGGACGTTGCCGTAAGCCTCGATCCGCTGTACGCCTTCCTGCGGTGTCGATTCCGTTCCGCCGCCCGTGTAGAAGATCACCAGGCGGTCCGCCGCAAGCGTGGTGGCGCCCTGGCTCGCGGTCACGTTGCCGCTGAATTCGGCGCGTTTGGCGCCGCTGTCCGTCAACAGGCGATCGGCCACGATCTTGATCGGTTCGCGCGGTGGCGCGGTCGCAGGTTCGGCGGCCGCAGCCCAACCGGCCGCGAGCAAGGCGCCCAGGAGCGCGGCGGCGGCCGTCCGGAAGCGGCGCCCGCGTGGAAGCCTCATACGCGCAGTTCGCGAAAGAAACCCGCGGCACTGACCTGAAGCCCTGCGGGCCGCCGCCGGGCAGGGGCTAAAGGGTGAAGTGTTCATCCAGGATCCCTCTCACGCTTCCCTCGAAGCGGGCCTGACTCGTATTCAGGTCGTACGTCATGCGCTCCGCCGTGAGATCGGCGCTCCGGCCGAAGATGTGCACCGGCTTATCCGAGCTCAGGATGCGCGCCGCATGGTTGTAGTCCAGTCGCTCGGCTACCATCGTATATCGGTCTTCGCTGACGCGGACATTACCCTGCACCTGCATATCGTTGCTGTTCGTATCCAGGACGCCCTGCTCCGCGGTCAAATGGATCCGTGTGCCGTCTTCCATGAAAAAATCGACCTGGGGCGCCTTGAGGACCATGCGCCCGGACCTGGATTCCAGTTCCGCGGTTTCGGCGTCCAGCTCCCACTGCAGCACGCCGTTTTTGGTGGCCGTCTGGCGCACGCCGGTCAGTGCGAGAAGCGCCTTGGCGGCGCTCGGCGGCACCGGAACGGTGATCCCCGTCTGGGACGAGCGCTGTTTCTGGAAGAGAACCACGCCGGCGATGATCAGGGTCAGCGCGAGGAATCCCAACAGCGCAAGTTTGAATTTTTTGCGGGTCTTCAAGTCGACCTCGAACCTTCAGCGCCGTTTCCGCCTCCGAAGAGTTTCGCCAGAATTCCTTCCCACTTGTCCTGGGCTTTGAGGATGGCCTCGCACGTTTCACGGACCGCCCCCCGCCCGCCGCAGGCGCGGGTGGTCATATGGGCGGTTTCGCGGATCAGCGGATGGGCGTCGGCCACGGCCACTGCCAGCCCGGCCCTGCGCATGACCGCCAGGTCCGGCAAGTCGTCGCCCACAAACCCCATGGCCTCCGGGTCCGTACCCGTTCGGGCGGCCAGCGCCTCCATGACGGCGACCTTGTCGCGCACACCGTCGAAAAGCAGCTCGATGTTCAGGTTCCGGCAGCGGTGTCGCAGCGCTTCGCTTTTCCGCCCGGTTATGATTCCCACCTCGATGCCGGCCGCCCTGAGCATGCGGATGCCCACGCCGTCCTTGACGTCGAAGCTCTTGATCTGTTCGCCGGCGTCCGTATAAACGATTTCCCCGGTTGTCAAAACGCCGTCGACATCGAGCAGCAGCAACTTGATTTTTTTCAATCGATAGGCGATTTCCACGGCTTATTCTCCGGAGGCCAGCACATGATGGATGGCCTGCAACTGCTTCAAGAGCGGCTCCAGCGTATCCAGGGGCAGTGAATTCGGGCCGTCGCACAAAGCCTCATCCGGGTTCGGGTGGACTTCGAGGAATACGCCGTCCGCGCCGGCGGCGACCGCCGCGCGGGCCAGAACAGGGGCGTACTCGCGCTGCCCGCCGGAGCTTCGACCGGCCCCTCCGGGCAGCTGTACGCTGTGGGTGGCGTCGAAAACGACCGGGAGCCCGCCGTCCTGCATGATGCGGATGGCGCGCATGTCGGCGACCAGATTGTTGTAGCCGAACATGGCTCCGCGCTCGGTCAGGAATACTCCGCGATTGCCTGTGGAATGGATCTTTTCGACGATGTGGGCCACATCCCAGGGCGCCAGAAACTGCCCTTTTTTGACATTCACCACCTTGCCGCTGCGGGCCACGGCGAGAATGAAATCGGTCTGCCGGCACAGGAAGGCCGGTACCTGCAGGACATCGAGCACCTGCGCCGCGGGCTCCACTTGATCGATGGCGTGGATGTCGGACAGGACCGGAACGGCGAGATTCGATTTGATCCGCCGCAGAATGGAAAGCCCTTCTTCCAGCCCTGGACCGCGGAAGGAGTGCAGGGATGTTCGATTGGCCTTGTCGAACGATGCCTTGAAGAGAAACGGCAGGCCCAATTTTTGCGTCAGCGCTTTGAGCCGTTCGGCGATATGGTACGTGGTTTCGAAATCCTCGATGACGCAAGGCCCGGCAATGATCAGCAACGGGGCGCCTGGACCGACTTCGATCGCGCCTATCTGAACGGGAGTTTTCATGGGGCGAAAGTTAGCCCGGCCCCATGCAAAAGTCAAGCCGGATCGGGTCGCGGCATAGGGCGATCGCATTTAGATTTCGCATCCTATAAACGGGGTCGGGGTCGGTATCGGGATCGTTATCGGCAGCTCAACGCGTCGCCGAAATACCGCTCTCCGGAACCGAGCATGCCTGAGGCCTCCATTCGATAC
>JAEYRZ010000092.1 GCA_023435265.1 Pseudomonadota bacterium
TGATCACCACGACCGCGTCCGCACCCGCCTCGATCACCTCCGCTGCCGATGCGACGGTGATGCCGCCGATGGCCACGATCGGCAGCGGCGAGCGCTCCACGATCTCCCTGAGCCCGGCGAGATGGCGGACCGGTTTGGCGTCCGCCTTGGTCTGTGTGCCGAATACCGGCCCGCTTCCAAGATAATCACATGCGTCGAGTGCGCTGCGGGTCAGTTCCTCGGGGGTGGATACCGACAGGCCGATAATCGCATCCGGGCCCAGCACCCGGCGCGCCAGCCGGGGCGAATCGTCGTCCTGCCCCAGGTGCACGCCGTCCGCGCCGACCGCCCTGGCCAACAGCACATGATCGTTGATCAGCAGCGGGACGCCATGGGACCGGCATGCGGTGCGGATCGCCTCGAGTTCTTCGAAATCTTCGAGGCCGAAGCGCTTGTTGCGGTACTGCACCATCGTAGCACCTGCATCCAGCGCGATGCGGACCTGCGCCAACGGCGAATGCGGGGAGGGCCCGTCATCCGTGATGAAGTAGAAGCGCAGCATTTTTTCCAGGCGATCCATATGATCCCTATGCGTCGTCGAGTCTTTCACCCGTAAATTCGAAGTGCCACTGCCGGAAGCGCGCGGCCCGGGAGGCGCCGAAGCGGCCCAATTCATTCAGGACCTCGCCCGGAGAGAGTTCCCGGTTGGGACGGTTTTTGGAAAAAAATTTATCCGCATAGCAGACAATGGTCTCTTCCGGCGATACCGGCAGCATATCCCTGGGTGGCAGTGGAAGGTGGTGTTCCACGATCTCCTCCCGGCTGAACCCCACGCCCACGTGGCGTTCGCACACCAGGGCGTGCCGCGCCAGGCCGCAGGCGTTCAGCATCTCTGCGCCGACCACGCCGTGACACAGGTAAGGCAGTGTGCCCCGGCAATGAATGCGCCGGGCCGCCGTCTCCCGAATTCCGATGTCGTGCAGCATTGCCGCCTGTTCGATGAACCGCAGGTCGGGTGCAAGATGCGGTGCGCGCTGCGCGACGGCCAGTGCCTTGTCCCGCACCCGCCGGCTGTGGTCCAGCAGAAGCAGGTACAGCGGCGTGCCCGGCTCATAGTGGGCGCGTAGGATCTCCACCGCATCCATTTCCGTTCCGCAGGCGGGTGTAAGCGCGCTCATGCGATGCCCGCCAACAGGGTCCCCTCGATGAAAGGATCCAGGTTGCCGTCCAGGACGCTGTTGATATTGCCCACCTCCAGATTGGTGCGGTGATCCTTGACCATCTGATACGGATGCAGAACATAGGATCGAATCTGGCTGCCCCATGCGATCTCCTCCTTGCTGTCGTGCAGCTTCTGCATCTTGCGGTCCTGCTCGTCCTTTTCGCGCTGATAGAGCCTGGCGCGCAGTACTTTCATGGCCAGATCCTTGTTGCGGTGCTGCGATTTCTCCTGCTGGCACTGCACCACGATGCCGGTGGGCAGATGGGTGATGCGGATCGCGCTGGAAGTCTTGTTGACATGTTGCCCCCCGGCTCCGCTGGCGCGGAACGTGTCGATGCGCAGATCCTTCTCATCGATGTCGATCACGATTTCATCTTCGATTTCAGGATAAACGAAAACGGAGGCAAACGAGGTCTGCCGCTTTCCGCTGGCGTTGAATGGAGAAATGCGCACCAGGCGGTGGACGCCGATCTCGGCCTTCAGGTATCCGAAGGCATACTGGCCCTTGACGGTGAAGGTGGCGCTTTTGATTCCGGCCTCGTCGCCGGGCTGCAGGTCGATGATTTCGGTTTGAAAGCCGCGCTGCTCGGCCCAGCGTAGATACATGCGGAACATCATTTCGGCCCAGTCCTGGGCGTCCGTTCCGCCGGCGCCGGCATTGATGGCCAGAATGGCGTTGTTGGCATCCTGATCCCCGACCAGGGTGATATCGATCGAAAAGGTATGGATGCGTTTGGCCAGGGCATCGACCTGACGTTCAACCTCGGCCTCTGTTTTTTCATCTCCCTCTTCGAGGGCCATGCCGAGCAGCAGCTCGTTTTCCTCCAGTTCGGTCAAAAGTTGCGTGTATTGATCGATGCGATGGGTCAAAAGGGTGCGTTCTTTGAGAACGGCCGTGGCCGCGTCGGGAGTGTCCCAGAATCCATTGCGGCTCATCTGGTTTTCAATCTCGGCCAGTCGTCTGCGTTTGCCCGCGAAGTCAAAGATGGTCTCCGATCTGGGTCAGCTTGGCTTTCATCGATTTCAAATTCTGTTTCGTATCCTGAGACATGACGCGCTCCTTTTTTTAGTCTAATGCAGCAAAATGACAAACCTGACGTAAATGTCAACCTTAATTACCTTTTTTGCGATTCTCGAACCGGATTCGACGCCCGCAGGCCGCCCGCGTGCCCAGGATGGCGACGACGATCAGCGCCAACGGCCAGTCGCCCCAGCGCGTATAAAAAGACGGGATGTCAAGCAGGGCCGACTCGCTCAGGGCGGTCGCATCCTGCATCAAAGCGGTGGAGGCGGAAATACGGCCTGCGGCATCGATGAAGCCGCTGATGCCGGTATTGGCTGCCCTGGCCAAAACGCGCCGGTTCTCGACGGCGCGCAGCACCGACATTGAAAAATGCTGGTAGGCTGCGCTGGTGGTGCCGAACCAGGCATCGTTGGTGATGTTGACCAGAAGATGCGCACCGTTGTTGGCCATGGCGCGCGCCAACTCCGGGAAAATAGCTTCATAGCAGATCAGCATGCCGATCGGGTGGGTGTTCCACTGCAGTGTGCGGCCCGCCGTTCCGGTTTTGAAATCGCCGACCATGACGACCATTTTATCGATGAAGGGAAGCCAGCGCTTTAAAGGGACATATTCACCGAATGGCACCAGGTGGACTTTATCATAACGCCCGGCGGCGTTTCCCCCGGCCGTGACCAGATAGGCGCTGTTAAAGTAGGACTCTCCGTTTGCGGATGAAACCAGGAAAGGACTGCCGATGATGAAATCCTTGCCGGCCGTTCGAATTCCGTCGAGAACGATTTCGGTGGGCCGTCTGTCCTGGAAAAGATAGAACGGCGTGGCCGTTTCGGGCCAGACGATCAGGTCGGCCTTGGGCGCCACCGCCAGGGAAAGCGCGTTGTATTTGGCGGCGGTCACCATCTGAAACTCGGGGTCCCACTTGATCGCCTGGTCGATGTTGCCCTGCACCACCGCCACGCCGGCTTTTGGCGCTGCCGCAGCGGCCGCATCCACGTGGCGCAGGCGCAGCGTCCCGTAGAGCGCGACGGCGGCGACGAGCGCGGCGGCCGTCGTGAGCGCCGTCAAAGCCGTTCGCCGATCGACCCGCTGGTTCCGCCACGGTTGTTCGCGCACTGCCATCAGAACAAGGGCCAGGGCTGAATTTACCAGCACAACCAGGGCGGAAACGCCATAAACGCCTGTAAGGTCGGCGATCTGAATGGCCCACAGCGCCTTGTACTGGCTGTAGCCCAGCAGCTCCCATGGAAAGCCGGTAAAGAGGCGGGCGCGGGCATATTCCAGGGCGGTCCAGGCCGCCGGAGCAATCAGCAGCAGATGGCGCGGCCGATCGCTCAGCCGCGCCACTGCGGCGCCGAACAGGGCCGGATAGAGCGCAAGATACGCCGCAAGCAGCACCAGCAGGGGAATGCATTGATAAAGCGGGAGATACCCATAGACATGCATCGTGTGGACGGTCCAATACATCAATCCCAGCCCGTGAACCAGGCCGGTCCAGAATCCGATCCGCCATGAAGTGCGCAGGTCCGCATCGCCCAGCGCCCAAAGCAGCGGTATCAAGGCGATCCAGGCCAGCCAGCCCTGATCCAGCTTGGGAAAGGCGAGCGTGAGCAGGACTCCGCTGATGGTCGCGAGCGCATATCGTGTGTATTGGTTGCTTTGCCGCATCCGCGGGTACTCCGGAAAAAATCGGCATGCCGGCCGTCCGGCATGCCTGGGGCGCAGCCATATCATCCGACGCCCCCTTGTGGAAGCAAAAATTGGCGCGCACCAGGTATTATCGTAACATATCATTTAGGGGTCGGGGTCGGAATCAGATCGCAATCGAATGGTTACGATACCCGATTCCGATCCTGAGACCGGCCGATCATCACCCCAAACCGATCCCGCGGGCAGTACGTTGTGGATGATATGAATCTCTTTAAGTTCTCGGCGCCTCTGGCGAAAATGATCTGCCGGCCGGGTGGCTGCGTGTTTATCGAAATTTATGAAAACGTGTACTTAGCCCTCATGGCCGGGGCCTTCATTCACCACAAACCGTTCGACAATGCCGAACAAGTCCTTCAGAGAGAAAGGCTTTGCCAGGAATGCGTCCGCTCCGAGAGCAGCCGCCTTCGATTCGGCGGCAGGATCGGCGGAGAGGACGATGAAGTGGATTGATGGATGGGACGCTTTGATCGTCCTGAGCAGGTTGAAATCGGGGGCGTCCGGCAAATAAGCTTCGGACAAAATGATATCCGGCGCCCCGTTGGCTGCAATGTGCCGTTTCAGGTCGCCCGCGCTGCCGAATGCCGGAATACGACGATTGACGCTGTACATCATCACATGAACGATGAAATCACGCACCATTGGATCGTGATCGACAACCGCTATTTTGACGTTCGAAATAATAGCCGCCTCTCGCCACCTTGATAAATTGATTGTCCCCCGGCGCACCTGATCGGCGAGAGACGAAACCGCTCAATCGCTGCGCTCATCTCCTGCCATCGGTAATCACCCCGGAGGGTCGCCCTCCGCGATAAACATGTCCATCGCAGTCTGTCGCTGACTCCGCTGAAAAACATTGCTTTCGGGCGCCCTCTTCCACCGCCGACAGACGCGGGCGGTAGACCGGCGATCCGCTCGGTGGATAATCATGCGATGTTTTCTATTTCACACTCCGGGGGTGAGTCAAGCGAAAGGCGGTAAAGTTGTATCTGTGATTGCTTTCCTGAGACACTTCGATACAACGATACATTGCGTGCCGTTTTCCAATTGGGCATCCCCGTTGTAATTTTCGGCGATATTCGCACCTGGCGAAAGTGGCACAGGATTTGATATGTAGGAAATCGATATAAAGAGGAACCGAACGCCACTTTCTAAAACAATCATCCAATAGAAAAGGAGCAGACACATTGGGCAATACCGAAAAAAATCTGAAGGCCGCGTTTGCCGGCGAATCCCAGGCCAATCGTAAATACCTCGCTTTTGCCGAGAAAGCCCAAAAAGAAGGTTATCCCGGAGTGGCCAGGCTGTTCCGGGCGGCGGCCGCAGCGGAAACCATTCACGCCCATTCACACTTGCGGGCACTGGGCGGGATCGGCAGCACGACCGAAAATCTCAAAGAGGCGATCGGCGGCGAAACCTATGAATTCGAATCGATGTATCCGCCCATGATCGCTCAGGCGGAAGCGGAGGGGCATTCGGCGGCGCTGCGCAGCTTCAAGTACGCCAACGAGGTCGAGAAAATCCATGCCCGGCTCTACCAGAAAGCGCTGGAGCAGCTGGGAAAATCGCAGGAGGTCGATTATTATGTCTGCCCGATCTGCGGCTATACCTGCGAAAACGAGCCGCCGGAGAGCTGTCCGGTGTGCAATGCCAAAGGCAAGGCGTTCATCAAAGTGGATTGATTTCAACGGCCTGCTAAAGTCTCACGGCCGAAGCGCCGATACGGTTTCAAAGCAAGATTTCCTGATTACGCGTGCATCTTTTCTGCCGGCGCCTGACGAAAATGCATTGAATCTGATGCCAAGGTCGACCGGAAGGAAATAACGGTAATTCGGAAATCTTTTTTTTGAACACCGTCGGGTGCATCGAAAAGGGGTGTCCGGCACAAATGCCACGCGGCATGCCTTCCATCCATCATCCCCGCCGCCATGCTTTTGGACGGGCGTTTTGAAAAAGTTCTCGATTCGGGAAGCGCCATATGTCAAAGTGGCCCCTCTTTCCGGAAGGCGCCGACCGGTTGCCTGCGGGTTGAACACAGCGCAATGCAGACTCTGGAGAATGCTGAATGGGAAATCGGATGTGGGTGTGGGCGTGGATCGGGCTTTTTCTGATCGGAATGCTGCCGGGAACGGTTTGGGCACTGGAAAATCCATCCGACCTGAATCATGCGCCATTACAGCAGCCCGCCACCGCGACGGCCGAACCTGCCGTCCATCGGATCGAACATGAAACAGCGGCCTGGGAAAGTGTTTTCACCCTCGCGGCAGGCGTGCGGCGCGACCAGCTGAGCTGGACGATCGCCGGAAACCGAAACGGCACCGATCCCGATGTAATCTCCGAGTTAAAATGGTCCGATGTGGACAGCTACCAGCTCCAGCTGAGCAACCGCACCCTGTTGGCGGAGCGGCTCTATCTTCGGGCACAGTTCGGCTATGCCTGGATCGATGACGGGCGGGTGCGGGACTCCGACTACAGCGGCGATCACCGAAGCGGTGAGTACTCCCGCTCCATCAGCGAGAGCGATGACGACCAGCTTTGGGATGTGCTGCTGGGGGTCGGCAGCCCCATTTTTTTAGCCGACCGGCATGTCATGCTGGCCCCCCTCCTGGGCGTTTCCCTGCACAGGCAGAATTTCCGCATCCGCAACGGCAGACAAGTGCTCACCTACCCCGGCGGACCCCCGCTGGGATCCTTGAGGGGGCTCGACAGCACCTACCAGTCTGAATGGTTCAGCCCGCTTCTGGGGTGTGACCTGCGTTTCTTCATCCCTCCGGTTTCAGGTTTCAAGCGCATGGAAGCGGGTCTCGAATTTCAGTGGCACTGGGATGCCCGGTTTGAAGCCGAAGCCGATTGGAACCTGCGGTCCGACTTCGATCATCCGAAAAGTTTCGACCAGAACGCCGATGGCAAAGGGGTGAGCCTGTGTGCTGAGTGGGTGGTCTGGATCACGCCGCAATGGTCCGTCAACGTGACCGCCTCTTATCAGCGGTGGGAAACCGACCCGGGCCGTCAGCGCTTTTTCCTGGCCGACGGCCGCACCGCCACGACCCGCCTGAATGAGGTCGATTGGGAATCCAACAGCTATATGGTGGGTGTCGCCTACCAGTTCGATTGAAACACGGCGGTTCTCGGCCGATCCGCACATCTGGCGGCGCGATCTCGATCCCGCCCTCGGACCGCCTGTCGGGTTCCGGAATGCGTCCGGATGGCGCCGCCGGCCGTTTTGATTGTAATTTCGGCCGGCGGTGTTACTGTGCGATTAGCAAAAAGAAGATGGGAGCACGTGATGATGACAAAACGCTTCGCATCGATTCTTTTGATCGCCTGTCTGTTTCCGGGCTGCGCGGTTATGTCGCCATCGGTCGAACCCGCGCCGGACTTACAGGATCTTCCGTTCGAGGAGTTGGTGCGCGAGGCCGGGCAATACGTGGGCGAGACGGTGGTGGTGGGGGGATACGTCCTGTCGGTGGAAAACAAGGCGCGTGAAACCATCCTCACGGCGGTGCAGGCACCCTTGGGGGTCGGCCAGAAACCAAAATCCAAGGACCTTTCGCAGGGCCGCCTGATTCTCGTCCGCGACGGTTTTCTGGACCCCGAGGTTTTCGAGAAGGACCGCCAGATAACAGTCGGCGGTACGATTCTGGGCAGCTCGGCCTCGGAAAAAGAAGCGGTTTCATATCCGTACCTTCGGCTGCAGGTGGAGGAGATTCACCTCTGGCCCAAGGAGACCATGCGTTCGGCCTACCCCTATTACTACTGGGACGACCCCTGGTGGGGGCGGCCGTATCCCTGGTACTGGCGTTATCCCTATCACTGGCGTTAGGTTTCCCGGCAGGAGAGATCAGGAGCATTCCGATGCAACCCGTTTTCCGGATTCTGCTTGCGGTCTGCGCGACACTCGTCGCGGCGGGCTGCAGTGCCAATTTGTCACGCGAGGCGCGCTCACAGGTGACGTACGAAGGCGATTTTCTGCCCTTGCGCCAGCAGCCGCAGCAATATGCGGGAGAAGTGGTGATGCTGGGGGGCAAAATCATCGAAAACCGGGCCGACAAGGAACGAACCGAACTGGTGGTGCTCCAGCTCGCGCTCAACAGCGCCAACCGGCCCACGGATGAGGATCGCTCCGATGGGCGCTATATCGTGCGGTCCGAACAATTCCTGGATCCGGCGATCTATCCGCCCGGCACTCCGATCACCGTCATCGGGCGCGTCAGCGGCAGCGAGAAACGGGCGATCGGGGAGATGGATTATACCTACCCCTTGCTCGAATTGATCGAAATCAAGAAGTGGAACCCGGCGGATGGACGCAACCCGCGCGTTCATTTCGGCTTCGGCGTGGGCACCGTTTTTTGAAAGGACCGTCCCGCCGCCGGACGCCTGGTCAATCCCGGCCGATCTGCGAAAGCTTCGCGCGGCATGCCCGTGCGAAGTCTTCCGGAAAATGCCCGCAGATCCATCGCAGCTGCGCCTCGCTGAAGGCTCCCGGCGATTCGGGCAGCCTCGGCAGCAGGCTGTACACGAGGCGTTGATCGGCATCGTCGCAGTTGAACCGCTTGCTTACTTCGATGACCGTGATCATGGTGGCGCCCATGCCCGTGAGGATGCGCATGGCCAGTCGCAATGTCCGGTCCAGGGCAGCGCGCACCTCGATATCGGTTTCGAGGATGTTGCCCACGGGCGCGAGGGTCATGATCTGCAATTCCCACTGGCTGGTCTGCGCTTTGGGCACATACAGCATCACATGCTCGTCTTCGTCAATCACCAGTTCGGCGGGAAGTGACGAACGGCCGTCGAGGCGGCGATTGGTGCGCAGTGCCTGAAGCAGGCAATCGAAGAAGCCGCGGCCGGTCCGGCGCCGGAACTCCCGGCCGAACAGCTGGACCAGGTCGCCATAAGCGTACGAAGGCCCCCTGGATCCCGGACCCTGCGCTTCGTAGGAAACCGCCGTCGGAATGAGTGCATGCTGCTGGTGGATCTGCTGGTGAGACGCATGCAGTCGGAAGCCGCTGGGAGCGTAATCGAACCCGTAGTTCCATCCCCACAAGGTGGCGCTGAACGGCATTGCCGCCCTGATTTCCGCCTCCAGCGTTTTTTCGAGCACCGCTCGGCGGAGCTGCTCCAGTTCCCGGACTGAGAGGGGCCGGCGTCGGGGCACCCGCGCCAGGGCGAGCATCTCGGCGAGCCGAACGTAGGTGCGCTGGTAATAGAGATGGCGCAGGCCGCGGATATCTTCGAGGGTCAACCGGCCCGCATCGTAGCGTATGGCATCGTGGGCCATGTTGGCGGCGTAATGCCCCCAGGGGATATAGCTGTTGCAGCGCAGGTATTCGAATGCGTGACTTTGTCCGGCGTGCCATTCGCCGATGATTTCGCTGCCACCCTGGATGCCGGGGCGCAACACCATGCACTCCTTATAGTCATCGGGCAAACAGGGGTTGTTGGCCACGGCCTCGAACAAGCGGTGATTGCGGATGACCGCGTGGGACAGCCCCGCGGAATCCAGCGTGAAGTGCAGTCCCGACGGACGTCCGGTGGCGGGTTCCCTCAGGAAGTCACAGCTCAATTCCGCCAGGCACTGCAGGTCGTCCGGATCGGTGGAGGTGGTGGCCAGGGCGACCTGCAGCGTCTCGGGCAGGCGCGCGATCAACGCCGCGACCGTTTTCAGCGGAGCGCCGGCAGTCGCAAGGTCGCCGAAGCATCCATGCATCGAAACCGCTTTGCGCTTTGGAATGGCGATGCGGGAGGGATCGCGGGCCGCCTCCTGCGCCCAGGACTGCGTGATGTAGGTGGCCCCCCGGAAAGGAAAGGCGTTGGGGATTTCGAAAACCGGATCGGCTGAGGGTATCCCGACATCCTGCCCGGGAAAATTGGACTGGTTCAAAACCGGTCGGCCGTCCGGCGTCCGGCCCAAAATCTGGATATGATCCGCAACCCGCAGGTTGGCCGCTGCGTAGTCCGGCCGGTGCGTGCCCCATACGAAACGGCCCTCGGGCGACACGCACGTAAGCAACTGCAAAGAGTGGTTCGGTCCCATGGGTCCGCTGTCGCTACCGAGTGTTTCTGGTTTATGGCCTAGCGGCTGTAGATCACCGCAAGGATTCGGGCCGTTCCCTGCTTGGCCGCCAGCAGGTGCGCCGTTGTCGAGAGATAGTAGGCGCTGTCGCCCGGTTCGAGTTCGAAGCGTTCATCGCCGATGTCCAGGATCACCGTTCCGTCCAGAACGAAGATGAACTCTTCGCCGGCATGGACCGTCCCCGTTTCGCCAGCCGCCTCTTCAAGCTGAACCAGCAAGGCCTCCATGTGCCGGCCTTTGACTTCGGGAGCCAAACTCATGTAGGTGTAGGCGGCGCGCCGGCCGCTGCCGGAAGTCGACCGGGAGACGACCTTGCGTTCGCTGTGGCGCGTGATGGCGTACACATTTCGTCCTTCGCCGGAGAGCACGCGTTCCAAGGCGCTGTCCAGGGCCTTGCTGAGCCGGATCAGCGTTCCCAATTGGGGGCACAGGCGGTTGTCTTCGATTTCGTTCAGCGTTTGTTCGTCAAAGCCGGTCAGCTGCGACAGTTCGGCGGGCGACAGTCCCTTCTCTTCCCTCAGGCGCTTGATGCGGTCGCCGATCTGGCCGCAGGCGGCTTCTTCCGCGGGTTGAATGTGACCCGTGAGATCCTCGAAGTAATCGACATTGATCGGCGGTTTGGGGGTGTCGGCAGCCATTTTCGTCCTCCTTCACGCCTGAAAGATGAGCGCTTCAGCCGGGGGCCGAACGCCTGCCCCCGGCTTTGTTTGTATAACCTGTTCAGGTCCTGCTGTAAATCATCGCGGGCGCAGGTGTTCGGGCAGCACGGCCTTCTCGCCCCACTCGGTCGGCAGCTTCTGGCCGGAGGCTTCGCCGCGCTTGACCTTGCGCGGCTGCAGACCGGGCCGCGCGAATTTGGGATGTCCCTCCTTGAGTGTGCGGCCGTTGATGACGGCTTCCGAGCGCAGGCGTTGTCCCACGGTCTTTTCCATTTTGCGGCCCAGCCACAAGATACGATCCACATCGTAGCCGTGGGCGATTCCCATTTCGTCGACCTGCACCAGCAGGTCTTCCAGGCAGACCAGGCCCACGTAGCGCGGGTCGTTATAATAATATTCGCCGGTTCCCGGAACCGGGCTGTCGTCCAAAAAATTGGCCGGCTGGCCGCCCATGCCGCCCAGAGTGGCTTCGAAGTGGCAGATGCCGGCCTGCAGCGCCGCCAGGACCGATGCCGAAGCGACCCGTTTGGTTTCATGAAAATGGGCGATGTGCACCCGCGGGTCGGGGATGGCATCCAGCGTCATGGCGAAATATCGGTACACCTCGGCCGCCGAAGCGCTACCGTCATGATCGGCGTGCTCGATATCGTCGGCGCCGATTTCGAGAAAACGCTTGGTGAATTCGACCGCATCCTCCAATCGCGTAGCCCCGCCGATCGGACTGCCCCAGATCGTACTCACCGTGCCGCACATCTTCATCCCGGCGTCATGGCACTTGCGGATGCAGCGCTCGGCCTCCAGCCAGTATTCGGGAAGCGTGGTGCCGGAGTTGGCGAAGTGATGCTCCTCCTCGGTGGAAACCATCATCAAAAGGCGGTCGGGGCCGATCCCCTGTTCACGCAGGCGCACCGCCCGGTCCACGGCCGGCTCGCGGATGGTGATGGCCGTCAGGACGATGTCGTCATAGTTGACGCCGTTGCGCGCACAGCGCTTTTTGAAGGTGTCGCCGCGCAGATGCTTGAGCAGTTCCTCGGCATCGCTGAACTGGGGCATCAGGAACGGATTGCCCAGGTTGGTCACTTCGATGTTGCGGCACCCGGCGAAGATCAATTCCTCCAGGTAGAAAATTTTGGCGCGCGTGGAAATGAACTTTTCCAGGTGCTGGAACCCGTCGCGGATGGTGATATCGCCGATCGTCACCTTTTTCGGCATGCGCGGGAAAATCTTCCACAAATCGTATTCGGTCATCGGACGCTCCTTGAAAAATGGATGAAACAACCCCGGTGTGCCGGGGGCTACTTGCCTTTGAAAACCGGTTTGCGCTTTTCACGGAACGCCGCCAGCCCTTCCAGGCGGTCCTCGGTCGGAATGCAGATCCAGTAGGCATTCGACTCGATGGCCAGACCCGTGTTCAGATCGGCTTCCAGTCCGCGGTTGATGGCGTACTTGGCCTGCTGCACGGCGATCGGTCCGGACTCGCAGATCTGGGCCGCAATGGCGCGGCACTCCTGCAGCAAACGGTCCCGTGGATAGACATGATTCACCAGTCCGATACGCAGGGCTTCCTGGGCGTCCACGCGCCGGCCGGTGAAGATCAACTCCTTGGCCTTGCCCTTGCCGATCAAACGCGGGAGGCGTTGGGTGCCACCGGCTCCCGGAATGATCGCCAGGCGGGTCTCGGTCAGCCCCAGGGTGGCGCTCTCGGCTGCAAGGCGGATGTCGGCCGCCAGCGCCAGCTCGGTTCCGCCGCCCAGGGCGACGCCGTTCACGGCCGCGATGACCGGTTTGGTGAACTGCTCGATATCGTCGAAGACCCGGCGGATGGTGTAGATGAAGGTTTTGACCTGTTCGGGCGAGAGTCCGGCGCGCTCCTTCAAATCGGCCCCGGCACAGAAGGCCTTGTCGCCCGCGCCGGTAATGATCACGACCCGCACGGCCGGATCGAACCGCAGGCGGTTGAGGCATTCATCCAACTCGTACAGCAGTTGGAAGTTGACGGCGTTCATGATCCCGGGGCGGTTGAGGATGAGTGTGGCGATCCCCTCCGAAAATTCAGATAAAACGGCTTTTTCCTGCATGGCGTGACCTCTTTCTCCTGTTTGCGCTAACATCCGATGTGCCGCGAGATCACGATCCGCTGGACCTCGGATGTGCCTTCGCCGATCTCCAGCAGCTTGTGGTCGCGGTAGAACCGTTCGACATGGTAGTCTTTCATCAGACCATAGCCGCCATGAATCTGAACCGCGTGGTCGGCGACGCGTCCCATCAGTTCGGAGCAGTATAACTTCGCCATCGCGGCTTCTTTTTCGAACGGGCGCTTTTTATCGCGCAGCCAGCAGGCCTTGTAGAGCAGGTTGCGGCCGCATTCGATTTCGGTGGCGCAGTCCGCCAGTTTGAAGGCGATGGCCTGGAATTTTGAAATCGGCTGACCGAATTGCCGGCGCGACCGGGCGTACTTGAGACCTGCATCGTAGGCCCCCACGGCGCCCCCCAGACCCATGGCGGCGATCGAGAGGCGGCCGCCGTCCAGCGTGCTGAGCATCTGGTGGAAGCCATCTCCGGGCTGACCCAGGATGTTGTCGGCCGGTACGCGCACATCGTCGAAATAGAGCTCGGCGGTGTTGGAGCCGCGCCACATCATTTTACGCTTCATGGGCACGGCCTTGAAGCCGCGCATGCCGTGCTCGACGATGAAGCAGGTATACTCGGGCTTGCCGTTGGGGCGCGTCCCGGTGACCGCCTGTACGGTGACGCCCAGCGACATGTCGCAGGCGGCATTGGTGATGAAGATCTTGGAACCGTTCAGCACCCACTGGTTGCCGTCCCTCACGGCTGTGGTCTTGCTGCCCCCGGCATCCGAACCGGCCGTTGGCTCGGTAAGCCCGAAGCCCCACAAGGCCTCGCCGCGGCACAGCGGCGGCAGATACCTGGCTTTCTGGGCTTCGGTGCCGAAGTAGTAGATCGGGCCGATACCCAGGGAATTGCCGGCCGCCACGGTAGCGGCCTGGGAGCCGTCGATGCGCGCAACCTCCTCTACTGCGATGATGTACGAGAGGTAATCCAGCCCCTGGCCCTCGTACTTTTCGCTGACGAACATGCCGAACAGCCCTATTTCGCCCATCTTGCGGGTCAGCTCGGCCGAAAAAGACTCTTTTTCATCGAGTTCAAGGGCGACAGGCGCGATTTCGCTCTCGGCAAAGCGCCGGACCTCCTTGCGAATCATCCCCTGTTCCTTGGTCAAATCGAAGTCCACAACGCCGACCTCCTTTCATGCCGCCGGCTGCGGCTGGCGGGAAAACCATCGCCCTCCCGCCTGCAAGCCGTTGAGGATAAAGGTTTCATAAATCTCCGCGACGCCATCCACACTGAGACGGCCGTGCGGCTTGAACCAGCTCGCGCCGGCGGTGCAGAGGGTCAGAATGGCGTAGGAGAGTATTTTGACATCACCAGGGGCAAATACCTTGAGCGCAATGCCCTTGCGGATCAGTTCCTGAAAGATGGTCTCGTAGGCGTCGCGCAGCGTCACGATTTTTTCATAATGAGCCGGCGTCAAGCCGCGCAGCTCGCTGCTGGCGATGAAGGTCTCCTTCTGCCGGTTCAGATGAAAGGAAACATGGCTGTGCACCGCCGCCCGCATCCGTTGCTCGATACCGGCCCGGCCTTCGAGGCCGGCTTGCAGGCTGGCCATCAGATCGCTCATCGTAGTGCTCATGATGCAGAACAAGAGCTCTTCTTTACCCGGAAAATGATAGTAGATGCTGGCTTTCTGGATACCGCAGCCCTGGGCGATTTCGCTGATGCTGGTTGCAAAATAGCCCTTGCGGTAGAACAGGTCGACTGCAACCTGCTTTATGGTGTCGGCCGTCGCCGGCATGGCATGCTCCATGGCAATCGGTTTTTTACCGACCGGTCGTTAGGTAACGCTGAATTAAAACCATTAAACACCCGATGCTGTCAAGATTGAAAATAGGAGTGCGCATCCCGGCAGCGGATTTTTTCGATTGACAACGCCGGTGCAGGCAAATAGATATGATTGAGCGCTCGCTCAATTCGGCGAAGAATGCGCCGGCCAGCGCAGCGGCCGAGGTTATGACCGTCAGAAGGGTTGCCCATGGCACGCCAAACCGCACCACTCAAAGATATCCCCACCCAGATCAAGGACAAGGAACTGGTCCGGCGCCGGCGCCGACAGATCGTCGATGCGGCGGTCGAGCTGTTTTTGAAGAACGGCTTTCATAAAACCACCACCCGGCAGATTGCGCGGGCGGCCGGCATTTCGATCGGCCTGCTGTACGAGTATATTTCCACCAAGGAAGACATTCTCTACCTGGTCTGCGAGGCCATTCATGCGGAGATGGAAGGCGCGGTCACCGAAGCGCTGGCGCGTGCGCAGAAGGGCCGGGGAACCCTGGAAATGGTCATCCGGGAGTATTTTCTGGTCTGTCATCGCATGAGCGACCATATCCTTTTGATTTATCAGGAAACGCAATCTTTGCCCGCCAAGTGGCGCAAGATCGTGCTGGCCAACGAAATCCAGATCACGGGGCTTTTTACCCGGGTGCTGGCCGATCTGGTCGGCCGGGCGGAGTTGCCTTTCCTGGATGACAAAACGCTGGATCTGATGGCCCATAACATTTCGGTGCTGGGGCATATGTGGACGTTCCGGCGGTGGTTTATGGGCTGCCATTACACCATCGAGGAATATACCCGCCTGCAGACGCAATTTATACTGGGTCTGGGCGACCGGAACCTGCCGCCCCGCGCCGAAACGCGCGAGTACCTGCGCAAGCAGGGCGGATGAGCGGCGGGCAGCGCCGCCCAATCCGTCGAAGCGAGTGCAAGGACGCGGTCCGTAGATTAACATATCTAAACAGAGGGAGAGCAGGATGGATTTCGAACTGAATAAAACCCAGAAAGACATTCAGAAAGCAGTCCGCGATTTCTGTAAAGGCGAGTTCGACAAGGAACTGGCCCTGGAACTGGAGCGCAAGCACGAATACCCCACCAAGATCTGGCAGAAGGCCGGAGAACTGGGTTTGATCGGCGTTCACTTCCCTGAAAAATACTCTGGCCAGGGTTTGGGTTGCCTGGAGTGCATCCTGGTGGTTGAAGAGCTCTGCCGCAACGATTCCACGATGGGTGCCTGCGTGGCGCTGTGTGGTTTCGCTTCCGAACTTCTGCTCCATTACGGCCATGAGGAAATGAAGCAGCGCTTTCTTCCCGAGGTGACCGAAGGGCGCATGTTGTCGGCGGGCGCCTTTACCGAACCGGACCACGGGTCCGACATCACCTGCATGAACACCACGGCGGTCAAAGAAGGCGGTGAGTGGGTCGTCAACGGCGGCAAGACCTTCATCACCAATGCCGGACTCGCGGGGTTCTACTCCGTATTGTGCCAGACCGACGGGGATGCCAAACCCGGCTATCGGGGCATGAGCCTGATTCTGGTCGAGGCCGACCGGCCCGGCGTCTCGGTCAGCGATGTGGGCCAGAAAATGGGCATCCGCATGATGGCCACCGGGGAAGTCACCTTCAAGAATGTCCGCGTACCGCTGTCCAACTTGATCGGCGAAGAGAACAAGGGGTTTTACCAGGTCCTGAATTTCTTCGATGAGAGCCGCATCCAGATCGCCGCCCAGGCGCTGGGCACCGCGCAAGGCGCCTATGATCGCGCCCTGGCTTATGTCAAGCAGCGCGAGCAGTTCGGCCAGAAGATCGCCCAGTTCCAGGCAACGCAGCACAAGCTGGCCGATATGGCCACCAAGCTCGAGCTGGCGCGCCTGGTCACCTACAAAGCCGCCTGGAACTACGACCAGGGGCGGATCGATCCCAAACTGACGTCCATGGCCAAAATGTATGCGGCGCGAACGGCAGTCGAAGTCTGTGACGAGGCCATCCAGCTTTTCGGCGGCTATGGCTACATGAGCGAGTATGAAGTGGAGCGCTTCTACCGGGATGCCAAAATCACAGAACTTTATGAGGGAACCAAGGAGATTCAGAAGAATACCATCGCCGGCAGCATCCTGGGGCGGGTGAAATAAACGACCGGCGAAGCGTCCGGATTTGACCCGGCGAGGGCAGAGGGCGGGCGGATCGACGCCCGCCCGGGACAACCGCCCCGGATTCCGCCACAAGGAGGAGGCGCATGAGCATGCAGAGTGAAATCTATAAGCCCGAAAACCATGTCCGTGTGGTCACAGCGACATCGCTGTTCGACGGCCATGATGCTTCGATCAATATATTCCGCCGCATTCTGCAGGGCACGGGAGCCGAAGTCATCCACCTCGGCCACAACCGATCGGTTCAGGAGATCGTCGATGCGGCAGTCGAAGAAGATGTCCAGGGAATCGCCGTCTCCTCCTATCAGGGCGGCCATATGGAATTCTTTAAATACATGGTGGACCTGCTCAGGAGATCCGGTGCGGGCCATATCAAAGTCTTCGGCGGCGGCGGAGGCGTAATCATTCCCGAAGAAATACGCGAGCTGGAAGCCTACGGCGTGGCGAAAATCTACTCGCCCGAAGACGGTGCCAGAATGGGGTTGCAGGGCATCATCAATCACATGATGCGCAGCATGGACTTTCCGCGCGCTCCGAGCCAAACCCCGGACCTTTCAAGTCTGTCGCCGGAGAATAAACTGCTGGTCGCCAACCTGATCACCAGCGTCGAACAGGCAAAAGCGCTGCAGAACGGGCATCTGGCCAAATTGCGGGCCGGCTTGAAGCAAAAGATCGCCGATCGCAAGGTGCCGGTCGTCGGCATCACCGGGACCGGCGGTTCGGGCAAATCGTCGCTGACCGATGAGCTGATCCTGCGGATGCTGCACGACCTGAAGGAGATCCGCGTGGCGATCATCAGCGCCGACCCGTCACGGCGCAAGACCGGCGGCGCGCTCCTGGGCGACCGCATCCGAATGAACGCCATCGATAATCCGCGGGTTTACATGCGCTCGTTGGCCACCCGGCGCTCGCATACCGAGATTCCGGATTCGCTGGCCGACGCCATCGACGTGGCCAAGGCGGCCGGGTTCGATCTGGTGATCGCCGAAACCGCCGGAATCGGGCAGGGTGATTCGCACATCATCGACCTTGTGGATCTTTCGATTTATGTGATGACCAGCGAGTTCGGCGCCGCCTCTCAGCTGGAAAAGATCGATATGCTCGATTTCGCCGATCTGGTCGTGGTCAACAAGTACGAAAAGCGGGGCGGCGAGGACGCCGTGCGCGATGTGCGCAAGCAGGTGCAGCGCAATCGCACGGCTTTTGAAAAACCCCCGGAGGCGATGCCGGTTTTCGGTACGATCGCCTCCAAGTTCAATGACGACGGCGTGACTGCCCTGTATCATGGCATCCTCGACGCGATCGAGGAGAAGACCGGCATCCGGCTAGAATCCAATCTCAAGCGGCCGCAGAACCGTGTCTCCAGCTCCAAGACGATCATTATCCCGCCCGAGAGGACGCGCTACCTGGCTGAAATCGCGGACACCGTGCGCCGCTACCATCGCATCACGGAAGAACAGGCGGACGCCGTGCGGCGCAAGTGGCATCTGGAGGAGAGCTTTAATCTGCTTGCCGAGGGCGGAACCGGCGGGCCGCTGGAAACCTTGCTGGAACGTTTGAAGGCCGAGGCGGCCCTGGCCCGCGACGCGATCGATCCGCAGACGGTGAAAACGCTTGAAGACTGGGAAGAGATCCGGGGCTGCTACGAGAAGGATGAACTGGTGTATCAGGTGCGCGGCAAAGAGATCCGGGTGCCCCTGTATTCCGAATCCCTGTCGCGCAAACGGATACCGAAAATCGCGCTGCCGCGGTTCAAGGATCCCGGGGAAGTCTACCGCTGGCTGCGGCGCGAGAATCTTCCCGGTTATTTTCCCTATACGGCCGGCGTTTTCCCGCTCAAGCGGACCGGCGAGGATCCGACGCGCATGTTTGCCGGCGAAGGGGATCCGGCGCGCACCAACCGGCGCTTCAAAATGCTTTCGGCCGAAAGCCAGGCCAAGCGGCTGTCCACGGCCTTCGACTCCGTGACCCTGTACGGGTACGACCCGGACCGGCGGCCGGATATCTACGGCAAGGTCGGCAACTCGGGCGTCAGCATCTGCACGCTGGACGATGTGAAGGTGCTGTACGGCGGTTTCGAACTGTGCGCCCCGAGCACCTCGGTTTCCATGACCATCAACGGGCCGGCGCCCATTATCCTGGCCATGTTCCTCAATACGGCCATCGATCAGCAGGTGGATAATTTCAGGCAAGCCAAGGGCCGTGAACCCGACCCGCAGGAATACGCCGCCATCCGGTAGGAGGCGCTGCGCACCGTTCGCGGCACGGTGCAGGCCGATATCCTCAAGGAGGACCAGGGGCTGAACACTTGCATCTTCTCGATCGATTTCGCCTAGAAGATGATGGGCGACATCCAGCAGTACTTCATCGAGAACAATGTGCGCAATTTCTACTCGGTCTCGATCTCCGGCTACCACATCGCCGAGGCCGGCGCCAATCCTATATCCCAGCTGGCTTTCACGTTGGCCAACGGCTTCACGTATCTGGAGTACTATCTGTCGCGCGGGATGCCCATCGACAGCTTCGGCCCCAACTTGTCGTTTTTCTTCTCCAACGGCATGGATCCCGAGTATACCGTGATCGGGCGCGTGGCGCGCCGCATCTGGTCCATCGCCCTGCGTGAGAAGTACGCCGGCGGAGCACGTTCGCAGATGCTCAAGTACCACATCCAGACCTCCGGGCGGTCGTTGCACAGCCAGGACATCCAGTTCAACGACATCCGCACCACCCTGCAGGCCCTGTGCGCGATCTACGACAACTGCCAGAGCCTGCATACCAACGCCTTCGACGAAGCCATCACCACGCCCAGCGAGGAGTCGGTGCGCCGCGCGCTGGCCATTCAGATGATCATCAACCGGGAATGGGGCCTGGCCAAGAATGAAAACCCGCTGCAGGGAAGTTTTATCGTCGACGAACTGACCGATCTGGTCGAAGAGGCGGTGCTGGCCGAGTTCGATCAGATCACCGCACGCGGCGGCGTGCTGGGGGCCATGGAAACCGGCTACCAGCGCGGCAAGATCCAGGAAGAATCGATTTACTATGAAACGCTCAAGCACACCGGCGAATTTCCGATCATCGGCGTCAATACGTTCCGCGACCCCGATGCGGCCAAGGCCGAACAGGAGTTTGCCATCGAGCTGGCGCGCTCGACCGAGGAGGAGAAGGAATCGCAACTGAAGCGCCTGGCCGAATTCCAGCAGCGCAACGCCGACCGGTCCGCTGCGGCGCTGGCCCATCTGCAGCAGACGGCTCTCGAAAACGGCAACATCTTCGAGGCCCTCATGGAAACGGTGCGCTACTGCAGCCTGGGACAGATCACGAATGCGCTGTATGCTGTGGGCGGCAAGTACCGCCGCAATATGTAACCGCCTGAAAACCGCCGCCCGTCGAAACGGCGGCGAATCGATTCATGGGAAGGAGAAGAATCATGCGCGAAGCCGTCATCGTCAGCGCCGTCAGAACCCCCCTGGGGGCCTTTAACGGTTCCCTGACCGATATCGGGGCCACGGACCTCGGCGCCGTGGTCATCCGGGAAGCCGTCCGCCGTGCCGGAATCGAAGGCCGGCAGGTCAACGAGCTCATCATGGGACAGGTTCTGCCGTGCGGTTACGGCCAGAACCCGGCCAAGCAGGCGGCGGTCAAGGCCGGGCTGCCGTGGGAAGTCGAATGCTTCACGGTCAACAAGGTGTGCGGATCGGCCCTCAAAGCGGTCATGCTGGCTGCCCAGGCCGTTCAGACCGGCGATGCCGATGTCGTCGTGGCCGGCGGTATGGAGAACATGACCAGGGCGCCCTACTACCTCGAAAAAGCCCGCTTCGGCTACCGCATGGGGCCCGGGCAGATCCAGGACCACATGGTGCATGACGGCCTCTGGGACATCGTCAACGATTTCCATATGGGCATATCCAACGAGCTGTGTTCGGAGAAATACGCCGTCTCCCGCGAGGCCCAGGACCGCTATGCCGAGCGATCCTACCGCCGGGCCCTCGCCGCCGTGGAAGGAGGCCGGTTCAGGGACGAAATCGTACCGGTGCAGCTTCCCCAGCGCAAAGGGGAGCCGGTCGTATTCGACCGCGACGAGTGCGTGCGCGAAACGCCCTACGAAGCCCTGGCGCGGATGAAACCGGCCTTCAAAAAAGACGGCGTCGGAACGGCCGGCAACGCGTCGATCATCAGCGACGGCGCCGCCGCCGTCGTGGTCATGGCCCGCGAACGGGCCGAAGCGCTGGGCTGCAGCATCCTGGCCGCCATCGGCGCACAGGCTTCCTATGGCATCGACATGAAATATGTGCTCGTGGCACCTATCTGGGCGGTTCCCAAGTGTCTTGCCAAAGAAGGCATCGGCATCGACCAGGTAGATCTTTTCGAAATCAACGAGGCCTTTTCAGGATCGACCGTGGCGGTCATGCAGGAGCTGAAGCTCGATCCCGCGAAGACCAACGTCAACGGCGGCAGCGTGGCCCTGGGCCATCCAATCGGTGCCAGTGGTTGCCGTGTGCTGGTCACCTTGTTGTATGAAATGACCCGCCGCAACGCGCGCACCGGTTTGGCATCCCTGTGCCTGGGCGGCGGAGAAGCGGTGGCCCTGATCGTTAAACGCTAGCGGTCGGTTCCTGCCGCTTCAAGGTTTATAAACGTTCGCCAACGGGATTTCAGCAAAGGAGAAAAAGATGGAAGTCAAGACGTTTGGAGTCATCGGCGCCGGGCAGATGGGCAACGGCATCGCCCAGGTCGCCGCCGCCGCCGGATTGAACGTGATCATGAACGATATCAGCGATGATTTCGTCAAGCGCGGGATGAACACGATCATCAAGAACCTGGCGCGCAGTGTCGAAAAGGGCAAGCTGGCCGCCGAAACCAGGGACGCCGTACTGGGCCGCATCAAAACCAGCAGCGATATCAAAGACATGGCGGCCGCCGATTTCGTGGTCGAGGCGGCCACGGAGCGTCAGGACCTGAAGTTCGGCATTTTCAAGAACCTGGACGGCATCTGCCGGCCGGAAGTCATTCTGGCCACCAACACCTCGTCCATTCCCATCGGCCGCATCGCAGCGCAGACCCGGCGCCCGGACAAAATCATCGGCATGCATTTCATGAACCCGGTGCCGGTGATGAAGCTGGTCGAGGTGATCCGCGCCCTGACCACTTCGGAGGAAACCTTCCGCATCACCTGGCAGCTTTCCGAAAAATTCGGCAAAACACCTGCCGAGGCGAACGATTTCCCCGGATTCATCGCCAATCGCATCCTGCTGCCTATGATCAACGAAGCCGTATTCGCACTTTATCATGGCGTCGGAACCCGGGAAGCAATCGACACGGTGATGAAACTGGGCATGAATCATCCCATGGGACCGTTGGCCCTGGCCGATCTGATCGGCCTCGACACCTGTCTGGCAATCATGGAGACCCTGTACGACGGCTTCAAGGATCCCAAATACCGGCCCTGTCCGCTGCTGCGCAAATATGTAG
>JAEYRZ010000013.1 GCA_023435265.1 Pseudomonadota bacterium
GCGGGGGGGCGCGGCGCGCCTGGGCGCGCAACCCCAATGCCGTGGCCACGGCCGCGGAATACAACCGCACGCGCAAGGGGCGGGATCACATTACGCTGCCCTATCCGGCGGACGATGACCTGATCGCCGGGACGGTCGGGGGGATCAAAACCCGGGGTGGGGAATCGTCTCAAGCCGTAATCGGAAGAGGGGGTTGAATGCGCAGGATCGTCGAATGCGTTCCCAATTTCAGCGAGGGACGCGATGCAGCCGTGGTGGAGCAGATCGTCGCCCCCCTGCGCGCCAGGAAGGGCGTCAAGCTGCTCGATTACCAGACCGATGCCGATCACAACCGCATGGTGGTGACCGTGGTGGGTGAACCGCAACCGCTCAAGGCCGCGGTGCTCGAAGCGATGGCCGCCGCCGTGCGGTTGATCGACTTGACCCGTCACAGCGGCCAGCACCCGCGTATGGGCGCGGTCGATGTGGTGCCCCTGATTCCCGTTCGCAACGTCGGCATGGAAGAGGCGGTGGCGCTCTCCCGGGAATTGGCCCGGGCGGCGGCGGAGCAACTCGATCTGCCTGTTTTCCTGTATGAGAAGGCCGCCAGTGCACCGCACCGGGTCAATCTTGCGGATATCCGCAAAGGCCAGTTCGAGGGCATGCCCGAAAAGCTGAAAGATCCGGCCTGGCGTCCCGACTTCGGGCCGCAGGCGGTTCATCCGACGGCCGGCGTCACCGCCGTGGGCGCGCGGATGCCGCTGGTGGCCTTCAACGTCAACCTGGACACCGCCGATCTTGCGATCGCCGACCGCATCGCCAAATCGGTACGCCATAGTTCCGGCGGCCTGCGCTTCGTCAAGGCCATGGGCGTGGAACTGAAAGAACGGGGCATCGTGCAGGTGTCGATGAATATGACCGATTTTCAGAAAACGCCGCTCTATCGTGTTTTCGAATTGATCCGCATCGAGGCGCGCCGTTACGGCGTCGGCATCCTCGGCAGCGAAATCGTCGGCCTCACGCCCATGGCGGCGCTGATCGATTCGGCCGCCTTTTACATGGGTCTGGAGCAGTTCTCCACCCGGCAGGTGCTCGAAGCGCGCCTGCTTGAAGAAGATTAACATTCACGCATTAAAGGATTGTCGGTGCCGGACAACCTGATCATCCGCAATGCAGCCCAGGTAGTCACCTGCAGCGGTTTTGCCGCCAGGCGCGGGGCGGAGATGGCCGAACTGGGCGTGATCGAAAACGGCTCCGTGGTGATCGAAGGCGGCATCATCCGGGCCGTGGGGCCGACGGCCGAAGTGGCGCCGGGCGATTCTTCCGGCTACCAGGTGATCGACGCCGCCGGCAAGGCCGTTCTGCCCGGTTTTGTCGATTCGCACACCCACCTGGTCTTCGGCGGCTATCGCGCCGAAGAATTCGGCTGGCGGCTGCGCGGTATGCCTTACATGGAGATCATGCGGCGCGACGGCGGTATCGTCAGCACCATGCAGGCGACCCGCCAGGCTTCCGCAGAATCGCTTCTCGACGCCGCGCGCAGGCGCCTGTACACATTGCTGGCGTTCGGCGTCACCACCGTGGAGGGCAAAAGCGGTTACGGTCTCGACCTTCCTACCGAACTCAAACAACTGGAGGTGATGCGCGCGCTCGCCGCGATCCACCCGGTTGAGGTGGTGCCCACCTTCATGGGCGCCCATGCCGTTCCGCCCGAGTATGCGCAGCGCACCGACGACTATGTCTCTTTTTTGATCGACACGGTCCTGCCGGCCGTGGCCCAAAGAAAACTGGCGCGTTTCTGCGACATCTTCTGCGAGCAGGATGTCTTCTCAGTTGCCCAATCCCGGCGTCTGCTGAGCCGTGCCCGCGATCTGGGGTTCGGACTCAAGCTGCACGCAGACGAGATCGTGCGCATCGGCGGCGCCGAACTGGCCGCGGAAATGGGGGCTGTCTCGGCCGACCACCTGCTGCAGGCCTCGGATCGGGGGATCGCCGCGCTGGCAGCCGCCGGCGTGGTGGCCACCCTGCTGCCCGGCACCGCCTTCAGCCTCAAGGCGCCCTACGCCCGCGGCCGCTACATGATCGACCAGGGCTGCGCCGTGGCCCTGGCCAGCGACCTCAATCCGGGCAGTTGCTTCACCGAATCGATGCCGCTGATCATCGCTCTTGCCTGTCTCTACATGGGTCTGACGCCCGAAGAGGCGGTGTGCGCGGCGACGATCAACGGGGCCGCCGCATTGGGCATGGCGGATACCATCGGCAGCCTGGATGCCGGCAAGCAGGCCGATCTCGTGATTCTGGAATTTCCAAGCTATCACTACATTCCCTACCATATCGGCGTGAGCACGGTGCAGACCGTAATCAAGAAGGGCAGGGTGGTTTTCCGGAAAACGGACGCCTGATCCGCCGCCAGTCGAAAGGAGGCCTATGCTGACCGATCTTTCCGTCAAAGAACTGCTCGACAAGACTGCTTCCAGTGAACCGCTGCCGGGGGGCGGCTGCCTCTCGGCCCTGACCGCGGCCGCGGCCGCGGCCCGGACGGAGATGGTGGCCGCATTGACGGTGGGGCGCGGGAAGTTTGCGGCCGTGGAGCACGAGATGCGTGAAGTGATCGAAAAGGCCCGGGGCCTGCGCGAGGGGCTGACCGCGGACGTGGAGCGCGATGCCCTGGCCTACAACCAGGTGCTGGAAGCCTTCAAATTCCCCAAAACGACCGAACACGAAAAGGCCGAGCGCGAAAAAGCCGTCCAGGCGGGCTATAAGCTGGCCGCGGCCGTGCCCCTGCAGGTGGCCGAGCAAGCGCTGCGGGTGATGGAACTGGCCGGGCAGGCCGTGGCCCTGGGCAATCCCAACGCGGCCACCGACGGCCTGGTGGGCGTCATGCTGGCCCGCAGCGCCGCCCTAGGCGCTCTGTACAACGTAAGAACCAATCTGACGGCGATCAGCGATGCCGCTTTTGTCGAAAAACACCGGCAAAAAATCGAGCGCCTCGAACGCGAGGTGATCGAAAAAGAACACGAGATCCTGGCCGCGGCCGAGTTTTGATCGCTTGCGGACCGAAGTTGCCGCGCCGCCGATCGTTCACCGGCGCACCTTGACGGCCAGCCGCCGATCCTTTATTCTTGCCGGATCGAAGAAGAGACGCTCTCCGGAAGCAACCGCTCAGGAACGATCATGAAACCCACCAGCGCCCCAGGCGATGCGCCATCTTGCGAGACACCCGACGACAGCAGCTGTCGACCCATGGAGATGCTGCCGATCTATCGGCCGCCGACCCCGGACGACGACGCGGAACCTTGCTGCGGTCCCCCGGCCGGACCGCCTAGCAGTCCGCATGAAAAACCCGGATACCGCCTGTGTCCTTTTGTGGAGGGGTTCATCGACACACCGGCCGGTCCGGTTCCGAGGATTGCCACGCGGCTTTCGTGGCGCGACCGGGCGGGCACCCTGCGGGTTCGTGTAGGACTGGGCCGCAACGACTATAAAGTTGCGCCCGGCCTGTATGCGCTGGGAGCGGCCACTCCGGACGCACCCGTGCTGGTCACGGCCAATTACAAGCTCAGTTTCGATCATCTACGCAGTCATGTGGGAACGACGGCGGCCTGGCTGCTGGTGCTCGATACGCGCGGGATCAATGTGTGGTGCGCGGCCGGCAAGGGGACTTTCGGCACCCGCGAGCTGATTCGGTGCATAACGGCCACCCGGCTCGGCAGCGTGGTGCGCCATCGCCGACTGATCGTGCCGCAGTTGGGCGCACCCGGCATCGCCGCCCGCGAAATCAAAAAAACGTGCGGCTTCGAAGTGGTTTGGGGGCCGATTCGCGCTGCGGACCTGCCACTCTATTTCGAGGCCGGCGGCCGGGCCGGCGCGTCCATGCGGCAGGTGACCTTCACGTGGCGCGAACGGATGGTTCTCGTGCCGGTCGAACTCTATCTCATCCGCAAGTCCGTGCTCTGGGCCCTTCTGGCCGCCGTTCTGCTTTCGGGCATCGGCCCGGGCTTCTATCGCTTTTCCATGGCGGCGCAACGGGGCCTGCTGGCCGCGGCCGCCCTGCTCGCGGGCGTCGCCGCCGGCGCGGTGGCGGTGCCGCTTTTGCTTCCCTGGCTGCCCGGGCGGGCGTTTGCCGTCAAGGGCGCGTTTATGGGCGCGCTCGGCGGCGTGTTCGTACTGTCGATCGTGGACCCGCAGGCCCGGCTGTCGATAATCAGCCTGTCGGCGCTGCTGGTGTTCACCACAGGAATCAGCTCCTACCTGGCCATGAACTTTACCGGCTCCACGCCTTTCACTTCGCCCTCGGGAGTCGAAAAAGAGATGCGCATCGCCATACCGCTGCAGCTGGCAGCAGCGGCGGCTGCGGCCGGCTTGTGGCTCGCGGCCGCCTTTGTGAAATAAACACGGAGCGTTATTCTGGGGCGGGATTGACTTTGGGGCGCCCCTAAGATACTTTTGCGGCCGGAACGAACAGGCCGCCATGTGCAGGGCCCGTCAAAAAAATGAGCCCGCAGGCACCGCAGGAGCGATGAGCGAACGAACACCGGCAGAATACATCACCAGCCAGGAAAACCTGATCCGCGTGCTGGACAGCCTTAAAGAAGGCATCATCGCCCATGATCTGGAGCGCCGCATCTTCTTTTTCAACTCCGCCGCCGAACGCATCACCGGTTACGACCGCTCGGAAGTGCTGGGCCGCGACTGCCATCAGGTTTTCGGGGCGCCGTTTTGCGGACAGCACTGCTCGTTCTGCTCGGGCGCGCCGGCGGGTCCGCTACAGCTCGAATACCCGCTCAACATTCTCACCAAAAGCGGAGTGCCGCGGCGGTTGGAATTTTCAGCCACTTTGATCCATGACGAACGGCAGTGTGCCGTGGGGGTTCTGGCTTCCTTCCGCGATGTCACCGAACTTCTCGAACTGCAGCGCCGCAGCGGCGAATTGAAGCAGTTCGCCAACATCGTCGGCGGTGACATCAAAATGCGTAAGGTCTATCAGCAGATCAGCGATGTGGCCCAATATGATTTCCCGGTGCACCTGTTCGGCGAAACCGGCACCGGCAAGGAACTGGTGGCCAACGCGATTCACAATGAAAGCCGGCGCGGCGGCGCGCCGTTCGTGCCGATCAACTGCGGCGCGCTGCCCGAGGGATTGATCGAGAGCGAACTCTTCGGCCATGTCAAAGGCGCTTTTTCAGGCGCCATCCGGGATAAGAAAGGCCGCTTCGAACTGGCCGACGGCGGCACCATTTTCCTGGACGAAGTGGCCGAACTCTCCAAAAGCATGCAGGTCAAGCTGCTGCGCTTTCTGCAGGAGAACACCTTCGAGAAAGTGGGCGGTGAAAAGACCATCGCGGTCAATGTGCGCGTGATCAGCGCCACCAACAAGGATCTTAAGAAAGAAGTCCAGCGCAACACCTTCCGCGAAGATCTTTTCTACCGGCTCAACGTGATCCCCATCCACATCCCGCCGCTGCGCGAACGCAAGAACGATATTGCACTGCTGGCCGAGCACTTCATCAACAAGGTGATCGACAGCAGTCGGCAGCCCGCGCTGGGAATATCTTCCGAGGCGATGGCGGCCATGATGGAATACTCCTGGCCGGGCAATGTGCGCGAGCTGCAGAATGCGGTCCAATACGCAATCGTCAAGTGCGACAACCGCGTCATTCGGCTGGATGACCTGCCGTTGGAGTTGCGTGAATTCAAAGGCATGGCCAGCCGGCGCGGGCCGGCCAGGAAGCTGGAGGCCGAAACCGTCCGCGAGGCACTGCTGAAGTGCGGCGGCAACAAAGCCCGCGCTGCCCGGCTTCTGGGCGTCGGCCGCGCAACGCTCTATCGGTTTTTGAGCGAAAACGCCGAACTGTGCGCAGACGAAAGGGGCTGATCCGGGCGACGTCTTTTCGAACGCGGACGCTCAAGGTCCTTTCAATACCGCCGCGATTTCTTCCGCTTTAGGGAACAGCCCGAACAGCCCGCCCGTATGAAGAAAAAGGATCGTATCGCCGAAACGCCGGGGGTCTTTTGCAAGCTCGGCGGCCATGCCGTAAAAGGCCTTGCCCGTATACACCGGATCGAGGTAGAGGCCTTCATTACGCGCCAGATCGCAGATCAGGGCAAGCTCTTCGGGGCGTGACAGGGCATAGCCCCGGCCGACATAGCCGTCGACGATCTCGATATCTTTTTCGCGGTCGATGTCGATGGGCAGCCGGTACGCGGCGATCACCGCATCGCAGATGTCGCCGATGGCCCGGCGGAAGTAGTCGGCGTCATTGCACACATTCACGCACACCACGCGCGCAGCGATTCCGAAGAGCCTGGCGCCCAGGATCAGACCCGCCGCGGTCCCCCCCGACCCTGTGGCCAGCACAATGGCCGGCGTCGTGCCGATGCGGCTGAAATCTTCCTTCAACTCCCGCATGGCGGCGATGTAACCCCAGGCGCCCGGTGCATAGGAGGCACCCTCCGGTATCACGTAAGGCACAAGACCCCGGCTTCGAAGCGCGGCGCACTCGCGTTCGAAAATGGCGGCCCGGCTGCGGTATTCTTCCGGCGTGATCCAGACCACCCGGGCGCCGGCCATGCGGTCGAGCAGGAGATTGCCGGTGAGCGGCGGTGGATTCGAGGGGTCCGGCGTCCGCAGGATCAACACGCACCCGATACCGATGCGGGCCGCGGCCACGGCGGTCGCCCGGGCATGGTTGGATTGCTGGCCGCCGCAGGTGAGCACCACATCCGCCTTTTTATCGAGGGCATCGGCCAGGGCGAATTCAAGCTTGCGGATCTTGTTGCCGGAAAGCGCCATGCCGGTCATGTCGTCGCGCTTGACCCAGAGATCGACGCCCAGCCGTTTTCCGGTCCGCTGCAGGCGCTGCAGCGGGGTGGGCAAAACAGCCAGATCGAGCCGCCGGGGCCATTGGAATGCATGGGCGTTCATACTGCAGTTCTCCTCTCATGCCGTCGTCCCGCAGGCGTCCGCAGCGTTCTTCCGTCGCTGCGCCCTTGGGGTCGCAACTTCGCGCTGACGATCGAATCAGTGTTTCAGGATTTTACTGATGAAGTGGGCGGCCCTTTCGCTTTGCGGATGGTCGAAGAACGCTTCGGGCCGGCCGCTTTCGATCAACCGGCCGTCGTCCATGAAAATCACCCGGTGCGCCACCTGGCGGGCGAATCCCATTTCGTGGGTCACCACACACATGGTGATGCCCTCGCCGGCCAATTGCACCATCACCTCCAGCACCTCGCCGATCATTTCGGGATCGAGGGCGCTGGTCGGCTCATCGAAGAGCATGATCTTGGGCGACATGGCCAGTCCCCGGGCGATGGCGACGCGCTGCTGCTGGCCGCCGGAAAGCTGCGAAGGATAGCTGCCGGCCTTTTCGGCCAACCCCACGCGCCGCAATTTCTCCAAACCCAGTTCACGCGCCTCCTTTTTGGCGATTTTGCGCACCCGAATCGGAGCCAGGGTGACATTTTCCAGGGCGGTCATGTGGGGATAAAGATGAAATTGCTGAAATACGAAACCGATTTCAGCCCTGAGCTTGACCAGGTTGATGCGATGGTCGTGCAACGGCATACCGTCCACAAACAATTCGCCCTGCTGGAATTTTTCGAGCCGGTTGATGCAGCGGATCAGCGTGGACTTGCCCGAGCCGCTCGGACCGCAGATCACCACCACTTCACCGGGCGCAACCTGAAGGTCGATACCGTTGAGCACGTGCAGTTTGCCGAACCATTTGTGAACCTCTTTGAAGTGGATCATGGGGCCTCTACAATCGGATTTTCTGAACCGTGAGCCTGGCTTCTAGTTGATTGGACAGCACGATCAATGGGTACGAAATGACGAAGTAGAGCAGGCCGACCAGGCTGAACACCATCAGGCCCTCCGGGATGCGGATCACCGTCACCCATCCCACGCGGGTCAATTCCACCACCCCGATGACCGAAACCACCGAAGAATCTTTGATCAACAAGACATACTGGCCGACCAGCGGCGGCAGAATGGTCTGCATGGCCTGTGGCATGATGACGCAGCGCATCTGCTGGTAGAAGGTGAGCCCCGAAGACTTGCTGGCCTCCCACTGCCCGGGCGATACGGCTTTGATGCCGCCGGCTACGATTTCGCAGATGAAGGCCGCACCCATGATGGTCATGGCCAGGATGGCCGCCGGCAGGGGATCGAGTTGAATCCCCCATTCCGGCAGAATGAAAAAGATGATGAAAATCTGGACGACGAACGGCGTGCCGCGGACAAAGGCCACATAGGTCCCGATCGGCCACAAAAGCCATTTTTTGCGGCCGGCCCGCAGGATGCCGAGCAGGAATCCCAGGGCGCTGGCCAAAATGAGCCCCAGGCCGGAAACGACGACGGTCATCCACAACCCTTTGAGGAAGAAGGGGAAGATTTCCATCAGCCTTTGCAAGTAGAACGACATCATGGGCTAATATGCCTCACGGAAGATCAGGCGCCGCTGGGACCAGTCGGCCAGGGCCTTGAGCACAAAGTAAATGCACATGTAGAAAAACGCGACCGTTAAAAAAGCCTCCGAGGGCATGAATCTTTCGGAAGTCAGCATTTGTCCGGAACGGGTCAGTTCGGCGACCGAAATCAAGGACAGCAGCGCCGAATCCTTGACCAGCACTATTGCCTGGCCGAGGAGCGGCGGAACGGTGACGCCCAGGGCCTGCGGCAGGACGATGAAGCGCATGCGCTGAAAATACGTGAGCCCCGAAGCGATGCCGGCTTCGATGTGGCCGGGGGATACTGAAGCGATGCCGGCGCGCACGATTTCGGCGATGTAGGCGCCGCTGTTGAGCGTCAGCGCCAGAATGCCGGTCTGGATTTCGGGAATGCGGACACCCAGGGTCGGCAGCCCGAAATAAAAGAAGTAAATTTGCACGAGCAGGGGCGTCGAGCGGGTCAGCTCGATATAAGCGATGGCCGTCCAGCGGAGCGGCCGCCACGCGGAAAGGCGGCAGGCGCAGGCCAGGGTGCCTGCAATCAGGGCCAGGAAAATCGAGATGACGGAGATATAGAAGGTATTGCCCAGGCCGGACAGGAACAGGGGCAGGTATTCGAAGATGATGCGGAAGTTGAACCCTTCGAGCATATCCGGTCTTCCTCGCGCAATGAAGCCGGAGCGGCACGCTCCGCGCCGCCCCGGCCGTTTTTCAGCTCACCGGATCAGTGATCTTTTTTCCAATCGGCGGATTCCATCCAGTACTTGATGTTCTTGTCATACGATCCGTCGTTGCGGGCGGTTTCGAAGTAGAGATTGATCCATTGCCACAGATTGACCGATTCGTGCCGCACCGCAAAAGAGAGCGGATCTTTGCCGGAGCCCAGGCGTTTGTCGAAGAGGCGCACGGAATTGGGCGGGAAATCGGGCAGGACGGTGAGCACCGCCAGGTCGTCGTTGACGCCCGCATCCACGTGGCCGGCCACGAGGGCCTGGACGATCAGGCGTCCGCTGCCTTTGTAAGATTTGATTTCGGCATTGGGCAGAAGCTTTTTGGCAATCGTTTCGCCGGTGGAGCCCAGCAGAACGCCGACCTTGACGCCGGGCTTGTTGATGTCTTCAAGCGTTTTGTAGGCGGCGTCGGTTTTGGTGAAGACGCACGGCTGCACGTAGTACCAGGGATCGCAGAAGCTGATTTTGAGCGCACGCTTCAGCGTCGGGGTCATATCGGCCGCAAGGATGTCCGCTTTTCCGGAGAGCAGCGCCGGGATCAGCCCGTCCCAGTCGAAGTCGAGGACCTTGAGTTTCACGCCCATGCGATCGGCCATATCCTGGGCGAAGTCGACCATGGAACCAGCGGGTTTGCCGTTTTTGTCGACAAAGGCGAAGGGCGCCTGCCCGGACTGCACGGCGACCCTGAGTTCCCCGCGCTCGACAATCTCGGTCAAGGTGTCCGCCGTGGCGGAGCCAGCCAGCCCGATTCCGAAAACAACCAATACCGCTACCGCAAATGCTCTCAACCGTTTCATGTTTCCTCCTTTGTTGCCGTTACGCCCTTGATCCAAAATCGGCGCGCGCCCTGCGGCGGTGCGCCGAAGGTGAACTAATCCAGAACTTCTTCCTTTTCGTGGACGATGATGCCGCGCCCGGCGAGCCTGTGCAGGAACAGTTCACAGGGGATATCCTCGATCGGCGTCAGGACCCCTTTGCGGGTGATGTCGCCCCGCGCGATCATTTGAGCCGCGATGCTGGCCGGGTATCCTACCCCCTTGCTCATGGCCAGGGCGCCGGTGTCCAGGTCGCGTTCGATCAGGAACCAGTTGGTGAGGCGCACCCTGTGGCCGTTTCGAATCCCTTCGAAGACATTGTACATGGCCACAAGGTCCTTCTCGTCATCCGCATACTGCAGCCGGGGCTCCAGATGGCGGGTCATGAACTGATGCGGCGTGATGCCGCCGGGCAGCCCTTCGACAGGGGTGTCGTCCAGAAATCCCAGGCGCTTGAGGGGCGCCCAGAAGGCACACCACCCGGGCCAGCGCAACGAATAGCGGCCTGTTTCGCGGATGGTCGGCGTGACGCCCAGAAGATCGGTAAAGAAAACCGCGTTGCCGTTGGGCAGCGCTTCGAGGGGACCCAGCCCTGGAAAATCGAGCGTGTGGGTCAAGTCCGTCTCATGCTGCAGCTGCGGGGGGATATCGACGATCTGCCCGTTGCGGATAAAGCGCGCCTCCCGTTTCGTCGAGGCCAGAACGCCTTCCCATGTCCAGGAAATTTTGTATTTCAATGGGTTGTCGCAGGCCGCGGCCTCCGGAAACCCGCCGCAGTAAGAATTGATCACGTGCAATTCGTCGAAGCGCCGTCTGGCCTGCCCATACAGCACCAGATCGATTCCCGGGTCCAGACCGCATTCGGGCAGGATCGAAATCCCGGCCTGCCGGGCAGCCTCGTGCAAGCCCAGGATGGGATAGCCGTAGTTGGTATTCACCACACCGACGCCGGCCGCTATCGCCGCCCGGCAGACCGGCTCGGCGAAATGGCGCGGCAGAAGATCGATCGCCACGTCGGCCTCCCGGAAAACGGCCTGCAGCGACTTGGGATCGCCGGCATCCAGGCCGACCCGTGTGACCTTGGACATGTCGGCAAAACGGCCGATGCGCTCCAGCCCGCCGGCCGCCGCATCCGCGCAGATCACCTCGCGGACGTATTCGCTTCGGGTAAGATCGTAAACGGCCGTTTGTCCCTGTATTCCGCAACCGCCCAGTACCAGAACGCGCATGGCTGATTCCTTTCCGTACGCAACAGAACCGTTTCAAAAGAGTGGGGATTCGCCGTCGAGGATGCCGCTTCCTTCGGCTACGCCGCGACGGCGTGGGAGAAAGCGGCCACGTCTGCAATTCATTAAACGATTTGCGCCGCCGTGACAAGTGCATCTCCGGTTCAGCAGGTGGAACCGGACTACGGCAGGCAGCCCGGAGGATCGAACATCGGAAAAGAAAAAGGGCCCCTCGAAAGGGGCCCCGGAGGGAAGGAGCGCGGCGGTCTCCTTTTTCAAGCGGCTTCGATGCCGCGCCGGTCGGCCATGTCCACGAGGATGCGCTCGCGCGCGCGGTCGATGCCGAGCGCCTTGCGCTTCTTGTCGATGTGGGCGATCATCAGCCTGGCGATATCGTGCGGGTGGACGGCGAAACCCCATTTGCCGAAGCCCATCTTCTCCAGGCCGTCGAAGAGCAGATTGTGGAACTTGGTGTTTTCGACGATCGGGAAGGTGACGCCGAAAACCGTATACACGCCCGAGGCCACGAAATACTGGCCGATGCAGATCGCCTTTTCGCTCATATATTCCGGCGCGCAGCCGGCAACCGGCAGATCGGCGATGCTGTCGCCCAGCCCGCCGGTTTTGACCATCTCGGCGCAGGCGATCAGGATGCGGCTGTTGTCCACGCATGAGCCGATGCCCAGGACCGGCGGCATGCCCACCGTTTCGCAGACCTCTTTCAGGCCCGGGCCGGCCAGGTGGGCCGCCTCCGGCGTCGTAAGGCCGGCTTTGGCCAGTGCGATCTGCGAGCATCCCGTCTGCACGACGAGCACATCGTTCTTGATCAACTCCTTGACCAGTTCGACATGCACCCAATCCTGCTTGATGCGCGGGTTGGTGCACCCGACCACGCCGGCCACGCCGCGGATGCGGCCGTTGATGATGTTGTCGTTGAGCGGCGTGTAGGAAGCGCGGAACGTGCCGCCCAGCATGTAGTTGATGTATTCGTGCGAAAAGCCGTGCACGCCCCTGTCGACCTGTCGCGGAATTTCGATTCTGGCGCTGCGGTTTTTAAAGCGCGTGACGGCCTTGATGACCACGTCGTCGGTACAGGCCTTTGGATCGTGCTCGTTGAATTGAATGTGGGTGGCGCCTTCGATTTTGCAGCGCGGATTGGTGGTGATCAAAGGGGTCTTGTAGCATTCCGCCACCTTGACCAGCCCCTGCTTGATGCACTGCACATCGACGCACATGGCGTCCACAGCGCCGGTCACCAGGATCGCCTCGGTGGACATGAAATTGCCGGCATGCGGGATGCCGTGGCGGACCAGCATCTCCGCCCCCGAGCAGCACATGCCGACCAGATTGATGCCCTTGGCCCCCGCGGCTTTGGCCGCTTCGAGCAGGCTGGGCGTGTTGACCGATTCGATCATCGATTCGAAGAGATTGGGTTCGTGGCCGTGTACGATGATGTTGACCTGATCTTCCTTGAGCACGCCCATGTTGACTTCGACGCTCACCGGCGAGGGGGTGCCGAACAGAATGTCCGAGATCTCGGTGGCCACCATGGATCCGCCCCAGCCGTCGGCCAGGGCCGTACGGCTGCACTGGCGGGTGATGTTTTCGTAGTCCTGATCCACCCCCATGTGCGAGCGGTGCATCAGTTCCATGATTTCGCGCATGGCGCCGCGCGGCACCACGCCGTACTTGCGCCAGGTTTCAAGGGTCTTTGGCGGCACGCGCTTGGCAAAGGGAATTTCGCCTTCGACCTGGATGTAGGTCCGCTCCAGTTCATGATAGAGATCCATGGCGATCTCTTTGAGTTCGCGGCCCTCGGTGGCGATGCCGATCGACTGGGCCACCGCTTCGAGTTTGCCCACATCCTTGATCGCATAATCCTTGATTTTGCCGTTGACCACCTCGCGGAACAGGTCGAGCATGCTCATGCCGTGATCGGTGTGCGCAGCGCCGCCGGCGGCGATGTTGCGGGCGAAATTGCGTGACATGATCGTATCGATGGTCGCCCCGCACACCCCGACTTTGCCGTAAGGGTCCTTGGCATTCAGCCGGCAGGGCCCCATAAAACAGTGTTTGCAGCATGCCGAGTCGGCTCCGATCGGGCACGCCTTCATGTTGACGGCACGGTCGAAGGCGGTTTCGACGCCATCGCGGCGGGCCTTCTCCAGCATTTGTTGGGTGGCGGAACAGATCGTCAAATCCTGAACCGCGACCTTGCTTTCTCCCTCGGTTTTCTTCATGATCGCCATTGGTGCTCCCTTCCTGGAAGTGTTAAGCGCGAACGCCCATTAGTTAATAATAGTAATGATTCCTATTAGAGATCATCCCCTTCTAAAGTCAACCTTAATTTTCATGTACAACAGCCGGTCGCCGACGGGATGCGAACGCCCCGACAATTCTTCAGCAGGGAATGGCGCAACCGACCGTTCAGTCCCGAATTCCTGAATCGCCGGCCCACATGCAGCCATTTGCTTTCTCGGGGCAGGTGTATTACTTACATGGGCCAGGCACTGCCGTAAAACCGGTCCAAGGCAATTCACAAGAAGAAAGGAACTTCCCATGGCGGGCGAAAAGCCGGTTAAACTCTATTCCCTGAGCACGTGCAGCCACTGCAAATCGACCAAAAAGCTCCTGGCCGAATGCACCGTTCAGTACGATTTCGTGGATGTGGATCTGCTCGAAGGCGACGAACGCAAGGCCATTCTGGAGGATGTCAAGAAATTCAATCCCAAATGCTCTTTCCCCACGATCATCATCGGCGACAAGGTGATCGTCGGCTACAAGGAAGACCAGATCAAGGAGGCATTGGGTCTGTGATGGACGCGACGCAACTTTACGAGATGCTCAGAAAGGTCCAGGAGCCCAAGGGCTACTATTTCAGCAACGACCGGGAGCGCGTGATGGATCTGCTCGCAGCCTTGTTGAAGAACAAGGCGCGCTACGGCTATATGGCCTGCCCCTGCCGGTTGGCCGCCAACGACCGTGAGGCGGACAGGGACATCATTTGCCCCTGCGTTTACCGAGCGCCCGATGTGCAGGAATACGGCAGCTGCTACTGCAACCTTTATGTTTCCAAGGCCTGGAACGAGGGAACCGTTCCACACGCGTACGTTCCCGAGCGCCGTCCGCCCGAAAAAATGGGCTTTTAGCCGTGCCGGGACACAAGCGGATGCGCCCGGGGCGGCCGTTCACGGCCGCTGCCCCATGCCTCAGCAATCCAGAGCGCAACCGTCCACGCCGCCTTGCTGACACGCCGCGATGCCCTCGCAAATCCAGGGGCCCTGACCGAATCACACGCAAGGATTTTCAGCGCCAATCGTCCTCAATCGGCTGTTCAACAAATTTCGCCTCAATCCAGGACGCTGTTTTGCGGTGTTTCGGGGTCGGGGGTCCGAATCGGGATCGCAATCGAATTGGACATCGATACCCGATTACGATACCGATTCGGAC
>JAEYRZ010000032.1 GCA_023435265.1 Pseudomonadota bacterium
AAACGTTCAAGATCAAGGCGCGCGAATCCCGTGTCCTGAGGCGTACTGTAGTACGCCGCAAGGACAACGGGATGAAGCGCAACGCAGATATTGGACGTTTACGGCGCCGTCGGTCAGTTGATCAGAAAGCGCTTGGCCTCGGAGGGCAGGACAGTCAGCACGGTGATGGTTTCGGTGCGCCCGCCGGCGATGACCCGGATCTGCACCGGACTCTCGATCGGCGCCTTGCTGTAGCCTGCGCAGATCGCGCCGGCCAGAAAGATCATCTCCTTGGGCCCGCCGCCCGGCATGACCACCAATGGGCCCGGATACCCGTGCGCCTTGAACATCAGGTCCCGGGCCGGGTCGCACAGCTTGAGAATCTCTTCGTTTTCCTGCTGGTTGCGGCCGATGACGATCTTGACCTGCGGGGACAGGCGCATGTGGCGCCCGAAATTGAGCAGGCCTAAAGCATGTTCGCTCAGCGGGACCTGATGGTCGAACAGGTCCCGCAGCCGCTTGGTATATTCCGGGTCGGTGAGCCGGCATCCGCCGGCCGGCGAAGGATACTCGGTGACGCCCCACTCGGCCGCCAGGGCGATCTGGGGCTTGCGCGAGCGCCCGGTCAGATCGAGCAGCCGTTCGCGGTCCACCCACCCCTGCTGCTCCATGGCGGTCTCGGGCAGGCGCCTGGCGCTGAGCGGCCGCAGGATGCGCTCGCCGAAGCCGGAGTGTTTTGCAACGTAACGCAGCGAGTTGCCGTTCTGCGACATGGGCCGCTGCCCCAACACCTCACCGGAGAAGAGGAAATCGAATCCGTTGGCCTGCATGAACGCGCCGGCCCTTCGGAACATCAGGGCGTGGCAGTCCATGCAGGGGTTGACGTTGCGGCCGAAACCGGCCGGAGGATCCCTGAGCATGCGCAGATAATCGTCGGTGATGTCGACCACATGCAGGGCGATCGCATTCTGCCGGGCGGCGCGGCGCGCTTTGTCGGCCGAGAAGAAGGGCGTCTCGAAGCTGATCCACTCGACCGCGATCCCCTGGCGCCGCAGCACCAGCGCAGACAGGATCGAATCCAGGCCGCCGGAGCAGAGCCCCAGCGCGCGGACGGTATGGCTTGGATGATCGGGCATGTTCAATAGTGCAAACCGGGTTGGGGTTGTCAAGGGTCGGCGCCGGGTCGGCCCTGTCGCCGTACTTCGAAGCGGTGCCGCTCTTTTAAAAAGGTACTCCCCGGCTGTCAAGAGCAGAAGAGGCTGAACGCGCCGGCGGCATGGCGGGTTCAACCGCGCAAACCCCGATTTACATCCCGCAGGAATCGTGTTATCGCTGGCTGCAAACGTTTCACCGCGTGCAACCAACCACCTACACCGCTGAAAACATGAAGGAAGCGCTTATGACTCCGGAACGCGAATCGATCGACTTCGATGTCCTGATCGTTGGAGGCGGACCTGCCGGACTGGCCGCCGCCATTCGACTCATGCAGATCGCTCAGCAGAAGAACCGCGAAATCTCGGTGGCGCTGATCGACAAGGGCGCCGAGATCGGCGCGCATGCCGTCAGCGGAGCGGTGCTCAAGCCCGATGCGCTTTTAGAACTGATGCCCGACCACATGGCCAGGGGCTGCCCGGTCGAAGGCACGGTGCGCGGCGACGAGTTTTACTTCTTCACGGCCGCCAAGGCCTATCCCATGCCCATGACGCCGCGCTACATGCACAACCGCGGCTGCTACATCATCAGCCTGTCGCGCTTCTGCCGCTTCCTTGGCCAGACGGCGGAGGAGATGGGTGTCAATCTGTTTCCGGGTTTCGCCGGCAAAGAAGTTCTTTTCGCCGAGGACGGCCGCACGGTCATCGGCGTGCGCACCGGAGACAAAGGTCTGGACAAAGAAGGGCGGCCCAAGAGCAACTTCGAACCGGGCATCGATCTGCTGGCGAAGGTGACCATCTTCGCCGAAGGCGCCCGCGGAAGCCTGGTGAAATCGATCGACGATCGCCTGAACCTGCATGACCAGCGCTTCGCACCGGTCTTCGAAACCGGCATCAAGGAAGTGATCCAGCTGCCCGAAGGCCCCAATTACTTCTCTACCAGCAAGGGCAACGACATCCATGTCTTCGGCTATCCGCTGGGCCTTTCGACACCGGGCGGCGGCTTCATCTACGAAATGGCCGAGAACCGCGTCGCGGTAGGCTATCTGACCGCCCTGTGCTACGAAGACCCGCTGCTCGACCCCTATGACATGTTCATACGCTTCAAACGCCATCCCTTCGTGGCCGACATCATCAAGGGCGGCAAGGTGATCGAGCAGGGCGCCCGCACGGTGGACACGGGCGGTCATTACAGCATGGCCCGGCTGGCGCTTTCCGGGGCCGTGCTGGTGGGCGGCTGCGCCTCGATTCACAATCCCCCGGCCATCAAGGGGATTCACGTGGGCATGAAATCGGGCATGCTGGCCGCCGAGGCGATCGCCGACGCCCTCGAAGGGGGCGATTTTTCAGGGGCCGCTTTGCAGGCCTATCCGCAAAAACTGGCCCGAAGCTGGGTGCACACCGAGATGTGGGAAGGCCGCAATTTCGCTCAGGCGCTGGCCAAAAAGCCGCCGCTGAAATTCATCCACCTCGGTGCGCAGTACATCAGCAAGGGACGCGGCCTGCAGGACCCCATGCCGCTCGAAGCCGACGCCGGCACGCTCAGACCGGCGCGACCCCGCGGACCGGCTGCCAAAGCAAAGTACGACGGCGAACTCTACGTGGACAAGCTGACCGGCGTCTATCTGTCCAAGACGCTGCACCGCGAGGACCAGCCCTCGCACCTGATCATCCACGACCTGGCGGTATGCAGCAACCAGTGCTATCCCAAGTACAAGAGCCCGTGTACGATTTTCTGCCCGGGCAATGTCTACGAACTGGAGCTGGACGAAAAAAGCGGCAAGGCGCACATCAAACTGAACCCGTCCAACTGCTTTCACTGCAAGACCTGCGACATCAAGGATCCCTTCGGCAACATCACCTGGACTTGTCCCGAAGGCGGCGAAGGGCCGGGATACACGGTCTCCTGAAATCTTATATCCACCACAGAGGGCACAGAGGATTTATATGATCTCTGTGCTCTCTGTGTCCTCTGTGGTTCAAATTATTTCTCTTGAATCCCCTCAGGCGGTTGATCAAATCAAACCGCGTTCCTTGGCGATATTCAGGTAGGTATGGAACAGGGTGTCGGGCGGCGTCCAGCGCTCGTGTTCCGGTTTGGCTTTCAATGCAAGCGCGGCCACGTCGCAGGCCGGCACGCAGGCGCCGCAGCCGATGCAGCGGTCCAGGTCGATGCGGGCGGTTTCCTCGACCGTGATGGCATCCATGTGGCAGCGCGCCTCGCAGGCGCCGCAGGCCACGCAGGCCTGATCGTCGACCACCGCATGAAAACTGCTGTTGACCGCCTCGGCCGGCTTGGGCAGTTGCTTGATGTTTTTGAGCACCTGGCAGCAGCATCCGCAGCACATGCAGATGTTGCTGCTCCGTTTGGCGTTGCCGGGCTGCAGCACCAGGCCGGCCTGTACGCCCCGTTCGAGGATCTCGAGCGCCTCTTCCTGGGAAACCGCCCGCCCCAGCCCGTTTTCTTCGTAGTAGTAGGCGCCGGAGCCGAAGCACAGGCAGGCCTCCAGTGGATAATCGCAGCCCTCGCCCATGATGCGGTGCTCTTTGCGGCAGATGCAGGGCGCCACCACGATCTTGGACTGCTGCCGGATGAGCGCTTCGGCCTGCTCGTAGGGCATGATGCGCGCGTCGGCCGACAGGCTGCGCGCGATGGGGATGACGCGCAGCGGTTTGGTCTTCAGCTGCGCCCACTGCCTGGACAGTTGGGGCAGGTATTCGTTCACGTCGCGAATCAGCTCGGGATCGAGATCGTTGACGTGGTACTCCCAGATGCCGACCACGAACTGGGCCGCCATGTAGGTCGGTCGGCCGGCCTTGGTCTGCCGGAAAATGAGCCCCTTACGCGACATGGTCATCAGCAGCGGCGCGAGTTCGGCGGCCGGGCGGTTCAGGCGTGCGGCGATCGTTTCGGCAGGTTCGGGCGAAAGCTGCAATCCCTGGGCGGCCTCCGCCTCTTCGGGGGTGAACAGGCGCCTGAGGATGCGCAGTTCGACACCGCTTTGCGTGGCCGGAAATCCACCAGGCAGGCGGTCCAGGTGCCGGGCCAGTCCTTGGTAGACATCGCTCATGAAACCTCCTTCGGCCTTCGGGCCGCATCGATTTTGGTTATGCTCTATTTGAACGTTCCGCTTTGCCGCGTCAAGCGAAATGGTCCAAGCCATCCAAGGTGACGGCGGTTGCCGAAAGCGCGAAAAACGGTTAATCGATAAACATCAGACCGGATCTGCCGATAATCCCGACAAACCCGACATGGAGTGCGCATGGAAGAGCTCCTGCATTACCGGATTCTCAAGAAGCTGGGCCAGGGCGGCATGGGGGTGGTGTACCTGGCCGAGGACACCCGCCTCAAGCGGTCGATCGCGCTCAAAATCCTGACCGGCGGATTGGCCTGCGACCCGGCGGCGCTGCGCCGATTCCAGATCGAAGCCCAGGCCAGCGCCCAGCTCAACCACCCGCACATCGCGGCGGTCTACTCGGTCGAACAGACCGAAGGGCGCTGTTTTATCACCATGGAGTATCTGGAAGGCCGCACGCTCAAGGAATGCATCGTGCCCGAAGGGCTGAAGCTGGAGAGGTTTCTGGAGTGGTTCGGCGCTCTGGCCGAAGCGCTGGCCCATGCGCACGAAAAAGGCATCCTGCACCGCGACATCAAGCCGGCCAACATCATGATCACCCCCGAAGGCGGCCCCAAAATCATGGACTTCGGCCTGGCGCGCATCCAGACCCCGGTGCGAACCGCCCCCGAGGGCGCGGTTACCGACAGCGGGCTGACCCGGCTGGGCACGATCATGGGCTCGCCGGCCTACATGTCCCCCGAGCAGTCCACCGGCCAGGCCGTGGACCAGCGCAGCGACATCTTCAGCTTCGGCGTGGTGCTCTACGAAGCCTTGACCGGCCGCAAGCCGTTCGCGGGAAGCAACTTTCAGGAAATGACGCGCGCGATCCTCAACGACACGCCTCCGCCGCCGGCCGAGGCGCGACCGGGGCTGCCGCCGCTGCTGGTGCATGCGGTGGTCAAGGCGCTGGCCAAGGACCCGCGCCGGCGCTACCAGACCGCGCGCGACCTGGCCAATGACCTGCGGGCGGTTGAGAAACAGCTTCAGAACGGCACCGCGGCTCCGCCGCCGGCCGCTTCCGAGGCGGTTCGCACCTCGGGGCCGAAGCGGCGCCGGCGGATCGCAGCGGCCGTGGCCCAGGTGATGCTGGGAGCGGCGCTGGGCGGGTATCTCGCATCCGCAGGCCGGCCGACGGCCAGGCCCGGACGTCGGGTGATCGAGATCCCGGTCGAGGCCGACGCCGGCTATGCCATGGAATTCGGCGCTGCCATCGCCCCCGACGGCGCGCGCATCGCCCTGATCGAAAAAGGCCGGCTCTACATCCGCGACCTGGACAAGCCCGGCCGAAGGGCCGTCGAGGGCACCGAAGGCGCCGCGGGCCAACCCTTCTGGTCCCCGGACGGTGGACGGGTGGGTTATTTTTCCGATCTGGGCCGCGTGCTCAACCAGGTCCCGGCGGACGGATCGCTCCCGGCCAAACGGATCTGCGACACGGGCGGGCGGGGATTCGTCAAATCGGCGGCCTGGAATGCCGCGGGAGAGATCGTCTTCGACGCCTGGAGCGGCGACATGACCACCGGCCGGGATCTGTTCAAGGTGGCGGCCGAGGGCGGAACGCCGGAGGTGCTGCTGGCCGGCAGCGAAGTCGAAGACCGCAATTACCAGATGCCCCATTTCCTGCCGCACGGCAAGGGACTCCTGTTTACCGTCCAACACAGCGACGGCGGCTGCGAACTGGCCTTGAGAAAGGGAACGCAGACCCGGACCGTGCTGCGCCTTGCGGACGAGCGCATCGCCTTTCCGGTTTATGCGCCGGATGGATTCATTGTGTTCCAGCGCGGCTGGATCAACCGCACCGCGCTGTGGGCGGTGCCCTTCTCGCTTTCCAGGCTGGAAGCGACCGGCGCGCCGTTCGAAATCGCTCCCGGCGGCGGCTGGCCCAGCGCGGCCGGCGACACGCTGGTCTACCTGAGCGAACCGCCGCGTACGCAGCAGGTGGTCTGGCTGGACCGCAGCGGCCGGGTCGCCGGCACCTTCGGTCCTCCGCTGGCCGACACCCACATCGGCAGCCTTTCGCTCTCCCCGGACAACGCCAAGGCGGCCATCGACGCCTACATCAAGGGCTTCGTCGAGGACATCTGGGTCATCGACGGCGAACGCAACGCCCTGATGCGCCTCACCTTCGACCAGTCGCGCGATGCGGAACCGGCATGGGCGCCTCAAGGCGACCGCATCGCCTTCACTTCCGAGCGCTCCGGCGTGTCCGAAATCTTCCTCAAAGCGCTCGATCCGCACAGCCCGGCCGAGCCGCTGGTCGCCGGCGGCCTGGAAAAGTACAACCCCTGCTGGTCGCCCGAAGGCGGCTTTCTCACCTATCACATGCGCTCGCCGGAAACCCGCCGCGACATCTGGCTCCTGGCGGTAAAGAGCGGCGCAGCGGCCGACAGCCCCCGGCTCTTCCTGCAAAGCGCCTTCGACGACACCCTGCCCCAGATCTCGCCCGACGGCCGCTTCGTGGCCTACATGTCCAACTTATCCGGTCAGTGGGAGATCTACCTGCGCCCCTTTCCCGAAGGCACGGGCGAATGGCAGGTATCGGCGGGGGGCGGCATGTATCCGCGCTGGAGCGCGGAAAGCGGAGAGCTGTTCTATGTGTGCGGCCGGGATCTGATGGCGGTCAAGGTCGGCACCCGTCCCAGGCTTGCACTGGGGACGCCCGCGCGCCTGTTCAGCTGGCCCAATCTGGGCATGGCCATGATCAACCGCTACGATGTGAGCCGCGACGGGCGGCGCTTCGCGGTGGTGCAGTCGAGCGCCGCCGGTGCCGTCAAGGTGGTCTACGATCAGAACTGGTCGGCGGGCCGGAACTAGTCTATCGGCCGGCCGCCGCGGCATTGTTCTGCATGCCGGTCAGCGTGCCGGACATGATGAAGCGGCGGATGACGCGCACATGGTGCTGCATTTCGGCCACCTTGCGCGCCAGCTCTTCGGCGAAGACGCCGTTGCCCTTGGACTTTTGCTCCGGGATCATTTTCTGCAGCACGTCGATGCGCTCCTGAACGTAGCGCATAGTCGACCAGAGGGAATTTTCGATCATATCGGCCTGCCCCTCCAGGTACGCCTCCTCGCTGAACGAATGGCCGGTGTGGCAGATATAGCGCTTGAGCGGCTCGTGCTTGGCCTTCCACAGGGTGCCGCCGCACTCCGGACAGGTGTAGGGGGTCAAATCGCCGATCGTGCGCATATGGGCAATATCCGGCACCTCGTGTTCGGACACGTTCACTTCTTCCATGATTTCCTCCGGCACGGCCTGCGACCGTGGTGAAGTCGGTCGCCTGGCGATTTCATCGATTTTGAGCGCAAGCCCGTCAAGCGGCAAGACGTGATCGATCTCGGCCTGAGCGATGGCCGCACGCGGCAGGTAGGGTGCCGGGCATTCGGCCGGATCCTGCACCAGGGTTGCGCCGCCGCAGCGCTTGACTGCGGAGATCCCGCTGACGCCGTCGGTGAGATAACCGGTCAGCAGCACACCGATCACCCGCGTGGTGTAATATACGGCCGCCGAACGCATCAGCACGTCGATCGAGGGCCGTGCCCGGTTTTCACGGGGGCCGAAGACCACGGCCAGGCGGTCCTCTTTGACCAGCAGGTGGTGATTGGGCCGCGCGATGTAGATCCGGCCCGCTTCGATCTCCTGCTCGTTTGCAGCCTGGATCACCGCCAGCGGCCCGACGGCGTCGAGAATCGTGTGCAGCTGGGTGGGATGATTGGGAGCCATGTGCAGCACGATGCACACCGCAGCTGGAAGATCGGCCGGAAACCGGCTCACCAGCTGCTTGAGGGCCGTCACCCCGCCGGCCGACGCGCCGATAACCACGATGGATAATGGTTCCATTGCCAAATCTATCGCGCAAGCAAGGCTTTAGCTATACGGGATGCAGTGTAAAAGGCCGGAATTGAATTAAGACGGCGCCGTCCGTCGGTTTGGGTAGGATTATTACCACAGAGAGCACAGAGGGCACAGAGGGCACATAGAAAGAAATTATCTTAATGACTTACCTCTGTGTTCTCTGTGCTCTCTGTGGTTGGTCTGCCATTTTACGAGTCCATCATTAAGGTGTCTTCGACCATTCGGGCATCGGGCGGCCTCACCGGCTTCGGATCGCCTGCAGCAGGGAATCGGGGTTGGCGCTCTTGTTCAGGTAGGCTTCGGCGCCGGCATCGAAAATGGCCTGGGCCTGGTCCTCGGCAAGGTGCATGGAGAGGCCGATGATCCGGACCCGGGGCAGTTCCTCGTGGATGCGCCGGGTGGCTTCGAGCCCGTTCATCACCGGCATGTTGATATCCATCAGGATGACGTCCGGCTTGACCTTGCGGGCCGCCTCGACCGCCTTGCGGCCGTCCTCGGCTTCTCCGGCGATTTCGATGTCGGCATGCCGGGAGAGCAGCAGGGAAAAGCCCTTGCGCACCATGGCATGATCGTCCACCAGAAGGATGCGGATTTTGGAAGCGCCTTCGGCGTGGCCGCCGGGAGGCTTGGTGGATTCCGTTTCGGATGCCGGTTCGGGTGCCCGCGCCACCAGGGGCAGGCTCAACGTCGCGGTGGTGCCGTGGGACGGGCGGCTGACAAGATCGAACGTACCGCCCAGAAAGGCCATCCGTTCCCGAATGCTGAAGAGCCCGTAACCGCCCTCGACTTCCGGCTTGCTGTCCCAGAAGGTCTCGGCATCGAAACCGGCGCCCCGATCGCGGACCACGATGCGGGTATGGTGGTCGTGACGGGTCATTTCGATCCAAGCGGCCTGGGTGCCGGCATGCTTGACCACATTGAAGAGCAGCTCGCGCACGGCCTGAAAAAGCAGGATCTTTAGATCCTCGCGGGCCGGGTCGGCCGCCGGATCGGCCGCCACCTCCACTTTGAGCTTGTGGGTCTGTTCCATCCAGCGTGCAAGCCATGCAAGCGCGCCGCTCAGACCCTGAAGGTAGAGCACCGGGGGCGAGAGCTCGGACGACAGCGAGCGCGAGGTCTGGATGGCCCCCAGGAGCAGGTTGTGAACCTCCCGGAACGCCGGGTCCGCTTCGATGGCGCGCGTTTCGCCGAGCAGATCCAGATTGATCCGGGCGCCGGCCAGCAATTGCTGCAGGTGATCGTGCAGCAGTTCGGACAGGCGACGGCGCTCGCGCTGCTCGGCGAGGGCCAGCTCGCTGGTCAGCCGGGCCAGCTGCTGCGTACGGCGGGTCAGCTCGGCCGTGCGCTCGGCCACGCGATCCTCCAGTTCCCGGCGGGACTCCTCGAGCGCGTTTTCGTACTGCCGGCGCGCCGTCACATCCACCAGGGCCAGACGCCAGTAGGTGCCTGCCTCGTTGCGCTTGCCGGTCACATGCACCTGGGCATCGAGGTAATCGCCGCCGCGGCCCTTGAGCCGCAGATCGAGCGGCGCGTCCCCTCCATGCTGCGCTTTCTGCTGAACGCGGCGATGAAAACGCTCGCGGTCCTCGGGGTGAATCAGGTGCAAAAAAACAGTGCCGGTCAGGAATTCTTCCGGATCGGCCAGCATCTGCGCGGCCGTCTGATTGATCTGTTCGATGCGACCCTCGCGGTTCAGGGAAACAAAAGCCACCGGCGCAGTGTCATACAGATCGACAAACGCATCGCGCGAAGCCTCCAGCTCCTTGGCGGTGCGGCGCAGTTCTTCATTCTGCAGCTCCAGCTCGACATACTGGACCTCCAGTTCATGGGCCAGGCGCACCAGATCGAGGTCATCGACGTCACGCCGCCGATCCTCCTTCTGCTGCATCGTCCGTTCGGCCCGCTGGCGCAGTTCTTTGAAGACCGCACTCGATTGGAAGCGTATGCCCATGGTGAACCCTTTCAGCGGGAGCGATCGGTCACGTCCTCGATGGAGAGCAGAATCCGTCCCTCTTCATCGGGCGCTTCCGGCAGCAGGCGGCCGTTCACGCTGAGCCGCCGGTCCCCTCGCAGGGGCGAGCGGAAATCGACCGGAAGATCTTCGACCGGGCGGCCGCCGCGCAGCATCTCCGTCAGGCCCGCGCGCAGTTCAGCAGGGTCCCACCGGCCTTTGGATAGTTCGAAGAATGGTCGCCCCTCGATCTCCTCCACGCGCGTGTCCAGGAGGTGGTGGAGGCGCCGGTTGGCCGCGATCACACGCATGTCGGAATCGAGCACCAGCAGCGCGTCGTGTGCGCCGTCGCTGACGGCCTGGACGTAGTTGCGGGCAGCCGCCCGGGCGTTGGCGCCGTAACGCTCCATCTGTTGCTGAACCTTTTTGAGCGCGTCGATATTGACAAAGGTGAGCACCACGCCTTCGATGATGTGTTCCTGGGTGCGGTGGACCAGAATGGACATGTGATACCAGCGCCCGTCGCTGGTGCGCACTTCATCCTCGTAAGGCGAAAGCTTCTGCAGTACGTCGTAGGCCTTACTGGCCAGGTCGTCGAAAACCAGGTTGCTGGCAATGTGCTTCAAGGGCCGCCCCACATCCGTTTCGATCAGGTTGATCAGGCGCGCCGCCTCCTGCGTGAACCGCCGCACGCACAGGTCGTTGTCCAGGAAAACGATGGCGATGCGCGTGCTGTTGAGCACCTGGGTGATGGCGCCGTAGGATTCGTTGAGCTCGACGATCTTGCTGTGCAGCTCGCTGTTGACCGTGTTGAGCTCTTCGTTGAGCGACTGCAGCTCCTCGCGCGACGATTCCAGCTCTTCGTTGGTGCTCTGCAGTTCCTCATTGGAGGAGTGCATCTCCTCGTTGACCGAACGCAGCTCCTCGTTGGAGGTCTCGAGCTCCTCCATGGCGCTCTGATAATCCTGCCGCAGGCGCAGCAGCTCGCGCTCGAGCTCCTCGATCTTGTCGGCCGCCTGATCTCCGAGATCGGCGGACCTGCCGTCCCCGGCGGCCACATCGGGCAGCTCCTCGAAAATCAGCATCTGACAATCTTTGAGCGAGTTGTGGGCGAAGCCCCGGACGGTCAGGGCGATGCGCTGATACCCGCCGTTGGTCTTGACGCGCACCGCCTCCTCGCGCACCGTCTGTTGCGTCTCGGCCGCGCGCCGCATGGCCGAAAGCAGGGCGAAGCGCAAGCCTTCGCGCGCCATCTCGGTCACGCGCAGGTTGGGTTTGCCGGGGGCCGGTTCGAGGTACTTGCCCGTGCGGCCGTGAATGTGCAGGATCTCGCCTTCGCTGTTGACGATCACGCAGGCCGGGGTGTGCTGCTTGAGCAGCGTGCGCTCCACCACCTGGGCCAGGCTGTAATGCTCCAGTTGCGCGGGCGGCTCGTGCACCGTGCGCCCCTCGCCGTTCCTGAGTTCGCGCATGCCGGTGGGAAACTGCACTTGCGGGCGCACGAGGCTCTCTTTGCGCTGATAGATGCTGTGCGGCTTGCTGACCGGGCGGAACAGCTCGGGGAAGCGGCCGATGCTCTCCGAGGTCCCCAGGAACAGATACCCGCCCCGTTTGAGCGTGTAATGAAACAGCGGCAGGAGCTTTTCCTGGGCCTCAGGCTTGAGATAGATCAGAAGGTTGCGGCACACCAGAAGGTCGAGGCCGGAAAAGGGCGGATCGCGCAGCAGGTTCTGCTCGGCGAACACCACGGCCTCGCGTACTTCGCTCTTGATGCGGTACTGCTCCCCGTCCTTGATGAAAAAGCGTTTGAGGCGCTCCGGGCTGACGTCAGCGGCGATATTCTGGAGATAGCTGCCCTGGCGGGCCTTGTCGACGGCCCGCGCATCGATGTCGGTACCGAAGATCTGCATCTGCCGGGTGGCGTTGTTTTCGTCCAGAACCTCTCTGAAAAGAATGGCCACCGAAAAGGCCTCCTCGCCGGTGGCGCAGCCCGGGATCCAGATCCTTAAGGGGTCGCCCTCCTGGGTGCGCTCGATCAACTCCTTGACCACTATTTGCTTGAGCTGCTCGAAGGCCTCAGTGTCGCGGAAAAAGCTGGTGACGCCGATCAGGAGGTCATGAAAAAGGTTGCGCGTTTCGTCCGCATTGCGGTGCAGGAACTGCAGGTATTCCTCCGGGTTGCGGCTGCGCGTGACGGTCATGCGGCGTTCGATGCGCCGCACCAGGGTGCTGTTTTTGTACAGGGTGAAATCGTGGCGCGTGCGTTGGCCGAGAAAGCCCAGGATCCGTCGCAACGGATCGGCCTTGCCGGCCTCGTCATCGGTCGGCGGGGGCTGCAGGGCCGCCGGATGCCGGTAAAAGTCCAGCAGCCGTTCGGGCATTTCCGCGGGATCGAGCACGAAATCGACCAGGCCGGTGGTTATTGCGCTTTCGGGCATGCCTTTGTGGCGGGCCGAATCGCGGCTCTGAACCACAGCCAGGCCGGATTTCTCTTTGACCAGGCGCAATCCCTGGGTGCCGTCGGTGCCGGTGCCTGACAGGACGATACAGGCGGCCCGTTCGCCGCGCGACGCGGCCAGTGATTTGAAGAAGATGTCGATAGGCATGTGCACCACCACGCGGGCCGGGCGTTTCTGGAGGTGGAACACTTCGCCCTCGATCAGGGGATCGCGGTCGGTGGGCGGGATATACACCGTGTCGGGCTCGACCGGCATGCCCTCCTCGATCGTTTTGACGGCCAGCCGGGTCTTGCGCTTGATCAGCTCGGGCAGCATGCTGGCGTGCTCGGGGTCGGTGTGCGTGATCACCACAAAGGCCATGCCGCTGCCGGAGGGGACCGCCGCAAAGAAGGCTTCCAGCGCCTCGAGCCCGCCTGCAGAAGCGCCCAGGCCGACTACCGGAAACGGAGCTGCCTTGCCGTCCGCAGGCTGGTCCGGGTCCTGCAACGACTTTTCGACCGACTGGGGGGCGCCGTTATCCTCGATGGTGCGCGCTTCTTCCTGTTCGGCCTGGTACTGCTCGGAATGAGGCAGGGTACCGGATGTTGCGGGTGCTCGGGAAATAGAGCGCTTGCCGGTCCCCTTCTTTCTCTTTTCTGCCATGCGAACTCCCGGTGTGCCGTAATAATCGGATTACTGTGGGTCGAGAGAAAGATAGATGGTATCGTACATTGGCTGTTACAATTTTCACATCCCGAGCGCAACCACAATACCCTGCGGAATTTATTTTTTGGGGTCTGTCAGACGGAGCATCAAGGATCGGAACATATCGTGAGCCGGGCGCACTATGGTCGTGTGAACGGGTCGCGCCCGGGGCCGTGCGGCACCGTCGCCTGCCGCCATGGGTTACGGCCAGAGCCGATGCGTGCGCAGCAGGGGACGGGGATCGATGAGATGACGCTCGAAGAAGGCATCGGGCGAACCTTCGCCCAGCGCCAGGGCGAGCACCTCGGAGAAATGGAAGATGGGCAGGCTCTGCCCGTTGGCCGAGCGCACTTCGAGGTTCAGGTGGCACATGGCGCAGGCCGTCACCAGGCACTCGGCGCCGTTGCGGGCGGCGTCGGCGACGATGGCGCGCACCATGGGGGTGACCACGTCGGGCCGCACCACCGACAGGAAGGTGCCGCAGCAGCGCGCGCCGTAGGCCCAGGAGACCGGTGTGGCGCCCAGGTGGCCGAGCACGCGCTCCATGATGCCGTGGTAGTTCTTCTCGCGCCGCATCACCGGCGGCCGGGCCAGCATGCAGCCGTAATAGGGCGCGAAGGTCAGGCCGCGCAGCCGTTCGCGGGCCTGCGGCAGGAGCGCGTCCCAGTCGATCCGGTCCAGCAGCTCGAAGAAATGGATGATCGCAAGCTCGGGATCGGCCGCCCGGCCGAACCAGCTGCGATAATCCTGCCGCGCGGTATCGGCGGACTGCAGTTTATGCTGCGCGGCGCGCAGGCGCAGGTGGCAGCTGGGACAGGCGGTCACCAGCGTCATTGCGGCGGGAACCAGGCTCAGGTTGCGCATGGCCAGCTTGTCGGCCATGGCGCCGTCGATGCAGTGCGCCGAGGAACTTCCGCAGCAGTTCCAGTCTTCAAGCTCCTGCAGCCGGATGCCCAGTCGGCGGCACACGCTCTTGAGCGAGGCGTTGTTTTCCTTGGCCGAGGTGGCCAGCGAACAGCCTGGAAAGTAGGCGTATGTTTTTTCCATCGAAAACCTCTCAGCGGTTGTCAGCCTTTGATGAAAACCTCGAAATTTTACCTTCCCTTTCACTTTCCAGCCTTGTCCCCGTTCAAACCGAGCAGCCGTTTCAGATCCCCGATGGCGTCGATGCGCGAAGGCGTGAGATCGAGTTTGCGTTTGGCCATCATCTTCAGACCCACCTGCCAATCCTGGAGGAAGGTGCGCGTCTTGAGCTTGTAGCGCAGCATGATCTCGAGCTTGTGCGTGCGGCCGTAGCGCGCGATGGAGTCGAGCACGGTCTTGTGAAATTCGACCACGTCCGGCTCGGCCGCAGCCACCCCGCGCTCGAGCGCCAATTGACGCAGCTTGTCCATCAGGCCGGGGATATCGATCGCCATGGGGCACTGCACGGCGCAGGTGTTGCAGCTCACGCAGGTCCAGATGGTGCGGCTGGCCAGCGCTTCGTCGAGCAGATCCAGCTGCAGCAACCGGATCACGGCATTGGGCGGATGGTCCATGGTTTCGATGAACGGGCACCCGCCGGCGCAGCAGCGGCAGTGGAAGCAGCGGTTGAAATCGACGCCGCAGCGGCGGCGCAGGTCCTGCCGGTCCGGGACATGCGATATGACGATCGGATTCATAAGGCTCCTTTCGAGGCGTTCTGTCGCAGCATACGCGATTGGCGCAAGGGGGCCTTGATCTAAGTCAAAACGCCCAAAAAAAGAGGGTACCCGCCGGTACCCTCTTGAATTCTGAATGGGCGCTACTCGGTCTGATACTTGAAAGAAATCTGTACGCGCGCCCGGAACGCGACGGCCTTGCCGTTTTCGACTTTGAGGTCGAGCTTGTCGATCTCGGCCACGCGCAGATCGCGCAACGATTTGCTGGCGGTCTCGACCGCGTTGCGGGCCGCTTCTTCCCATGAATTGGGACTGGTGCCGACTACCTGAATGACTTTGTAAACGCTTTCGTGCATGGGTGTCCTCCTCTCGGTGTGGGGTTGCCCGTGCCTGCCGGCGCGGGGGTGGCCGGGAAGCCGGCCGCAGGGAGGAAGGATGGGAAGCGCGTCCGGTCGGTGGGCGCAAGCGACAACGGACATCCGGGGGCAGTATCGAACGGCCGGAACAGCCCGAACAAAGCATGAGGTTAGGTACCAATCGACGGGTGTCAAGCGGCACGTCAACGGCATCGAAAAGAAGCGTTTGTCCGACACCCCGTGCCTTTTTCGACCCGCCGTGCTAAGGAGAAGCCACCCGCAATCCGGAAGACGGACATGGCAAACGCAAACGGAACGGCCCGCACAATCGGAATCGCCACCCTGATCATGATGGCTTCGGTGTTCCTCAGCCGCGTGCTGGGGGTCGCCCGCGAATCGGTGATCGCCGATCTCGGCGGCGCGGGCCTGGAAGTCGATGCCTACAAGGCCGCTTTCGCATTGCCCGAGATTCTCAACCACGTACTGGCCAGCGGATTTCTCTCGGTCACCTTCATTCCGATCTTCACACGCCACCTCGCGCAGGAGGACGAGGCGGGCGGCTTCCGGCTCTTCTGGACCATTCTGACGCTGGGCGGGTTGCTGATGCTCGTTCTGACCGCGCTGGCCCTGGCGGCGGCCCCCTGGATCGCACCGATCCTGGCCCCCGGCCGCGACGATCCGCATTTCCTCGCACTCATGGTGCGCATGACGCGCATCGTGCTGCCGGCCCAGTTCTTCTTCTTCGCCGGCAGCCTGTGCATGGCCGTGCAGTTCGCCCGGCAGCGCTTCCTGTTCCCGGCCCTGGCGCCCTTGATCTACAATCTGGGCATCATCCTGGCGGGCATTCTCTTTGCCCGCCGCATCGGCGTGGAAGCCTTCGCCTGGGGCGCACTGATCGGCGCCTTCATCGGCAGCTTCGCCCTCCAGGCGGCCGGCGCCGCCCGGCTCGGCCTGCGCTTTCAACCCAACTTCGACTTCCGTCATCCAGAACTGCGGCGCTACCTGCTGCTCACCCTGCCGTTGATGCTGGGATTGACGATGACCTTCTCCACCGAGATTTTCATCAAGCTGTTCGGCAGTTTCCTGCCGGTGGGGGCCATTACCTGGATCGATTTCGCCTTCCGCATCCTCATGCTGCTGGTGGGTTTCTTCGGCCAGGCGGTGGGTGCCGCCTCCTACCCCTTCCTGGCGGGCCTGGCGGCCGAAAACCGGCTTGCGGAAATGAACCGCCTGTTCAACGCCAGTTTGCGCTACCTGGCCCTCGTCCTGCCCGTGGCCGTGCTGTTCATGGTGCTGCGCGAAGAGATCGTCCGCATCCTGTTCGAACGCGGGAACTTCACCCCCGCCGATACGCGCATGACCGCCCTGGCGCTTGCCGGAATGCTCGTCGGCGCAGCCGCCTTCAGCGCCCAGACAGTCGTCAGCCGGGGGTTTTATGCCGTACAGAACACCCTCACGCCGGCGGTCTGCACCAGCCTGGCCGCGCTGGTCAGTGTACCGCTCTACTGGATCGGACTCAAAAGTCTGAGCGTGCTGGGCGTCGGGCTGGCCGTTTCGCTCTCGGCCCTTGTGCAGGTCGGGGTGCTGTACGGCGTCTGGAACCGCCGCACCGCCAACACCGAGGCCGGGCAGGTATACCGCTTTTACGTGAAGATCACCCTCTTGTGCCTGCCGCTGGGAGTTCTGCTGGAAATCGCGCGGCGCCTGCTGACCGCTCTCATCGACCCGGCCTCGATGGTCGGCAGTCTCCTCCTTGCGGCGGGAGTCACCGTTTTATTCGGAGGACTGTGCCTGACCGCGGCGCGGCGGCTGCATATCCCGGAGATTCAGGCGCTGTGGGATAAAGCGCTGCTGCGGCTGCGCCGGGGGTGAGCGGGATCATATATCATCAAACTTAAACAGGGAGAGAACGCAATGGACGAAACCATCCGCCGATTCGCCGAGACTTTGGACACCCACCTGCGCCTGTCCAGCGCGCCGGTGGCCGTCAAACTGGCCGCGCCGGGCGAAAAAATTCCCCAGAAGGCCAAAGCCCCGCTGGCCCAGGTCGGCAACCGGCTGGCGGCCTGCCAGGGAATGTCGCTGGCCCGCAATTTCGGCTGGACCATGGTATTCGGCGCGGAAGATCACGGATGCCCGCTGCCGCTGGTGTTCATGGGGTTGACCCCGCCGGACAAGTTTCTGGAAGGCGACATCGCCCGCGCCTACCAGCAGGATGCGGCCTGCGCGCGCGCCATGGAAGCCGCCTACCCGCGCTGGCCCCAGGGCCGCTTCGAAGCGGTGTGGCTGGCGCCGGTTTCCCGATGCGATTTCATACCCGACCTGGTGGTGGTCTACGGCAATGCCGCCCAGATCCTGGCGCTCATCCAGGGCGCCAACTTCGGCCTGGGAACCGGCATCGCCTCGCTCAGCACCGGCCGCTACGGATGCTCGCTCTGGCTGGCGGGTGCGATACAAAAAGGCGAGTGCACCTACATGATTCCCGGCCCGGGCGAGCGGATCTTCGCCGGCACCCAGGACCATGAACTCTCGTTCGCCGTTCCCTACAGCCGCATCGCGGCCTTGATCGAAGGGTTGAACTACGTGCGTGGCCAGGGATCGTTTCGCTATCCGGTCCCGGCGATGGGCCTGCTGGCCGAACCGCGCATTCCCAAAAACTATTTCCAGATCGCCGCGCAGGCGAGCGCCGCCGGGGCGGCGGATTCATGAAGAACGGGCAAAGCGGAAACCGGGCAGAAGCGAGCCCTCAGCGTTTGGCGATGATGTAAATGGCATGCACCAACCCCGGGATGTATCCCAGAAGGGTCAGCAGGATGTTGAGCCAGAAGGCGCCTTTGAGACCGACCTGCAGGAAGACGCCCAGCGGCGGCAGCAGGATCGCGATGATGATCCTCAGAATGTCCATTCAAACCTCCTGACGGCCCTTCAAACCACCCGGTTCGCCTCGCTGATCTGACCGTTCAGGGTCCAGTAGTCGTAAACCACGCCGATCAGAAAGAGCCCGCCGGTCAAGAGATAGATCAGGCCGCTGATCCACTTGCCCAGGTAAAAGCGATGGATGCCGAAGACGCCCAGGAAAGTCAGCAGAATCCAGGTGACGTTGTAGTCCTTGGGACCGGCCGTGTACTTGATGTCGGCGCGCCGGTCCATCGACGGAATCAGGAAAAGGTCGACGATCCAGCCGATGAAAAGCAGCCCGAGCGTGAAAAACCAGATCGTGCCGCTGACCGGCCGGCCGTAGTAAAAGCGGTGCGCGCCCATGAAGCCGAAAATCCAGAGAATGTATCCGATCACTTTGCTGTGGGTGTCCATGGTCCTCCTCGTTCAATGCAAGATAGTCACCTGATCGCCGAATGCCAGCGACCCGGACCGAAATGAGCGGCGGGGATGGAGCGCATTCAGTTATGCCTTTTTCAATAATTCGCGAATTCGCGAAATTGGCGGAGGCACTCCTTGCTACATGTCGTCGCAAATATCAACTCACAAGTGTTTCACCACAGAGGGCACAGAGAAACAGAGACCGGCTGAAAATGATCCTCTGTGACCTCCGTGTCCCCTGTGGTGGACAGCGCCTGACCGACAGTATTACCGCCAAGCGGAACTTGCTGCCGGTTCGCAAGAAGCTCCCCCTGCTCCGCCCGGCTCGGCGGGTTGGCTTCACTCCGCCCGGATCCGCCTCAAAAGCGTGTGGAAGAATTGGGCCAGTTCGGTCTCGCGGCCGTCGGCGAAGCGAATGCGATAGGTGCGGCCGGTGGTCGAGGAGCGGGAGGCCACCTGTTCGATGAAGTCCTCGGCCGAACGCACCTTCAGTTTTCTGGCGCGCCACTTGCCCCTCAGGAATCGGACGGCGACCGCGGCGTCATAGCTGCGGCCGTTGCGGATGAAGGCGGCGTCGGGAAGCTGTTCTACCGCGGCGATCAGCCGCTCGATGATCCGGCGCTCGCTTTCCGGCAAACCCGGCGCGGGGGCGGCCGCAAGGCGCATCGGCGCAAGCAGCCACCCGGCGACCAGTATGCCGATCAGGCAATTTCTTGCGGAGTTCGTCATCCGCATGGCAGGCTCCAACGATGGCTATCCATGCGAAGACAAATAGCCGGACGACAGCGCTTGAGCCCATTCATACCGTTGCCTCGCGAGCGCCAGCTTCTCCATGCTGCGGTGTTGGTATGGAACCGAAATCAAAGTCGCCCTCCATTCGCCGAGATGCCGCTCGACGATTGCATAGCGCGCATCGGGAGCACCAGTTTCAACGACGTGCGGATAAGGGTGGCTGTCATCGTAGGCGTAAGGCCGACGCTCCCTGGATTGACGATCAGCTGCCCGCTCGAAGCACGAACGACTCCCGGTATGTGGCTATGTCCGCAGAGAACGATCTCGGCGTTCACGCCACCCATCCGGACATCGACCTCTGCGCTGGTCGCATGTCGCATGACTCTATTCCTTTTAACCTGCTCGTTTAAACGTTTTGTTGAGACACCATAGAAATTTGCCAGGTCGGCATCTACGATGACCTTTTCTTCTCTAATAAGAAGAATTCGATTTTCAATTTTTATGGCAGGGACAATCACACTTGCTTCATCCATGCTTTCTGTCCTTGCATTTCGAATAGTTGTCGCAATTTGCGACCGGTTCGACGCGCTAACGTTACGGCCGGTTTTTCAGTTTCCGATTGATGACCAACTTCAGCAAAACAGCCGCAAACAAAGATGGCATCCAGGTCCATAAAAGCTCGGACTTCAGTATGATTAAGCCTCGCTGACCCAGAAAGGCTCTCGGGCTGAACGGCGACACTTCGATCGGTGTGAACGGAAAAACATACCGGTAATCGGTAAACGGCGAAAGCAGCGCGATCCCATGGCCGCCGTTCGTAAAAGCATCCAATATTCCGTGACTCGCAGTAAGAATGAAAAAGAACAAGAAATATTTCATCCATGAAGATATCGAATCACTCCGATAAAATGCGAAAACGATCAGTGCGCTGAACAGGGCCGCGAAGCATATGGAATGGGAAAAGCCCCTGTGACCTAAAAAGGACGTATAGGGTATGTAAAACAAGTGGTAGCCGATCATATCCGCATCCGGAATGACGGCGCAAATGATGCTCAAAAACACGAGTTTGACAAAACCCCGCGAAGATCCAAGCCCGAATGAAGCAGCAACGGCAACAGCGGCATGGCTGATCACTGTTGGCATACTCGTTATCTTCCTACTTTGGCCGATTCACTGCGTATCAATATTCCCAGCCCATAATGTACCAGTTCCCATCCTCCTTTTTCATGTTGAAATTCACCAGAAACGTATTGTCGCCTCGGGTCATGTAGATTCTGATCTGAGCGCCATCGCCTGAAACCTTCATTTTTGGTTTTCCCAGTGCCATATGGGAGTTTTCGGCGAGTCGATCGGGGAGGATCCGGGCATACTCCGTCTTTGAAAGGTAGTGCCCATTGATCATGATCGAGGCTTGCTCGTGAATGAACCTCATCACCGTGTCTGCATCTTTATCGATCACTCCGTCCTGAAACGCCATCAATACGCTTTTAAGCGACTGCTCCTCTTGAGATCTGGGTTCATACAAAGCAAGCGGCGTGCTACGATCGCAAGCCAGCATTACCGCGAACGCCATGACGATAACCATAAGCTTCAAGCTATTTTTTTTCATCTGCCCTCATGCCCTTGCCCTTTCATTATGTAATATACTTTTTCGGGCTCATGCGTATGTATTGGCTGCTCTGTACCAATCTGGGATCTCAGAGACTGTAAAAATAAGTTCTGAGGAGGAATCATTTGGACTGATAAGCATCAAAAAGTTCAGAATTGGAAGTATTCCAGTGCTATCGGAATTTCCCCCGTTGAAGAGCTCCATTCGTTTAAACTTTCGTTTTACAACATTATTTTGCTCTAACGGCTGGGCTTTGCAGCGAGGGAACCGAGTCCGTCAACTGTCTCTGGTTAGCCTTCTTTTTTAAATTTTCTAATTGCCTTTCCTTTACCGAGAATGATTTTCTTATCTTCATTTAACGCTTGCACAGTAATTTCATAGGAGTGTTCAATACCAGCAGGTGGGCATGGGCCGGCGTAAGATTTCAGTGAACCTTCGCTAATTGTATTTGAGCCGCTGTAAAGGACTTCGCCCCCGCCATGATCATATGATGGCATATCGAGATCGACCATTTCCACTTTAAGAAACTTAGCTTCATTGGGAATATTCGTTACAATTATTGCTGGCGATATGTTCGAACATGCTGAACTTTTTGTCCATTCAAAATTAACATCCAAATAAGTTGCATTTTCCGATACTTTTGTCGAATTGCATCCATGAAATACAGATATAAATAATGCCATCATAAGTATTCTTGTAATCATTTTCCCCCTCCTTCCTGTTTCTCTAAAACGGAGAATTCTTAGATACTGCCCGAAGGACGACGGGATGAAGCGCAATGTAGATATTGGACTATACGGCGCCTTCAACCTTGAACCCGATAGTGAAGCGAGGGCGCGGCGCTCCCGTTAGAACAGGTACCCTGCGGCCTCGCGCGTCCATTCGATCAGATAGTGCGGGAAAAAGCCGGCGCCGATCATCGCCGCCAGCATCAGGTAGGCGAGCAGGCGCTCGGGCGGCGTCAGGATCAGTGCTGCGCCGGCGTCCGCGCGGACCGGCTCCGTGAGGTAGGCCGCCTTGACCACCGAAAGGTAGTAATAAAGCGACACCACCACATTGGCCATGGCGATGATCACCAGGATCAGGTAGCCTTGGCGGATGGCGGCGGTGAAGACCAGCAGCTTGGCGGTGAAGCCGATGGTGGGCGGAATCCCGGCCAGGCCGAAGACGGCCAGCATCAGGGTCATGGCCAGCAGCGGCGAGCGCCGGTGCAGGCCCGCCAGCTGCGCGATCGTTGGATTGGCGCCGTCCCAGGCCACCCAGGCCACCACCATGAAGCAGCTGAATTTCATCACCAGCAGGGAGACCGCGTAGAAAATGCTGCCCGCCACACCGTCGGGCGACAGGCACAGGATGCCGATCAGCACGTATCCTGCGTGGGCGATGCTCGAAAAGGCCAACATGCGCTTGAAATCGTTCTGCGCGATGGCGGCCAGGTTGCCCACGGTCATCGAAACGACGGCCAGGCCGACCAGCAGATCGGCCAGCAGCCGGCTGCCCTGGGCCGTATCGATGGTCACGCGCAGCAGGACCGCCACCGCCGCCAGCTTGGACACCGCCGCAATGAAGGCCCCCAGCTGATGGGCGCCGCCCTGGTAGACATCCGGGGCCCAGAAATGGAACGGAAAGAGCGCCAGTTTAAAGAAGAAGCCGCCCAGCGAAAGAACGAGCGCCACGATCACCAGCGGCTGCGCGAGCATCGGCGGCAGCAGGCTGCGCAGTTCGAGCAGGTGGGCGCTGCCGGTCTGGGCGTAGAGCAGGGCCATGCCGAACAGCATCACCGCCGAGGCGACCACGCCCACCAGAAAGTACTTCAGGGCCGCCTCCAGGCCCAGGCTGCGGTCGCGGCGCAGGGCCACCAGCACGTACAGCGAATAACTGGACAGCTCCAGGGCCACGTAGAGCGAAATCAGGTGCACGGCGCTGACCAGCAGCATCATGGCCAGCGTGCAGGTGAACAGCAGTAGGTAGAACTCGGCGTGCCAGCGCGGGGCCACGCCTTCGAGGCGGCTGCACAGGCAAACCACCAGGAAGAGGCCCATGGCCAGAAGCGCCTTGAAAACCTGCGAGAAGAGGTCCACGCGGTAGCTGCCCACGAAGAGCAGCCCTTGCTGGGGGAGGGCCAGCAGGCTCACCACCACGGCCAGCGCGGAGATCGAAAGCGCCGCGAAGTAGAGCCGCCGCGCGGTGGTGTGCGGCCCCATGGCCGCGAAAAGAAAGAACAGCGCGGCCGCGCCGACGAAGAGTTCGGGTGAAAAGGCCATGGCGTTCATTGCGGCAACCCCGCGATCAACGGTTCGGAGGCGGTCTGGATCATGTCGAAGAGCCAACCGGGCATGAAGCCGAACAGCACGATCACCGCCGCCAGGATCAGTCTCGGCGTGTTGAGGGGCCAGGCCAGGTCTCGCAGCCGGGCAAAGGCCGGCTTGGGCGAACCGTAGAAGGT
>JAEYRZ010000049.1 GCA_023435265.1 Pseudomonadota bacterium
TTGATCGGCAGGCTGGACTGCGGGGTCGTCGTTTTCGGCGGCAATCAGCGCTCGCTGGCCGATCAACTCGCCGACCGCTTATCCACGCTCACGACCGTGACGACCCTGCGCGCCGTGCACCTGCTGCATGCCGCCGCGCTTTTGCGCCATTGCGCGCTCCTGATTTGCAACGACACGGGACTGATGCATATGGCCGCGGCGGTCGATACGCCGGTGGCGGCCCTTTTCGGTCCCAGCAGCGCCGAAATCTACCTGCCCCCCGCACCTCAGGCACGCGCACTGACCAGCGGCGTGACCTGCCCCCACCGCAATACGCAATCCCTGGGTCCCTCAGCCTGCATTTTGAAGGGGCGCTGCCTGATCGGCCGGCGAAGCTGCATCGATGCGATCCGCGCAGAGGATGTCGAGGCGGTCGCCGAGCGCATGATCGGGGCGCGGGCGGAGGGGTACACCCCATGAAACCCGATTACAACGGCACCCTGAACCTTGCCGACCTGAACACACCCTTTTTCCGCCGAACGGTGGCGGAGATGGAAGCCATCTTGGAGAAGGCGCCTGCGATGTACCTGCATCCGAGCAAGCGCTGGGAGTACCCCTGGGCTCTGCGGCGCGCGGCGGCCGGTCCCGGCAGCCGCATTTTGGACGCGGGTTGCGGCGCATCGGTATTTCCGCTTTTCCTGCAGCGGCTCGAATACCGGGTCACTGCCCTGGATCCGCGTCCGCCCGCCCCGGCTGAAGGCGTGCGGTACATTTGCGGAGAATTGCAGCGCCTGCCATTCGCGGCGCGCAGCTTCGATGCCGTCTTTTGCATTTCGGTGATCGAACACCTGCCGGTCGAAGCCATGCCGCATGCGCTGCGCGAGTCGGCGCGCGTGCTCAAACCCGGCGGGCAGCTGCTGCTGACCACCGATTACGGGCGCCAACGCGGGGAGGAGATGTGGTATGCGGGACCGGGCCGTTCGTTCAAGGTCGATTGGAACATCTTCGATCGAAAAAGCCTCGAACATCTGCTCGGGCAATTGAATGAGCTTGAAATCGAAGGCGGCCTTGATCTCGCGATCGACTGGAACAGCGTTCGACCCCGGATGCGCCGCTTTCATGGCTATCCGTACACTTCGGTGGGCATCGCCTTTCGAAAGCGCTAGGCGCTCTCGCCCGGTCCCCTGCCGCCCTCTCCCTGGCCGGCGGTTTCGGAGAGCGGCTCCGCCTGCGGAACGCGGTCGCATTCTTTGAAAATTCGTGCCGCGCAGGTCCTGCAGACGGACATGTCGAGCGTGGGGAAAATCGAGGCGATGGCATCGTATTCGGTCGTGAAAAAGCGGTTGCGGCCGATGTGCTGAATGAACTCCCCGTGCGCCAGAAAATCATGGACATCCCGGTTGATGCGGCACAGGTAGAGTCTTTTGTCCATTGCGAGGCGCCTCTGGTTTTCCTGTACCAGCAGCATGGCGCCCGACACGTCGATGAAGTTGATGCCGTGGCCGATGATCAGCAGGTGCCGCGGGGCGTCGGCGTCGACCGCCTCGAGGACTTCCGAAACATGGTTGGCTGCACCGAAGAACAGCGTTCCGTTTACCCGAACGATCTTCAATTGGGGACATTCGGCCAGGCCGCGTTCGGCGACATCGCCGAAGCGCCGGCGGGCATCGACCGGGTCCGGAGCCAGGACGGTGACGTGCGGGTGGGCGGTGCGCGTCAGATAGATCGCCAGCGAGAGCAGCACGCCGGTATAAATCGCAAATTCGATCTGGAAAAAGAGCGTCCCCAGGAAGGTGGTCAGCAGCACCAGGGTTTCGGCACGGCTGCTTTTCAGAATTTCGCGGATGTGCTTCAGATCGATGAGTTTGAAGGCCACCACCAGCACCACGGCGCCGATGGCCGGCAGCGGCAGCCAGGCGGTCAGGGGTGCGGTCAGCAGGACGATGCCGGCCAGGAATGCGGCCGAGAAGATGCTCGCCAGGGGGGTCCGCGCCCCGGCATCGTAATTCACGCCGGAGCGGGTGAAGGATCCGGAGCTGGCGTAGCTGGAGAAGAAACTTCCGAAGATGTTGGAGAGCCCCTGTCCGATGAACTCCTGGTTGCCGTCGATGTGCTGGTGCGAGTGGATGGTCACGGCGCGCGCGATGGACAGGGCTTCGATGAGGCCCAGTAGGGCGATGGCCAGGGCACCCGGGGCCAGCAGGCGAAGGGTATCCAGGCTGAAATCGGGCGCCGACAGAGGCGGCAGTTGCGCCGGCAGCGATCCGAGCAGCCGCACCCCGTGGGCGGCCCCGTTCAGGGCCAGGTTCGTAAGGCTGCCGATGATCAATCCCATCAGCAGTCCCGGCCAGCGCGGGCGCAGCGTCTTCAAAAGCGCGGTGCAGATCAGGGTGACAACGGCCACCGCCGACTCGTGGACATTGATGTGGCTCGGCGATTTCAGGATGAACAGCCAGCTCGCCCAGAATGAAGATCCATCGGGCACCGGAATACCGAGCGCGAACTTGAGCTGACCGGTCGCGATCAGGAACGCGGCGCCGGCGGTAAATCCGACGATCACCGAGTGGCTGACGAAGTTGATCAGCGTCCCCAGCCGGGCCAGGCCGAACGCCAGTTGGAATATACCCGCCAGAAAAGCCAGGGTGAAGGCCAGGCGGATATAATCGGCGCTTCCCGGTTCGGCGACGGGGCTCAAGGTGGAGAAGACGATCAGGCTTAGGGCCGTCGTGGGTCCGGAGACCAGGTGCATCGAGGACCCGAAGAGGGCGGCGATGACCGGCGGCACCAGGGCCGTATAGAGGCCGTATTCTGACGGCAGTCCGGCGATCATGGCGAACGACACGCCCTGGGGCAGAACGATGAAGGCGCCGGTCAGCCCGGCGAGCACGTCCGCGCGAAGCGACCGCCGGTCCATCCGCGCGCCCCACTGCAGAAAGGGGAACAGCCTGAGCCAGGGGGAGACCCTGCGGCGCGGAATGTTCGGTTTTCCGTTCGAGCGCATGGCCTGACTTTCGGAAATGCGGACCTGGATGCTCAAATACGGTAGTTTGCCTCAGCGCACGGTATGCCGTTTTCCAGATATCCGCTTTCGGAAATACACGCCGGAGAGGAAATTGTGCGCCGGTTTTTCGGCCCTATTCTGTTACATGCCCGAGCCGCTGGCAAGAGCGGAACGCATACTTTTCATCCCGGCCGGTCCCGCTTCGCGGCGCCCGGTCACCCATATCAGGAGGCAGCATGTCGCGCTATACGGCAACCGTGAGGTGGAACCGCGGCGACCAGGATTTCCTGTCGCTTCAATACAGCCGCGCGCATGAGTGGGAGTTCGACGGCGGCGCCGTCGTGGCGGCTTCATCGTCGCCGCACGTCGTTCCCGAACCGTGGTCCGTGCGGGAAAACGTCGATCCGGAAGAGGCCTTCGTCGCCGCGCTTTCGAGCTGCCACATGCTCTTTTTCCTCTCTCTGGCCGCCAAACGCCGCTTTGTCGTGGATGCCTACCGCGACACCGCCACCGGCATCATGGCGGCCGACTCCGCCGGCAAGATGGCCATGACGCGGGTCATCCTGAATCCGACGGTCTCTTTCTCGGGGCGCAAACTGCCCTCGGACGAGGAGCTGCGCAAGCTGCACCAGCTGGCCCACGCGCACTGCTTCATCGCCAATTCGGTCAAGACGGAGGTGGTCGTCGAATTAAGAAAAGCGGTAAGTTGATGGACTCGTAAGGGCAGTTAGATTAACCACAGAGTTCACAGAGAACACAGAGGTAAGTTATTAAGAGCATATTATTTTCTCTTTGTTCTCTGTGTTTGAAAATACTCTTTACGATTCTTTCAAAATCGAAGCGAAATGCGGATATCCGAAATGCTCAAGTACATTGCCTTAGCGCACCGGCGTGCCGGTATCCGGACACAAGGACACGCCACAGCGGTTTGAAGTGCCGCTAAAGCTTGCTGCGCGCGTCCATTTCAGTGAACTATAAATCGACCCGACCCTTCTTTCACCTTTCACTTTTTGATCTTTCACCTCATGGGATCCGTGAGGCGTCTCATCCGCATTTGGTGTAGCCGCAGAAGTGGCATTTCTGGCAGCCCTCTTCGAAGCTGACCGTCTGGCCGCACTCGGGGCATGCTTCACCGAGCAGCGTGTTGCCGTGCTTGTGCTTCCTGCCGTTCTCCTGCGCCAGGTAGCGGCGCTCCAGCACGCGGGCGATGGCATCCGGGATCGAGAGCACCAGCCCGCCTTCCTGGAAAACGGGGTGTTCGCCGCCGATGCCCTTGAGCTGCTCGACGATGTCGCCCACGAAGACGCCCGAGCGCAGGGCCAGCGACACCAGCCGGCCGATCGCCTCTGTTTTGGCCGTGGTCGAGCGGCCCGATTTTCCGATGGTGGCGAACACTTCGAAAGGACGGCCGTCGAACTCGGTGACCGTGACATAGAGCTGTCCCAGGCCGGTGCGGATCTTGGTGGTGAAGCCCTCGAGGGTCTCCGGGCGTTTGCGCACCGCGCCCAGGGGACTCGGTCCGGCCTTGGTGGTCGTGGCGGCGGTGGAGAGGACCTGGTTGTCCTTGCTGCCGTCGCGGTAGATGGTGACCCCTTTGCAGTTCAACTCGTAGGCCAGGTCGTACACCTTGCGCACATCGTCGGCCGTGGCGTCCTGCGGCAGGTTGACCGTTTTGGAAACGGCATTGTCCGTGTGCTTTTGAAAGGCCGCCTGCATGCGGATATGCCACTCGGGAGAGATGTCGTGCGCCGTGACGAAAACCGCTTTGACCTCATTGGGAATGGAGGCGATGTCGCGCAGGCTGCCGTTCTTGGCGATCGTGCGCATCAGCGCCTCGGAGTAAAAGCCGTGCGCCTTGGCGGCCGCTTCGAAACAAGGATTGACCTCGGTCAGCTTGTCGTCGTCCATCACATTGCGCACGAAACTCAGGGCGAAGAGCGGTTCGATGCCGCTGGAGCAGTTGGCGATGATGCTCAGGGTGCCGGTCGGCGCGATGGTGGTCAGCGTGGCGTTGCGCTGGGGCGGCAGGTCGCGCCTTCGGTACACGCTTTTTTCGAAATTGGCGAACGGCCCGCGTTCGGCCGCCAGCTGCCGCGAGGCGGCGTGCGCCTCGTTCTGGATGAAGGCCATCATCGCTTCGGCCAGCTCCAGGGCGGCTTCGCTGTTGTAGGGGATGCGCAGCTGAAACAGCAGGTCGGCGAACCCCATCACCCCAAGGCCGACCTTACGGTTGCCCTTGACCATAGCATCGATTGCCGCGAGGGGATAGCGCGACATGTCGATCGTGTTGTCCAGGAAATGCACCGCGGCGTGCACGATGCGCTTCAGTTCAGGCCAGTCGAGCGCGGCCTGCGCGCCTCCCGTGACGCATGCCGCCAGGTTGATGGACCCCAGGTTGCATGCCTCCATGGGCAGCAGCGGCTGCTCGCCGCACGGGTTGGTGCTTTCGATTTCGCCGAGCAGGGGCGTGGGGTTGTCGCGGTTGATGCGGTCCAGGAAGACGATGCCGGGATCGCCGTTGCGCCAGGCCTGCTCGATCAGGGCGGCGTATACGTCGCGGGCGTCCAGTTTTTGAATGACCTTGCGGGTATGGGGATCGACCAGGTCGTACGCCTCGCCTTTGTCGACCGCCGCCATGAAGGCATCCGTCAAACCCACCGAAATGTTGAAGTTGTTCAGTTCCTCGTTGCGGCGCTTGCAGTAGATGAATTCGAGAATGTCGGGATGATCGACGCGCAGGATGGCCATGTTGGCCCCCCGGCGTGTTCCGCCCTGCTTGACCTGTTCGGTGGCCGTATTGAAGATCCGCATGAATGAAACCGGACCGGAGGCCACGCCGCCGGTGGTGCCCACCGTGCTGTTCTTGGGCCGCAGGCGGGAGAAGGAAAATCCCGTGCCGCCGCCCGATTTGTGAATGATGGCCGCGTTCTTGAGGGTATCGAAGATCGCCTCCATGCTGTCTTCGACCGGCAGCACGAAGCAAGCCGCCAGCTGCCCCAGGCGCCTGCCGGCGTTCATCAGGGTCGGCGAATTGGGAAGAAACTTCATCTCGGTCATCAGGCTGTAAAACGTCTCTTCCAGGGCCGGCACGTCGGCCTGCGGATTGTAGTTGAGATCGGCCCGGGCGATATGCCGCGCCACCCGCCTGAACATCTGTGCCGCCTTCTCCAGGGGTTTGCCGTGTTCGTCCTTCTTCAGATAGCGGCGCGCCAGCACGGTCCGGGCGTTTTTGGAAAGGTGCAGGCCGTTGCGCACGAAGAGTGAACGGTCCACGGGAACAGCGAGCCCCTTGTCCACGCCGTGTTCTTCCAGACCGTTGCGGACGACCGCTTCGACCACGGCCGGGGTGATGCGGCGGATCTTGAGTTCATCGATGGCTTTCCGGATGAAGCGGCTCACCGCAAGGGCCTGCTCTTCGCTGATGCGGTGCTGGCGGATCAGCAGCTGGGTGAAGCGGTCCTCGTCCCAGATGTGGGTGGAGAGATCGATCTCCCCCGGCTCGGTCTCGAATTCTTTGGCGGTTTGGGCCATGTCGGCGCTGCTCCCTTGTCGCGCGGGATTATCGGTTTACCCCGAAGGATCCAGAAGCCGCCGGGGGAACGTGCGTTTGCTTTTTACCCCGCTCCTCCGCAGCGTGGATGTCGACCGGGAGGAAATCAGGGGGCCGGCCGCAAACGTGCGCTGAAGGAGCCGCAAGGCCCGGCGGCGGCTGACGGAATGGTAATGCATTGGCACACCACATATTGTGCTGTCAACAGGGATTCCGACCTAGATATTGGAAAATTGGCGATTGACATCCGGAGAAATGTTGATATAGATGACACCATCTTCATGTTTTCCCCGAAACCCTAGTTCAAACAACCCAGGCGCGGCCCGTACGGTCCGCAGACAAACGAAGCAATAAACCCCTTGCATCGGAGAAGGAGCGGCAGGTGTTCGATCAGATCAAAAAACGGGACGGGCGCATCGTTGAATTCGATTCCTCCAAAATTACGGCCGCCATCGCCAAGGCCGGACAGGCCACCGGCGAATTCGGCGAGCGCGACGCACGCAAGCTGACCTTGCGGGTTTTGACCCTGGCGCACGAGCTGCGCCTGGGCACGCAGCCCGACGTGGAAGAAATTCAGGATATCGTCGAGCACGTCCTGCTTGAATCTCCGTATCACACCACCGCCAAAGCCTATATCCTGTACCGCGAACAGCACGCCCAGATCCGCAACTTCGCCACCAAGGCCAATCTGGACCTGGTGGACCATTACATACAGCGGCTGGACTGGAAGATCAAAGAGAACAGCAACATGTGCTACTCGCTGCAGGGGCTGAACAACTACATCTCCTCGGACGTCACCTCCGAATACTGGCTCAACAAAATCTATCCGCCCGAGATCCGCAACGCCCACAAGGATGGCGACCTCCACCTTCACGACCTGAGCCTGCTCTCGGTGTACTGCGTGGGCTGGGATTTGAAGGACCTGCTCAAAAACGGCTTCAAGGGGGTGGAGGGCAAGGTCGAGAGTGCGCCGCCCAAACACCTGCGTTCGGCCCTCGGCCAGATCGTCAATTTCTTCTATACCCTGCAGGGCGAAGCGGCCGGCGCCCAGGCGCTTTCCAATTTCGACACCCTGCTGGCGCCGTTCGTACGATACGACGAACTACCCTATGAAAAAGTGAAGCAGGCGCTGCAGGAGTTCATTTTCAACATCAACATTCCGACTCGGGTCGGCTTTCAGACGCCCTTCACCAACATCACCATGGATCTTAACGTGCCTTCGATTCTCAAAGACCACCCGGTGATCGTGGCCGGCGAGGAGCGAGAGGACACCTACGGCGATTTCCAGGCTGAAATGGACATGATCAACCGCGCCTTCGCGGAGGTGATGATGGCCGGCGACGCCAAGGGGCGCGTGTTCACGTTCCCCATTCCGACCTACAACATCACGGCCGATTTCGACTGGGGCAACCGCAACCTCGACCTGGTCTGGCAGATGACCGCCAAGTACGGCATTCCCTATTTCTCCAATTTTGTGAACTCCGATATGTCCCCGGAAGATGCGCGTTCTATGTGCTGCCGCCTGCGGCTGGACAACCGCGAACTGCTCAAGCGCGGCGGCGGTCTGTTCGGCGCCAACCCGCTCACCGGATCGATCGGCGTGGTCACCATCAACCTGCCGCGCATCGGTTTTCAGGCCCAGGGCGAACACGAATTCTTCGACCTTCTGGACCGGCGCGTGCGCCTGGCGGTGGAGAGCCTGTTCATCAAGCGCAAGGTGCTCGAAAAATTCACCGAAAAGAATCTGTATCCCTACTCGCGCTTCTACCTGCGTGAAATCAAGCAGGGTTCCGGGCTCTACTGGAAGAACCACTTTTCGACCATCGGCATCGTGGGCATGAACGAGGCCTGCCTCAATTTCATGGGCAAGGACATCGGCACGGTCGAAGGGCAGGCGTTCGCCCTCAAGGTGATGGATCACCTGCGCGAACTGATCGCCCGCGTGCAGGACGAGAGCGGCGATATTTTCAACCTCGAAGCCACCCCGGCCGAAGGCACCTCTTATCGCCTGGCCATGCTGGACAAGAAGAAATTCGGCCGGATCCGCTGCGCCAACGAAGCGGAACACGCCAAAGGCGCCGCGCCCTACTATACCAATTCGACCCAGCTGCCGGTCAACTATACCGACGATCTGTTCGAAACGCTGCAGCTGCAGGATCGGCTGCAGACCAAATACACCGGCGGCACGGTTCTGCACGTGTTCCTGGGCGAACAGTTGAGCGACACCGAGGCGGTCAAGGCGCTGGTCCGGAAAATCGCCGCAAGCTACCGCCTGCCTTATTTCACCCTGACCCCCACCTTCAGCGTCTGCCCCGCGCACGGGTACCTGAGCGGCGAACAGGCGCGCTGCGCCCACTGCAACCAGGAGACCGAGGTCTATTCGCGGGTCGTGGGCTACCTGCGGCCCGTCAAACAGTGGAACGACGGCAAACAGGCGGAATACGCCATGCGCAAGACCTATCGGCTGGGGTCGCTTGACGATGGCGGGGTGGGTGCGGCCGTGGTCGACAGGCAGCCCAGGGCCATGGTGATTCCACGCCGGTCCGCCGCTCCCGCGCCGGGAGTGGGGCTGGGTCGTACCGAATCGGCTTGTTCCTGATTGCGGATCATTCATGATCGCCGCCGGGCTGCAGAAAACATCCCTGATCGACTACCCGGGCAAGGTCAGTTGCGTGGTCTTCCTTTCGGGATGTAATTTCACCTGCCCTTACTGTCATAACCCCGATCTGGCGCGCGGCCTTTATCCCCAGTCCATCGAAATGGACGCACTGCTCGATTTCCTGACCCGCCGCCGGAAATGGCTCGACGCCGTGGTGATCACCGGCGGCGAGCCGGCCCTGCACCCCCGCCTGCCGATGCTGTGCCGTTCCATCCAGAACCTGAAACTCGCGGTCAAGCTGGACACCAACGGGAGCCGCCCCACGGTGCTGGCCGATCTTCTGGCCGACGGGCTGGTCGATTTCATCGCCATGGACATAAAAACAGCACCCCGGGCCTACGGTCCGCCCCTGTGCCCGGTCCATTACACCGGACAGGTGCTGGAGAGCATTCAGTTGATCATGGCCGAAGCTCCGGACTACGAATTCCGCACAACCTGCGTCAGCCCCTTCGTGGATGCGCGGGTGATCACCGCGATCGCCCGAACCATCCAGGGGGCCCGGCGCTATGCCCTGCAAACGTTCCATGCGGCTGAAATGCTCGATCCTGATTTCGGCTGCTCGGCATCCGCGTTTTCATCCACCGAAATGGCGGAACTCCAGGCGCTTGCCGCGCCGTTCGTCCACAGCTGCACGATTCGCTGAAACCGGGCCTTGCGCATGCCGGAATCCGATCGAACCGGCGGCGGTCGCGTGCGGACGTCTTCTTTCATCCACCGGCAGGCTGTTTTCGCCTTGTTTCGAATTTGTGCCCGATGCCTAATATAAGCCATAAAATTATTTATAATTCATCAACTGTAGGGCGTTCATTTTTTTGTCTTGACTTGGCAGGTTGCCTTTTCTAAGGTCACTCTGAATCCGGAACAATGAAAAGACCATGCCTCTGCGCCTGCCTGCGGTCCGACGGCGCGAATGCTCCGCTGCCCAAGCGCCCAGGGGCATTATTCTCAAACCCGATTTCCAGAGGAGGAAATGATGAGCAACGCGTACCAGGCGGCATTCGAGCGATCGATCAAGGATCCGGAAGGATTTTGGGGCGAGGCGGCCGAGGACATTCACTGGATCAAGCGCTGGGACAAAGTGCTGGACGGGAGCAACCTGCCGTTTTACCGGTGGTTTGTGGGCGGCCAGCTGAACACGTGCTACAACGCACTGGACTATCATATCGAAAAGGGCCGGGGCGGGCAGGCGGCGCTGATCTACGACAGCCCGGTGACCGATACGTTAAAGACGTACACGTACACAGAGCTGCGCGACGAGACGGCGCGGTTTGCCGGGGTGTTAAAGGGCCTTGGGGTGCAAAAGGGAGACCGGGTGATCGTGTACATGCCGATGGTGCCCGAGGCGGCGATCGCGATGCTGGCCTGCGCGCGCATCGGCGCGGTGCACTCGGTGGTGTTCGGCGGCTTTGCGGCCAAGGAGCTGGCCACGCGCATCAACGACGCCAAGCCCAAGGTGATCGTGTCGGCCAGCTGCGGCATCGAGGTCAAGAAGGTGATCCCGTACAAGCCGCTATTGGACGGGGCGATCGAGATGGCGCAGAGCAAGCCGCAAAAGTGCGTGATCCTGCAGCGGCCCATGGCGCGGGCCGAGATGATCGCCGGACGCGATCTTGACTGGGCCGAGCTGATGCAAAGCGCAAAGCCGGCCGAATGCGTGCCGGTGGCGGCGACCGACCCCTTGTACATTTTGTACACCTCGGGCACGACGGGGGTTCCCAAGGGTGTGGTGCGCGACAACGGCGGTCACGCGGTGGCGCTGAAGTGGACGATGAAGAACATCTACGGAGTGGATGCGGGGGACGTGTACTGGGCGGCCTCGGACGTGGGCTGGGTGGTGGGGCACTCGTACATCGTGTACGCGCCGCTGCTCAAGGGGTGCACGACGATCCTGTTCGAGGGCAAGCCCGTGGGCACGCCCGATGCGGGGGTGTTCTGGCGGGTGATCAGCCAGCACAAGGTCAAGGCTTTGTTTACCGCGCCGACGGCGTTTCGGGCGATCAAGCGCGAAGACCCCAAAGGGGAGTTTTTGAAGAAGTACGACCTGTCGAAGTTCAGGACCCTGTTTCTTGCGGGCGAGCGTCTGGACCCGGACACCTTGAAGTGGGCGCGCAACCTTTTGGGGGTGCCGGTGATCGACCACTGGTGGCAGACCGAGACGGGCTGGGCGATCTGCGCGAACTGCATGGGGCTGCACGAATTTACGGTCAAAGAGGGCTCGCCGACCAAGCCTGCGCCAGGGTGGAACCTGATGGTGCTGGATCCGAACAGCAAAAAGCCGGTGGCCGGTGCCGGGGACATCGGCGCGCTGGTGGTCAAGCTGCCGCTGCCGCCGGGCACGCTGCCCACGCTGTGGAACAACGATGCGGGGTATATCAAGTCGTATCTGGAGGAGTTTGCGGGGTACTACAAGACGGCGGATGCGGGATTCATCGACGCCGACGGGTACGCGTACGTGATGAGCCGCACGGACGACATCATCAACGTGGCCGGCCACCGGCTCAGCACAGGTGCGATGGAGGAGGTGCTGTCGGATCATCCGGACGTGGCCGAGTGCGCGGTGCTGGGGGTGGACGATCAGCTCAAGGGCCAGGTGCCGGTGGGCTTTATCGTATTGAAGGCGGGGGTGACCAAGCCGGCCGAGCAGATCGTCAAGGAAGTGGTGAACATGGTGCGCGAGCGGATCGGGCCGGTGGCCTCGTTCAAGACGGCGACAGTGGTCAAGCGGCTGCCCAAGACGCGTTCGGGCAAGATCCTGAGGGGCACGATCCAGAAGATCGCGGACAACAAGCAGTGGAACATGCCGGCCACGATCGACGACCCGGTGATCCTGGATGAAATCACCGCCGCCCTCAACCAGATCGGCCTGGCCAAGGGCCGCAGGTAATCATCGGGGCGGTTTCCGCCGCCCTGCGCCGAATCGGAACGGTGACCTCCCCCCGGCGGCGCGGCTTTCGTACGGGTTGGATGCGTATTTTTCATGCGCGCCCGGCGGAAGCCGCGCTTTGGCATCGATCTGTAAATGAAGCGCCCCCTGAGATCGGTTGAAATCAATTCCGGCTTGTTTTTTGGCACCGAAGTGCTTAACAGGCTGTTGAAAAACTTCGCCTCAAGCCGTGATGCTGTGTTGCACGGTGTTCGAAAATGCTCACATACTGCGTGTATGCTGCGCTTTTTGAACGCCGCGCGCCTTGCCTGACGGCTCGATGCTCGTTTTTCAACAGCCTGTTTCTCAAAATGAGCCCGCGGCGCCGAAGGTGCGGCGGTGAAATCCGACAGCGTGTAAGAAGGGAGCGACGAGCGATGAAGATACTTAAAATCGATCACCTGGGTATTGCGGTCAACAGCATCGAACAGGGCCGCTCATTCTGGTCCGAAGTGTTGGGGCTCGATTTCGAGGGAACGGAGACGGTGGCCGAGCAGAAGGTGACGACCGCATTTCTGCCCGTGGGCGAAAGCGAGGTGGAACTGCTGGAATCGACCTCGCCCGACGGGCCGGTGGCCAAATTCATCGAAAAGCGCGGCCAGGGTTTTCAGCACGTGGCGTTCCGGGTGGAAAACATCGAAGCGGCCCTGGCCGAACTCAAGGCCAAAGGCATCCAGTTGATCGATGAGACGCCGCGCAGAGGCGCCGGCGGCGCGAAAATCGCCTTTTTGCATCCCAAGGCCACCAACGGCGTGCTGGTGGAGCTTTGCGAACGCTGACCCGGCGGGCCGGAGAATTCGAACTTTCCAAGCGGCCCGAATTCAAAACCATTCAGTGTTCGTAAGCGGACGGGCGGTCCCTTGTGAAGCGCCGGCCCTGTCCCATTTTGCTTGACACCGGGTCTTGCGGGGCGATATAGCACCCGAAAAAATAACAATGTTACTTATCAGGGTCAGATCTTCTCGGGAATGATCCATTTGTATTGTAATCACAGATAGTTGAACCTGTCCAAAATATGTAATCAAATTATTCCGGGGATTTCAAGCGCCCGCTGCATGATCGTTCCCCGCTCTTCATGCAGGGGGCATCTCCAGTACCTTAAGCACTACAGAACCGAATAAAAGAAACAATGTTACCGCCTCTGCGCCCAGAAGTTCACGCCCGCTTGGAACACGCGGTGCTGGATATTTTTTCGCACGCCGATTTCCATAAGGCCAACATCCGTGATGTCGCCAAGCAGGCCGGCGTCAGCTTCAGCACCATTTACAAACACTTCGGCAGCAAGGAGCGCCTGGTGTTCGCGTTCGTGGACATTTGGCTGGGCAAGCTGACCGAGCGGATCTCGGACCATCTGCAGGGTATCGAAAGCCTTAAGGAAAAATTGCGCAAGGTGCTTTGGCTGCAGCTGGATTACTACGAGCGAAATCCGCATTTGGGACGTATCTTGTTCATGACGCTGCCCATGGCCACCTGGATGGCCGATGAAACATTCAGGCAGAAGAAGATGATCCATCTTTACCTGGATGTGCTCAAGAAAGGTCAGGCAGAGGGGATATTGAACCCCGACGTAAGGGCCGGGACCCTGCTCGATTTCATGATGGGCCTGGTGCAGCGCTCGTTTGCGATGTGGGTGCAGCGCGGCCAGAAAGGCAGCCTGGCCGCGGAGGCCAATGTTCTGTTCGAAATCGTCTGGCGGGGCATCACCAATCCGAAACATGCCGCGCCCTAGTCCCCCTGGCGGCCCGATCCGGTGCAGCGATTCCCGTTCGGCGACAGCTCACGTCGCCGCCCGATTTTAAAAGGAAGGAGTTTATTCATGACCGACCGCGTCGATCTCGAAAAATGGAAAAATCTGGCTTCCAAACAGCTCAAGGGCGATGCCGACCAGCTCATCTGGCACACGCCCGAAGGAATCCTGGTCAACCCGCTTTACACCGCCGCAGACCTGGAAAAGCTGGAGCATCTGAACAGCCTGCCCGGCTTTCCGCCATACGTACGCGGGCCGATGGCCACCATGTATGCCGGCCGTCCCTGGACCATCCGGCAGTACGCCGGATTTTCGACGGCCAAGGCATCGAATGCCTTTTACCGCCGCAATCTGGCGGCCGGACAGAAGGGCTTGTCGGTGGCGTTCGATCTGCCCACCCACCGCGGTTATGACTCGGACCATCCACGTGTCGTGGGCGATGTGGGCAAAGCCGGGGTGGCCATCGATTCGGTCGAGGACATGAAGATCCTCTTCGACCAGATCCCCCTTTCCGAGATGTCGGTCTCCATGACCATGAACGGCGCCGTAATCCCCATCATGGCCATGTATATCGTGGCGGCCGAGGAACAGGGTGTGGCGCACGACAAGCTGACCGGCACCATCCAGAACGACATCCTGAAAGAATACCTGACCCGCAACACCTATATCTATCCGCCCGAGCCCTCGATGCGCATCGTCTCGGACATCATCGCCTTCTGCTCCAGGGAGATGCCCAAGTTCAACACGGTCAGCATCAGCGGCTATCATATGATGGAGGCCGGCGCCACCTCGCTGCTGCAGCTGGCCTTTACTCTGGCCGACGGCCTGGAGTATGTGCGCGCGGCGCTCAAGGCCGGCATGGACATCGACGATTTCGCCCCGCGACTCTCTTTCTTCTTCGGCGTGGGTATGAATTTTTTCATGGAAATCGCCATGCTGCGCGCGGCGCGCTTCCTGTGGCACGAACTTCTGCAGCCGTTCCATCCCAAGAATCCGCGTTCGACCATGCTGCGCACGCACGTGCAGACATCCGGCTGGAGCCTCACCGAGCAGGATCCGTACAACAACATCATCCGGACGACCCTCGAAGCGCTTGCCGCGGCCCTGGGCGGCACCCAGTCGCTGCACACCAATTCTTTCGACGAGGCCGTCGGTCTGCCGACCGATACGTCGGCGCGCATCGCCCGCAACACGCAACTGATCATCCAGGAGGAATCTCAGATCTGCCATGTGGTCGATCCCCTGGGCGGATCGTATTATGTCGAGGCGCTGACCGGTGCGCTCATCCAGGAGGCGCGCAAGATCATCGCCGAGGTGGAGGAGCTGGGCGGCATGGCCAAGGCTATCGGCACCGGCATGCCCAAGATGCGCATCGAGGAGTCGGCCGCCCGGCGGCAGGCGCGCATCGATCAGGGGTTGGATGTCATCGTGGGCGTCAACAAGTACCGGATCGAGGACAAGCCCCTCGACGATATCCTGGAAGTCCCCGAAAGCGTGCGTCAGGAGCAGGTCGACCGTCTGCAGCAGATTCGCTCCTCGCGTGACGAAGCGGTCGTACGGAAGGCGCTTTCCGACATCACCCAGGCCGCGGAAAAGGGCGGCAATCTGCTGGCCGCCGCCCTGCCGGCCGTACGGGCACGGGCCACGGTGGGCGAAATATCGGATGCCATGGAAAAGGCCTTCGGGCGATTCGTGGCCACCACCCAGGTGATCTCGGGCATTTATGCATCCGAATTCCAGGACCGGGCGGTATTGGACAGCATCCGCAAGCGCACCGAAGACTTCATGCAGCGCGAGGGGCGCCGGCCGCGCATTCTATTGGCCAAAATGGGCCAGGACGGCCACGACCGGGGCATAAAAGTGGTGGCCACGGCCTTCGCAGATTTCGGCTTCGACGTGGATATCAGCCCCATGTTCCAGACGCCGGGCGAAGCCGCCAAAATGGCCGTTGAAAACGACGTGCACGTCGTCGGGGTCTCGACGCTGGCGGCCGGGCACAAGGCGCTGGTGCCGCAACTGATTGCGGCCCTGAAAGCCCAAGACGCCGAAGAAATTCAAGTTGTCGTGGGTGGCGTGATTCCGCCCTCCGATTATGGTTTTTTGCGGGAGGCGGGGGCCGTGGGGATTTTCGGTCCCGGCACCTCGTTGATCAAGTCGGCCAATGATGTGCTGAACGTGCTGGAGCACAAGGGTTGATTGGTTAATTGGTTTGATGGTTTAACGGGTGGTGGCCGCGCGGCTTCGGCGCTATAGCTCATTAACGCCGGCCCCCTAACCAGTAAAACCAATCAACCAACCAACTAATCAAATAACCCGGATAACTGGAAGTAATCACTGACTTTCATGCCCTTCAACCCTCTGGACGACTATCTCGCCGGCGTGCGCGCAGGCAACCGCCGCATGCTGGCCAAGGCCATCACGCTGGTGGAGAGCAGCCACCCGGAGCACCGCGAAAAGGCCTGGGCCTTGATCGAGGCCCTGTTGCCGGAAACCGGGCGGGCCGTACGCCTGGGCATCACCGGCGTGCCCGGGGTGGGGAAGAGTACATTTATCGAAAATTTCGGGATGCAGCTGGTCGGCCGGGGGCACCGCGTCGCCGTTCTGGCGGTCGATCCCAGCTCGAAGCGTTCAGGCGGCAGCATCATGGCCGATAAAACGCGCATGGAGCGGCTGGCCTCCGACCCGAACGCCTTCATCCGACCTTCGCCCTCTGGCGGCACTTTGGGCGGGGTCGCACGCATGACCCGCGAAAGCATGCTGATCTGCGAAGCGGCCGGTTTCGATGTGATCATCGTGGAAACGGTGGGTGTGGGGCAGAGTGAGACCGCTGTCGCCGGGATGGTCGATTTTTTTCTGGTGCTGATGCTGACCGGCGCCGGCGATGCCCTGCAGGGAATCAAAAAGGGCGTGCTGGAGCTTGCCGATGCGGTGGCGATCAACAAGGCCGACGGCGACAACGCCCCTCGGGCGGAGCGCGCCCGCAAGGAACTCGAAAGCGCGCTGCACCTGCTGCAGCCGGCCTCGCCCACCTGGCGCCCGCCGGTTACGACCTGCAGCGCCCTGACCCTGGTCGGCCTGGATGAAATCTGGAGCCTGATTCAGGAGCATCGCCGGCGCCTGCAGGCCAGCGGGGAGCTGGTGGCCAACCGCCGGACCCAATCCCAGCAATGGATGTGGGCCCTGATCGATGAAGGACTCAAGGAGCGCTTCAACCGCCATCCGCCGGTGCAGGCTCAGTTGCCGGACATCGCGGACCAGGTGCGCAGGGGTGAACTGCTGCCCACCACCGCGGCCCGGCGTCTCCTTTTTTTGCTTGACAAGGCATAGACGGACATATGAAAGATTCATCTTTTTCCCATTTTCATGAACCGCAGTAAGCTGCGGGGCGACTTTTAGCCAGAGTTTTAAGTTTTCAGTGTTAAGTGTTAAGCAAAGGCTCAAATCCTGGTTGATTCACAAATCCGACAAGATCCTTCGCTTAACACCTAAAGCTCAATACCGACACTTGACGCGAATTCACTACTTCTGGACCAGTTAGCCAATATGATTCAGGGATCCACATCAACTGGATAGGGGAAAGGAAGAAACACGATGGGTATGGTGGAAGACAAGATCAAGGCGCTCAAAGAGCGCGAAGCGAAACTCCTCGAGATGGGCGGACCCCAGCTTACGGCCAAACACAAGGAGAAGGGCAGGCTGACGGCCCGCGAGCGGCTCAACCGGCTTTTCGACAAGGGCACCTTTCGCGAACTCGACATGTTCGTCACCCACCGCTGCGTCAATTTCGGCATGCAGCAGGTCGATATTCCCTCCGACGGCGTCATCACCGGGCACGGACTGGTCGACGGCCGGCCTGTTTTCGCCTTTGCCCAGGACTTCACGTCGCGCGCCGGCAGCCTGGGTGAAATGCACGCCCAGAAAATCTGCAAGGCCATGGATCTGGCCCTCAAGGCCGGAGTTCCCTTCATCGGACTCAACGATTCGGGCGGCGCGCGCATCCAGGAAGGCGTGGACGCTCTTTCCGGCTACGGCAACATTTTTTACCGCAACTCGGTGGCCTCGGGCGTGATCCCGCAGATTTCGGCCATCATGGGGCCCACGGCCGGCGGTGCGGTCTACTCCCCGGCCATGACCGATTTCATCTTCATGGTCAAGAACAGCAGTTATATGTTCATCACCGGCCCGGAAGTAATCAAGGCCGTTACCGGCGAAGAGATCACCTTCGAGGATCTGGGCGGCGCCATGGCCCATAACGAAAAGAGCGGCGTCGCGCAGTTCGCCTGCGAGAACGATCAGGACACGCTCGATCAGATCAAGAAACTGCTCGGCTATCTGCCCTCGAATAACATGGAAGACCCCCCGCGCGCCGACACCGGCGACGATCCGCGGCGCACCGATGCGGCCCTCGACCGCATCATTCCGGACAATCCCAACCAGTCCTACGACATGAAGGCGGTGATCGCTTCCATCGTGGACAACGGCGAGATCCTGGAGCCGCACGCCTATTTCGCCCGCAACATCATCGTCTGCTTCGCGCGCTTGAACGGCCGGACCATCGGCATCATCGCCAATCAGCCGGCCGTACTCGCCGGATGTCTCGATATCGACGCATCGGACAAGGCCACGCGTTTCATCCGCTTCTGCGACTCCTTCAACATTCCGCTGCTGACGATCGCCGATGTGCCCGGCTATCTGCCCGGCAGCCAGCAGGAATGGGGCGGCATCATCCGCCACGGCGCCAAGCTGTTGTGGTGCTACTCCGAAGCCACGGTGCCCAAACTGCTGCTCATCACGCGCAAGGATTACGGCGGAGCATATATCGCCATGTCTTCGCGCCACCTGGGCGCCGACATGGCGCTTGCCTGGCCGACCGCTGAAATAGCGGTGATGGGCGCCGAAGGTGCAGCCAATGTCATCCACCGCAAGGAGATCCAGGCGGCGGCCGATCCCAAGGCCAAGCGCCAGGAGAAGATCAAGGAATACCAGGCGCTCTTCTCCAATCCCTACTGCGCCGCCGGACGCGGTTACATCGACGCGGTGATCCGGCCGAGCGAAACCCGGCCGAGGCTCATCGACGCGCTCGATATCCTGTGCAGCAAGCGGGAATTGCGGCCGCCCAAGAAGCACGGCAATATTCCGATGTAAACAACCATTTCGAAGGGTGACAAGATGACCAGTAGAGAGAAACAGATCGCCGCGGCCCTGGCCGCCGTGTCCGCCTTCATGCAGCAGGAACATGAAGCCCTGCAGGAGAAACTGGCTGCCGCCGCAGCACCTCCCCGCGCGCCGAGGCTCGAATTGAATCTGTGGGGTCAGAGCGGACGCCAGAGCATGATGCACCTGCGCAACCTGATGCAACTGAAAGCATTTGACCGCTTCGGATAGATTTCACCGATTAACGCATGAGCAGAGGAGACTTCGAAGATGAGCACCCACGATCAACTCAAGACCACGAAGATGAATTACGATAAGAATCGTCCCAAGGCCGAGAATCCGCTCAAGGTCGAAGATCTTTCGATCCGCGACGGCCACCAGAGCCTTTTCGCCACGCGCGGGCGCACCGAAGACATGATCCCGGTCGCCGAGATGATGGACGAGGTCGGCTTCTGGGCCATCGAGACCTGGGGCGGCGCCACATTCGACACCATGCACCGCTTTTTGAACGAAGATCCCTGGGAGCGCATCCGCACCCTCAAACGCTATATCAAGAAGACTCCTTTTTCGATGCTGCTGCGCGCCCAGAACCTGGTGGGCTACCGCAACTACGCCGACGACACCGCGCGCGCCTTCGTGGACCGCGCGGCGGCCAACGGCATGGACGTCTTCCGCACCTTCGACGCCTTGAACGACTTCCGCAACTTCGAAACGGTGGTCAAGGTGATCAAGGAGAACGGCAAGCACTTCCAGGGTTGCATCTGCTACACCTTGACCGAGCCGCGCATGGGCGGCGAAGTCTACAATATCGACTACTATGTCAAAAAAGCCAAAGACCTGGAGTCCATGGGCGCCGATTCGATCTGCATCAAGGACATGGCCGGGCTGATCGCCCCCTATGACGCCTACGACCTGGTCAAGGCGCTCAAGGCCGCCGTCAAGGCGCCGATCCACCTGCACAGCCATTTCACCTCGGGCATGTCGCCGATGAGCCACATGAAGGCCATCGAGGCGGGGGTGGACATCATCGACACTTGCATGACGCCCTACGCCTACCGCACCAGCCACGCGGCCATCGAGCCGCTGGTGATGGCGCTGCTGGGCACCAACCGCGACACCGGTTTCGACATCCGCCTGCTGGCCAGGATCAACGAGAAGCTCGAAAAAGACGTCATGCCCAAGTACAAGCACCTCCTGGACGACTCCAAGGTCTCGATCATCGACATCAACGTGCTGCTGCACCAGACCCCGGGCGGCATGCTCTCCAACCTGGTCAACCAGCTGCGCGAAATGGATGCCCTCGACAAAATCGGCGAAGTGTACAAAGAGCTGCCGCGCGTGCGCAAGGAACTGGGCCAGATCCCGCTGGTCACGCCCACCAGCCAGATCGTGGGCATCCAGACGGTCAACAACGTGCTCTTCGACACGCCCGAAGAGCGTTACAAGATGATCACCGCCCAGGTCAAGGACCTGTGCTACGGACTTTACGGCAAGACCGCCGTGCCCATCGACGCCGAAGTGCAGAAGAAGGCGCTCAAAGGTTACGAGCGCGGCGAAAAACCGATCACGGTGCGGCCGGCCGAAGTGATCGAACCCGAACTCGAGAAGGCCAGGAAAGAGATCGGCGATCTGGCCGTGGACATGGACGACCTTCTGATCTACGCCCTCTATCCGGTCACCGGCAAGAAGTTCCTGCAGTGGAAGTACGGCAAGGAAGAGCCGCCTGCCAGCGTCAAGGCCGTCACCATCGAAGAGGTTAAAAAACGCGACACGCTGGTCAAGAAAGCGCTGGCCGGCGAGCTGGTGGAGAAGAAAAAGGATGCGCCGCCCAAGAGCGACAACGCGCGGGTGTTCAATGTCTTCGTGGACAATGAATACTTCGAAGTCAACGTCGATCCCCAGGGTGGTCCGCCGGTGATCAACCTGGCCCAGGGCGTTTCGCTGGGCGTGGCGCCGGCCGCCGCTCCGGTCATGGCCGCGCCTGCCGTTCCGGCCGCGCCTGCCGCACCGGTTGCCCCCGCAC
>JAEYRZ010000084.1 GCA_023435265.1 Pseudomonadota bacterium
GTCCTGGGCTGCGGCACATCGGCGGGCGACCGCTTCACTGCGGGGGACCCAGGCGTTCCCGCCCGTGAAGTGGGGGCAGCCGGATCATGCCTCAGCGAATAGTAAGCCAGTATTCCGGCGCCCACCAGCAGCAGCAGCAAAAGGCTCAATCCTCCGACGATCTTGAGGAGTTGAACGGTAAGCGCCGGCACTTTCTTTTTGCGACTGGTCCGCCGACGGGCTGTGCGCTTTTTAGCCATTTTGGCGGTTCTGGAAGATATCGTGGCTGATCAGGATATCCAAGGCGCGCTGAATTTGGTTGTCTTTTTTAAGTTCTTCGGCCTTAAGCGGACCGGTCCGCGGATTGGGCACGGGCGCCGTTTCGGCCGGGGGTTCGGGATTCGGCGTATTTTTTTGAGTCTCCGGCTTCGCTTCGGGTGCCAGGCCCGAATCGAGGTGATTGGCCAGATCCCGTTCCTTCAACCGGCGGCTTTGTTCGGCTGCGGCGGTGACGATCTGTTGGGGCACAACGATGTCCGGTTCGACGCCCTTGGCCTGAATGGAGCGCCCGCTGGGTGTGTAATAACGGGCGATGGTCAGCTTGACGGCATATCCGTCGCGCAGGTTTTCGATCGATTGCACCGAACCCTTACCGAATGAGGTCGTACCGAGGATCAAGGCACGTTTGTGATCCTGAAGGGCTCCGGCCACAATCTCCGAGGCGCTGGCGCTTCCCCCGTTGATCAGCACCACCATGGGGTAGGTTCGAGGCTTGGCGTCATCCTTGTTTGCATTGTAGATCCGCGTATGGCGCTTCAGCCGCCCCTTGCTGGTCATGATGACTCCGGATTCCAGGAAAAGATCGGAAATGCGGATCGCCTGATCCAACACCCCGCCGGGGTTATCGCGCAAATCGAGGACCAGGCCCTTCAAATTCGGCTGGCCTTCCTCCAGCGCGTTCAACGCACGCACCAGGTCGTCATAGGTGTTTTCACGGAAATGCGTCACCCATACATACCCGTAGCCGGGTTCCAAAACGATCGCCTTGACGCTGTGAATGGGGATCAGGTCGCGCACCAGATCGAAGTCCAACGGATTGGCTTCACCCTCGCGCAACACCGTGATGACCACCTTGGTTCCCTTTGGGCCGCGCATTCGTTTAACGGCGTCAGCGAGGTTTTCCGTGGGCTGGGCGTCGATCTTGGTGATCTTGTCATTGGCCTTGATGCCGGCATGGTAGGCCGGCGTGCCCTCGATCGGCGAAATGACCGTCACCATGTTGTCGCGCATGGTAATATGAATCCCGATGCCCGTGAATTCACCCTGGGTATCGATCTGCAGTTCTTTGAATGCTTCGGGCGTCAAGAGCGACGAGTGGGGGTCGAGACTGCCCACCATGCCCTGGATGGCATCCTCGATCAGCTTTTTGGAATCGACTTCATCGACATAGTTCTTCTGGATCAGTTCGATAACGTCGGAAAAGATCTTCAGTCCTTCATAGGTCGTCTCGCGGCTGTCGGTCATGCCGCGGTACACCCCAGGCCATAGCAGTGCGGCCGCCAGCGTGACCGTGACGACGAAGGCCCAGCGAAAAGATTTGCGTGAACGTAACATCAGAAAAGTACTCCTCGATTCTATCCCTTTTTCATCCATTGCAGCGGGTCCATGGGTTTGTCGTGATGGCGAACTTCAAAATGCAGGGCAGGACCGATGAGAGAGCCCGAATCGCCCACCGTGGCGATCACCTCATCTTTTTCCACCCGGTCGCCCTTGACCTTGAAGACTTCTTCCAGATGGGCGTAGACCGTATAATAATGATCGCCGTGATCGATGATCAGCATGTTGCCGAAACCTTTGAACCAGTTTGCGAAGACGGCATAGCCATCGCTTACGGCACGGATCGGTTCGCCCCGCTCGGCCTGGATATTGATCCCGCTTTGAAAATTGGTCACATTGTATTTTTCATCCCGGCTGGGGCCGAAAAACGTCAATACCTTACCTCTAACCGGCCAGTTGAGCAACCCCTTGAAGGTGTCAAACGGGTTTGCGGCGGTTCCGGCCGCTCCGGCGGTGCTGTTTTGCGGTGCCGATTGCAGGTGCTGCAAGGTGGTTTCCAATTCCCGGCTTGCCTTCTGCAAATCCATTATGGCCAGGCGAGCCGACGATTTCCGGCCGCGGACCTTTTCCAAAAGCACGCTGCGCCGCTCCTGCTCGGCGCTCAATTTGGCGATGCGCGCGTTAAGGGTCAATTCCAAAGCCCGTTTTTCAACCTTGCGGGCGTTGAGCTGTTCCAGAAGCGTTTCCAGGGTGCGCTGCTCCGTTTGCAGTTGGTCGAGCAAGGCCTCGTCCTCTCTCAGAATGCGTGAAAGCGCCGCCTGGCGGTTAATGACATCGAAAAAAGATTCGGCGGTGGCCAGCAGCTGAATGCGTCCCACCCAATTGAGCTTGTACAGGGCGATCAGCCGTTGAGACGCATAGTTTTCCCGGGCGCTGATCTCCTTTGCGTGATCGGCGCAGGCCTGTTCGATGCGTTCTAGTTCGGCGCGAAGATCCGTGAACGCCGCTTCGGCTTCGCGCACCTGACGCCGCGCCAGATCGAGTTCCTCTTCGGCGGCGTTCAAAGCAGTGATGGCTTCGCGTTCGTTACGCTCCGTTTCGGCAAGGGCCGCTTCGCTCGCCTCTAGTTCCCGCTGAATACTTTCGGCCTTGCGGTCCAGATCCTTGAGTTCCGGTTCATCCTGTTTCTGCGCCTCTACCGACCGCACCAATGCCGCGTCATCCAGGACATATCCGGTCATGCCGTCATGGATGATCTTGAGCCAGCCCTTTTCGCGCGCCTCGATGACAATACGAGTGCCTTTGCCAAGACTCAGGAGTGAAGGGAATTCCTTCCCGGGACCGGAGCGCACATTCAGTGCGTGAACCAGCACGGTGCCGGGTTCGGCAGACCAGACGGGTCCTGGATACAGCAGCAGCAAAAGCAGGAACAACGGCCGGACCGCTGTGCGGAGGATTTCAGGCACTCCGCCCTGCGGAGCGGCTATGACGGCAGACGTGTGCACGGTGCGCCTCAGGGTTTCATGAATTGTTTGAGCGATATCCAGCAGCCGAGCCACCCGACCAGAATGCCGCCCACGACGATGGCCATGCATGTTCCGATGGAAAAGAAACGGAGACTGACGAACCCCGTGGACAGATTTTCGGCAAAATGGGCGTTCAAGGCCCAGTATCCCCCCCAGAGCACGGCCAGTCCTGCCAGGGTGCCGGTGCCGCCCTGAATCATGCCCTGCAGAAAGAAGGGAATCTTGATGAAGCGGTCGGTCGCCCCCACCAGCCGCATGATTTCGATTTCGTCCCGCCGCGAATAGAGCACAAGCCGGATCGTATTGGCGACAATGAATATCGCCGCCATGAAAAAGAGCGCTCCGATGGCATACCCGGCAAGACTGAAGATGTTGATGATACTGATGAAACGCTGGATCCATTGTTCACCGTATTCAACTTCGTCAACATCCGGCAAGGCCGACATCCTTTCGGCCATAAAGCGCAGTTCCGTGCTGGTGCGTGCCGAACCTTCCAGAATCACCTCGAAAGCTTCCGGAAGCGGGTTTTCCTTCAGATTGTCCAAGAGGGCCGAATGGTGCTGCATCTGGCTTCTAAGCCGCTCGAGCGCCTCTTCACGCGAGATGAAGCGGGTTTCCTGCACCCCGGCGATGGCCTGCAGGCGGTATTTAGTTTCCAGGCGGGCGGCCTCGCTGGTATCCTCCTTGAGATAGATCATCATGCGGATGCCCTTTTGCCAGACATTGAGGGCATCTCCGGCATTAACGAAAAACAATGCAAAGGCCGCCGCGATCAGGACCGAAAGCGCGATGGTGATCACCGCAATGGCGGTCAGAAAGCCATTGTCCAGAATATCCTTGATCGCGCGCCGAAGAAATAGATTCATTCCGATGTCGCTTCAAACCGGGCGGAGGGACCATACCTGCCCGTCGCGCAACTGGATCACGCGGGTGTTGCCCTTGCGGATCAGGTCACGATCGTGGGTGGCGATGATCACGGTGGCCCCGCGGGTATGAAATGTATCGAGATAGGCCATGATCAGGGCCGCCGATTCCTCATCCAGGCTGCCGGTGGGCTCGTCCGCCAGGATGATCTTTGGATCGCCCACCACCGCCCGCGCCACGGCGACGCGCTGCTGCTCGCCTCCCGAGAGGCTTGGCGGGTAGGCCCCCATGCGATCTTCCATGTCCACCATGCGCAGCACGCTTCTGACCTTCTTTGGAATCATCCGCGGCTTACGGCCGACGGCCTCCAGCACCAGCGCCACATTTTCGTAGACCGTTTTGGTCGGGATCAGTTTGTAATCCTGAAAAATGATACCGAATTTGCGCCGCAGGAACGGGGTGTTTTTACGGTCGATGCGGGCCAGGTTCATTCCATCCACCAGGATCTGGCCTTCCGAGGCGCTTTCTCCAAGGTAAAGAAGGCGCAGCAGCGTCGTCTTTCCGGCGCCGCTGGGCCCGGTCACGAAGAGGAAGTCGTTCTTGCCCACATCCAGGGTGATGTCCTTGAGCGCGGACTTGGCGCCGTAGCGTTTGTGTACGTGGAACATCCGTATGAGGGCGTCGTTGATTTGGCCTTCAGTCATGTACCGTCCGTTGGCGTTCTCCAGACTTAAAAGGGCTTGCCGTTGACCGTCCGCCCCGTTGCTGCTATGAACCGGCCAGAGGCCAGGGAGTGCTGTCACCAGTTTTCCTTGCTCAGCCTCCACTGCAACCAAGAAATCGGCTTCTTCCGTTCCAGTGGAGGCTTTATTATCTGAAAAAGGTCCTGAAAACAAGGCCTTCGTCCTATAGATGCCCGGGAGCGCGCCATGAAGCAGGAACTGATCCGGCTCTTGTGCCGGAAATCGTTCAAATACAGCGCCGAGCCGACGTTCAAACTGGTCTCCGGACGCCTGAGTCATTTCTATATCAACTGCAAACCGACCGTTCTGAGCCCCCGCGGCATGTTTCTGGCCGGTCACTTGATGTTCGATGCCGTTAGCGACCTTGCTCCCGACGGCGTAGGCGGACTGACCTTCGGCGCCGATCCCATCGCCATGGCCACTGCCTTTGCATCGGAGCTGAAAGGTCACCCGATTCAGGCATTTTCGATCCGTAAAACGCAAAAGGATCATGGAATCGCCCGTTGGGTGGAAGGAGACCTTATGCCCGGGGCGCGCGTCGTGGTGATCGATGACGTGGCGACCACCGGCGGCTCGACCATCCAGGCCATCGAGCGCGCCCGCGAAACGGGGTTGAAGGTGGTGCGGGCGGTGGTGTTGGTGGATCGTCAGGAAGGCGGACTCGAAAATATCCGGAAGCATGTCCCGGATTCGCGGGCCTTGATCACCCGCGATGAGTTGATGGCTGAAATGAATGCCTGAGCGGCACGGCGATACGGTTACAAAATATAGGTGGCACAGGCGTCTTCCGATTCCCAGGCACTGACGCTGCTGACCTGAGTACCGCTGCCGGGGAGCCGGGACTGCAGTCGCTCGGCAATATAAACGGCGATGCGCTCCGATGACGGATTGCCGTCGAACGCATCCAGCTCATTTAAGAATTTGTGGTCCAAGTCACCGATAATCGCTTTCAGGTGGTTTTTCAATACGCCGAAATCGATCAATACACCGGCTTCATCCAGTTCTTCACCGCGTACGCAAACTTCCACCCGCCAGTTGTGCCCGTGCAGGTTTTCGCATTTTTGGGTAACCATGCGGAGCTGGTGGGCGGCGGCGAACCGGGTGCGGATTTTCAATTCAAACATACGCGTCAGTTCACGGCCTTGGCAGCCGCTCCCTTGAGGATGCTTTTGATCCTGGTAGAGAATTTGTCTTTTTCCAGTTTGGCGAACTCACGCAGCAGATTTTCCTGCTTCTTGTTCAGGTTGGTGGGGGTGCGCATGACCACCTGAACCACCTGATCGCCGTGATGACCATTGCGCAGCGAAGGAATCCCGTCACCTTTGAAGCGGAACAATTCACCGGGCTGGGTACCCTTGGGGATGTCGAGCTTTTTCTCGCCGGTCAGGGTCGGCACGCTGATCTGATCACCGAGCGCCGCCTGGACGAAGGAGATTGGAATCTGACAGTATACGTCATTGCCGTCGCGCTTGAAGAAATCATGGGGCTTGACGCTGATGAAGACGTACAGATCGCCCGGAGGGCCGCCGAACGCGCCCGCTTCGCCCTCGCCCGAGAGGCGCAGCCGCGATCCGCTGTCCACACCTGCCGGGATTTTAACCGATACGGTTTTGTGCGCCAGAACCTTGCCCGCACCGCCGCACGCCTTACAGGGGTTGGTGATGATTTGCCCGGTGCCGCGGCACTGGGGGCATGTGGTGCGGATTGTGAAAAATCCCTGGCTGCGCCCGACCTGGCCGCTGCCGCCGCATTGGGGGCACCGTTCGGGACGTGTGCCGGCTTCGGTGCCTTCTCCGCCGCAGCCGACGCAGTTTTCATATTTTTGCAGATCGATATTGGTTTCGAGTCCGAATGCCGCTTCCATGAAATTCAGCGCCAGATCGTAGCGCAGGTCGGCCCCGCGGCTTTGCCGCGTGCGCGAACGCTGCCGGCCGCCGAATCCGAAAAAATCCTCGAAGATATCCCCGAAACTGGAGAATATATCCTCGAAGCCGCCGAACCCTGAAAATCCGGCACCCTCAAGACCCTGGTGGCCGTATGCATTGTAGATCTGGCGTTTTTGCGGATCGCGCAGCACTTCATAGGCCTCGGCGGCTTCCTTGAACTTCTCCTCTGCGGATTTGTCATTCGGATTGCGGTCGGGATGAAATTGAAGTGCCAATTTGCGGTAGGCGGCCTTGAGTTCTGAGTCGGATGCGTCGCGCCGGACGCCGAGGACTTCGTAGTAATCGCGTTTACCAGCCATAGAGTAATCGTCCGAAGGTGCTTGTCGTTTTCGCGTGATCTTGCTATAGGCGCCTTGCGCAAGCTGGCGGGGCTTGCGGGGCGTGGCCTCTTTGAAAATCACTTCTGTAAACGATTCAGAATATTAATGCAAGAGCCCGTGTTGTCAACGAAGTCAGGCGAGCTGCCTTTTGTGCGCGAAATGTTCGAGCGCATCGCACCGCGGTATGATTTTTTGAACCGCTTGTTGAGCCTGCGCCGGGATGTGGCTTGGCGCCGGGCCATGGTTCGCTCCCTGAATCTCGAACCCCGGTCGCGGGTGCTCGACGCAGCTTGCGGGACCGGCGACGTGGCCCTTACGCTGGTTCGGGAGAAATCGGCGGAGGCGATGGTCGTCGGGTTCGATTTCGCGCTCACGATGCTCTTTCTTGCGGACCACAAGATCCGTTCGACGGGGCGGCGGCAATCCGTTCGCCTGGTGGCCGCGGATGTGCTGCGGATGCCTTTCGGCGCCGCCTCCTTCGATGCGGTGACCATGGCGTTCGGCATCCGCAACATCCAGGATCGAAGCGCGGCGCTGAACGCCTTTTTCGAACGTTTGAAACCCGGCGGCCGCCTGGCCCTCCTCGAACTGACCACCCCGCCCGCGGGCCTTTTGCGGCATGCCTATCTTTTTTATTTCCACCGGTTCCTACCCTTGATCGGTCGGTTCTTTTCGCGGCATCACTTCGCTTACGCCTATCTGCCCGATTCGGTCGCCCATTTCCCATCGGCGCCATGTTTCGCATCCATCATGCGGGGAGCGGGTTTCGTCAACGTACGGTTTCGATTGTTGAGTCTCGGGATCGCGACGTTGTTCGTGGGGGACAAGCCGCACGAGTCGTAATCGAACCCGATCGGCAGGGCACTGCTTCCACAATTGAATCAAACTTCCGCTGGATTGCGCTCAATGCGATTCGTTGATATGAAAGCCGACTTGGCCTCGTGATTGGAAATACCATGCATTGCGCCCCGGATTTTCAGATTCGGCTGTATAACCGCCGTACGAGAACATATGAAGTCGAATTGGTCTGCGGCCGCCGCTGGATGGAACTGATATACGGCACGGCCTGGGGGCGCACAATGGCGCGGCGGGTGCTCTGCCGGCCGCTTTTTTCAAAATTCTACGGGCGCCTGCAGCGGCAGCCGGGAAGCAGACGGCGGATCAACGCGTTCGTGGCGCAATATGGCATCGATCTTTCCGAGGCCGTTGTGCCCGCCGGCGGCTTTAGATCATTCAACGATTTTTTCATCCGCCGATTGAAGCCCTACACCCGGCCGCCCGACCCCGACCCGCAGCGTCTCATCGCCCCTGCCGACAGCCGTCTGCAGGTTTTCACCATCCGCCAAAACACCTGGATCAATATCAAGGGCGCTGCGGTCACATTGCCCCTCATGCTGGACGTGGATCATCTGGACGGCGATTTCGAGGGCGGCCTGGCCCTGGTGTTCCGCCTTGCCCCGAGCGACTACCACCGATTCGGACATGTCGCCGAAGGCCGCCAGGGCGCGGTGCACATGATCGGCGGTCCGCTGCATTCGGTGAATCCGATTGCCTTGCGGCACAAACCCGACATTCATTTCAGCAATCAAAGGCATTGGTGCCTTATCGAGAGCGCCCTCGGCCGCATGCTGCAGATCGAGGTAGGCGCCATGCTCGTGGGCAGCATCGTCCAGCATCAACCGCAAGGCGGACGCTGTGGCCGCGGCCAGGAAAAGGGTTATTTTCAATTCGGCGGCTCCACCGTGATTCTCGTCCTGGAACCGCAGCGGGTACAGATCGATGCCGACATCCGCGCGCACTCCGCGCGCGGCGTCGAAACGCTGATACGCTACGGCGAAGGGGTGGGTACGCTCCTGTGAAGCCGAAAGCCTGAGATTTGTCCCGAGGAAATACGCATGGAAAATCGAATTCGTTATAAACCGCTGCGCGCCAAAATCACCGATCCGGCCACGGCGGCCCGGTGCATTCAGGATGGCACCAACCTTTTCATATCCGGCTTTACCGCCGGCTACCCCAAGCTGGTCCCCCGCGAGCTGGCGCGGCGCGCTCAGAGTGGAGAAAAATTCAAGATCAATCTCTCGGCCGGGGCGTCGACCGGCGACCTTGTGGACGGCATTCTGGCCCGCGCCGGGGTGGTCGCCTGGCGAAGGCCCTACATGAGCGACCGCAGCATGCGGGACATGATCAACCGGGATGAGATCAAGTTCAAGGACGACCATCTCTCACGACTCGCGGCCCAGGTGCGCAGCGGCCACTGGGGCTCGGTGGACGTGGCGGTCGTGGAGGCCGCGGCAATCACCGCCAAGGGGCATCTGATTCCCACCATGTCGGTTGGCAATACGCCCACCTACGTCAAAACGGCCCGTCGGATCATCATCGAAATTTCCCCGGAGCCTCCGGAAATGGAAGGTCTGCACGACATTTACATTCCCGAGGATCCGCCCTACCGCATGCCGATCCCGATTTACCGCGCCGGCGACCGGATCGGCAGACCCTATATCGAGGTCGATCCGGAGCGCGTCGAGGCCATCTTGTACAGCAAGGAATACGATACCTGCGCCATCTTCAACCAGCCGGACGATGTATCGCGCAGCATCGCAGGGCATATCCTCGATTTCGTCCGGCGCGAGGTCGAGCATGACGGCATGCCGGCCAACCTGCCCTGGCAGTCCGGGGTAGGCGATGTGGCCAATGCGGTGCTCTCCGGTTTTTATGAAGACGACTTCTTTCAGAACATCGACATCTACTCGGAAGTACTTCAGGATGCCGTGCTGGACCTGATCGACATGGGCAAGGTGCGCTGTGCTTCAGGGTCGTCGCTGACGCTTTCGGAAAAGGCGCGCAAGCGCTTCTTCAACGAAATGTTCCGCTACAAGGACAAGATCGTCTTGCGGCCGGTGGAAATCTCCAATGCTCCGGAAGTAATTCGACGCCTGGGGGTGATCGCGATCAATACCGCCGTGGAAGTCGATATTTATGGTCAAGTCAATTCAACGCACGTCAACGGCTCCCAGCTGCTCAACGGCATCGGCGGCTCGGGCGATTTCCTGCGCAACGGCGCCCTCAGCTTTATCGTGACCCCCAGTACGGCCAAAGATGGCAGGATTTCACGGATCGTGCCCATGGTGTCGCATGTCGACCACAGCGAGCACTCCGTCGATGTGGTGGTCACGGAGCAGGGTCTCGTGGATACGCGGCCGCTGACCCCCCGGCAGGCCGCCGAGGCGATCATCGACCGCTGCGCCCATCCCGACTACCGCCCCTTGCTGCGCGAATATTACCAGCGGGCGATTAAAACCCGGGGCGGACATGAGCCGCATCTGCTTCGCGAAGCCTTCGAATTTCATGAGCGCTTTATCCGCAGCGGGGATATGCGGGCGTGAAACGGGAGGGACGCGAAGGACACCCGTGAGGAATTGGCAGAGATCGGGGCGGGCGTTGCCGGATCTAAATCGAATGGATTTCAGCGAACGATCAACACGTCGGAACAGCGGTCCTGGCAGGCCACATGCAACCGTGTCCGGCCGCCGCCGTTCAGTGCCGGGTGAACGGTCTGCAGCGCCTTTTCCGGCGTGTTGTTGATTTCGCTCAAGTGGGCCAGTACGACATGGCCGAGCCCGGAATGGCATACTTCACCCAACAGATCGCGTGAGGCGTCGTTCGAGAGATGGCCGTTGCGGCTTCGGATGCGCTGCTTTAGCGGCCAGGGGTAAGGGCCCTGGTTCAGCATCAAAGGGTCGTGATTGGCTTCGAGGACGAGGAGCGAACACCCTTTGAGGTGGTGTTTCACCATGCCGGTGGCGATTCCCAAGTCGGTCGCGATGCCGATTTTATGATGACGGCAGGTGATCGTGAAACCGGACGGGTCGGCGGCGTCGTGGGAGGTTGCAAACGGGTGCAGCGCAAGGCCGCCGATCGTGAAATCGGTGCCGATTTCGAAGCGGCACAGGTCATCGATACGGCCCCATTGGGCGGCTGCGGCCTGTGCCGTGCGGTTCGATGCATATACGGGCAGTTTGAAACGCCGTGCCAGCACGCCGACCCCCCGCACATGATCGCTGTGCTCGTGGCTCACCACAATGGCCCGCAGGGCCTCGGCCGAAAGGCCGGCCGTACACAGGCGCTGCTGGATCTCGATTCCCGACAGGCCGGCATCGATCAGGATGGCATGCCGGCCGTCGCTGACGTAAATGGCATTGCCTTTGCTGCCGCTGGCCAGCACACAGACGGCCAGGCAGCAGTCCGGTTCCGCCTCGGCCGCGTTCATTTAACCCCCGTGCTGCCGAATCCGCCGGTGTCGCGCCGAGTTTCCTCAAGACGTTCGACTTCCTGAACCCGCGCCTGACATACCCGCTGAATCACCATCTGGGCGATGCGTTCGCCGCGGCGTACCGTGAAGGGATGTGCGCCGTGATTGATCAGGGCCACCTTGATCTCGCCGCGGTAATCGCTGTCGATGGTGCCGGGGGCATTGAGCACCGTGACGCCGTGATGGATCGCCAGGCCGCTGCGGGGCCGGATCTGAGCTTCGAAGCCGGGCGGCAGCGCCATGGCCAGACCCGTCGGGATCAAGGCCGAACGGCCGGGTTGGAGCGTCTCATCCTGCGCCGGCGCGGCGCAGATATCCATCCCGGCGGCCTGGTCCGTCATGTAGCGCGGCAACGGGATGTCGTGATCGGTCCGAGGGTTCAGGCGTTTGAAGCGGATCAGCGGATCTTCGTTCATAGCTCGTCTTGGCGTTGTCGTTAACGGGGTGGCGGGTCGTGATGACGCGGATGCCCCACCCTATCACAGGGCACCCGTGTCGCATAGGGGCATGTTGTTTTCACGTGCGGGCCCGGCTGCGGATACCGGTGCTTCCCGTCGCCGTCGCCGGCTGGAGCATCGACCCGCGGATCGCAAAATCAGCCGAGCGCTTCTTCCATGATCTGTTCCAGCCCTTCGGCGGTCTTCATCGGTCCCAGCAGGGTCAAGGAGATCTGGTTCGCATGGAACAAGGCTTGAGCCAGCTCGCGGACATCTTCGGCGGTGATCGACTCGATGCCGTCGACCACCGTTTGCAGAGGGATGTAGCGGTTGAAATTGATCTCGTTCTGGGCCAGGCGCACCATCTGATTGTCCACGCTTTCAGCGGCTAGAAAGAGATTTCCTTTTGTATATTCCTTGGCATCGCGCAGTTCATCTGCGGAAACCGTTCCGCGCCCCATTCGGGCCATGGACTGCAGGGTCAACCGGACCGTTTCGGCCACGTCCTGGGCATTGACTCCGGCGTAAACCCCGAACATGCCGGTGTCGACGTGCGACGAGACGAAGGAATAAACCGAATACGCCAGCCCTCGTTGTTCGCGGATCTCCTGGAAAAGGCGGGAGCTCATGTTGCCGCCCAGCAGGGTGCTCAGCAACGAAAACGTGAAGCGGCGGGGGTCGGTGATCGACAGGCCGGGAGCGGCCAGGCAGACATGCACCTGCTCAAGCGACCGCTGGTGCAGGTGAACCCCTTTCCCGGGTCGCGGGGCGCTGCGCGCCGGAAACGCTTCATTGTTGCGGATCGCCCCGAAGTTGGGCCCTGCCAGATCGACGATCTGATCATGATCCACATTGCCGGCTACGGCGATCACGATGCGCTCGGGATGGTAGAATTGTCCGAAGAAGCTTTGAATGGCGGCGGTGTCGAAGCTGAGAATATTATCGCGGCTGCCCAGAATCGATCGCCCCAGGGGATGGCCGCCCCAGAAATTGGCGCCGGTCAGAAGATGCACGTACTCTTCGGGGGTGTCTTCCAGCATCCCGATCTCCTGGAAGATGACCTGGCGCTCGCGTTCGATTTCCACCCGGTCGAAAACCGAGTTGAGAAAAATGTCGGACAGGATATCCACCATGGTATCAAGGTGCGCGTCCATGACGCGGGCATGATAGCAGGTGTTTTCCATCGAAGTGAAGGCGTTCGAGTGGCCGCCGACCGCGTCGAATTCCTTGGCGATCTGAAACGCGTTGCGCCGGGCCGTCCCTTTGAAGATCATGTGCTCGATGAAATGGGACAGCCCGTTCTGCACGTCGCTTTCGTCCCGGGCGCCGACATTGACCCACACGCCCATCGAGACGGAGCGTACATACGGCATTTTTTCCGTGACGATTCGAATGCCGTTAGGAAGGAGCGTTTTCTTGACCACCCTTGTCTTTTTCCTCTTCCAGCACCGCCTTGTGGCTCAGTCGAATACGGCCGTCCTGCGATACTTCCAGAACCTTGACCTTGATGATGTCGCCTTCCTTGACCACATCGGTGACTTTGCGCACGCGGTGGTTGGCCAGCTGGGAAATGTGCACCAGGCCGTCAGTGCCTGGAGCCAGTTGTACAAAGGCGCCGAAATCGGTCGTTTTGACCACCTTGCCTTCGTAAATGGCCCCTTCGACCGGTTCCATGGTGATGGCCTGCACCATTTCCATGGCCCTGAGGCCATTGGCCTCATTGGTCGCGGCGATCTTGACCATCCCGTCGTCGGTGATCTCGATTCGGGTGTCGGTTTCGCTCTGGATGCCGCGGACCACCTTGCCGCCCGGTCCGATGACATCACGGATTTTATCCGGATTGATCCGGATGGTTACGATCTTGGGCGCGTGCGGCGAAATCTCGGTGCGCGGTTGGGCCAGCGCTTCGAGCATCCGCTCCAGAATGAAAAGCCGTCCCACGCGGGCCTGCTCGAGTGCCGCACCCATGATCTCGCGCGACAGTTCGAGAATCTTGATATCCATCTGCAGGGCGGTGATCCCCTCCCGGGTTCCGGTCACCTTGAAATCCATGTCGCCGGTATGGTCTTCATCGCCCAGAATATCCGAAAGAATGACGGTCTTGTCGCCTTCTTTGACCAGGCCCATGGCGATGCCCGAAACAGGGGCCTTGATGGGCACCCCGCCGTCCATCAGGGCAAGCGTACCGGAACAGACGGTGCCCATGGAAGAAGAGCCGTTGGATTCAAGAACTTCGGAAACGAGACGGATGGTGTAATCGAATGTTTCGCTTTCGGGCAGAATACTTTCCAGGGCTCGCGTCGAAAGGCCGCCATGGCCGATATCGCGTCGGCTTGGGGCGCCCAGGCGCTTGACCTCGCCCACGGAATAGGGCGGGAAATTGTAGTGCAGCATGAACTGGCGCATCTCTTCGCCGCTCAAGGTTTCAACCCGCTGTTCGTCCTGACCCGATCCCAGGGTCAAGACACCCAGCACCTGGGTTTCACCGCGGGTAAAGAGTGCGCTGCCGTGCGGCCGGGGCAATATCCCCACCTCGCAGGTGATCGGGCGGATCTGATCGAAGCGGCGGCCGTCCATGCGCCGTTCTTCCTTGAGAATCAGATCGCGGCTGACCCTTTTTTGGAGTTCGTCGAGCGCATCGAGGATTTCGCCTTTACGCTCCGCGAATTCTTCGCCCAGCGTCTGGAGCACCTCGTCCTTGATCTGACGCAAAGCAGCGTGGCGTTCCATCTTTGCCGGAATGACGATGGCCTGGCGCATGCGCTCGGCGGCCATTGTTTTCACCCGCTCCACCAGCGCTGCGTCCTTGACCGGCGGTTGGAAGGCGCGCTTGGGTTTGCCCATGGCCTCGCGCAGTTGTTCCTGAATGTCGATCAGCGGCTGTAGTGCCTGGTGGCCGAAGAATATGGCTTCGAGCATGTCTTTTTCCGGTACCGTCCTGGCGCCGCCTTCAACCATGACGACACCGGTACGCGAGCCGGCCACGATGAGGTTGATATCGGACTGCTCCCATTGGCTCAATGTGGGGTTCGCGACAAACCGGCCGTCGATGCGGCCGACGCGCACGCCCGCGATAGGCCCGGCGAAATGGATGTCGGAAACGTTTAGGGCCGCCGAGGCACCGACCATGGCAAGGACATCCGGATCGTTTTCCTGGTCCATGGAGAGCACGGTGGCGATGACCTGGGTCTCGTACCGCCACTGTTTGGGAAAGAGCGGGCGTATGGGCCGGTCGATCAGTCGGGCCGTCAGCGTCTCTTTTTCACTGGGACGGCCGACTTCACGGCGGAAATAATTCCCGGGGATGCGGCCGGCGGCATAGATTTTTTCCTGATATTCGACCGAAAGCGGCAGGAAATCGGTGCTGCGCTCTTCTCCGGAAGCGACGACGGTCACCAGGACCATGGTGTCGCCGTATTGCACCACAACGGCGCCGTCCGCTTGTTTGGCCATTTTACCGGCCCGCAGCGTGAGAGGTTTGCCTCCCAGATCCGCTGTAAAAATCTTTTCCATATTTACTCCTTATGATGATGCTGCGCTGCGTTGACCGATAGCCATTGCCGCCCCGCCGGATACCCCCTACCAAAAAAGACGGACCGCCGGCCATCTGTGCGGCGGTGCCGTGCAGGATCTGGGGATGTCTTCAGGGTTGCGCACCGATGATCAGCGGCGCAGTCCCAGACTCTCGATAATGGTACGGTAGCGTTGAACGTCACTGTGTCGAACGTAATTGAGCAGGCGTCGCCGCCGGCCGACGAGCATGAGCAATCCGCGGCGGGAATGGTGATCTTTCTTGTGAATTTTTAAATGTTCCGTGAGATACTGAATGCGATGGGTCAAAAGGCTGATCTGCACTTCGGGACTACCGGTGTCCGTCTCATGGAGTTTATATTGCTCGATCAGCGATTTCTTGTCCTGGGCTGTAAGTACCACGTTCTCATCCTCCTTAACCAATTCCGATTTGAATAGTGCAATGGATCAATTAAAAACACAACAATAAAGATAACCACTTTCGTCGGACGTTTTCTGCAGCACCGAACGCAATCCGCCGCCCGCATCGACGACTTTGAGATAATCGCCTGGCCTGCCGGCAATGCCGCTCAAGCGCTCGGCATTCAATGTCCGACCCTGGGCGATGTCGGCCAGCAGGGCGGCGTCTGCATCGAGTTTCGGCATGCTGCGCAGGGCATCCGCCATCGGGATGAGCAGGTCGCGCCGCTGTTCGCGGCTCATCGACGCCAACCGGTCCAGTCCCACCGCCTCATGCTCTCCGAAACCGCTGCTATGGATGCGGCGCAAACCAGCCAAATGGCCGCCGCAACCGATCTGAGCGCCGATATCCGCGCACAAGGTGCGCACGTACGTGCCGGCCGAACAGGTTACTCTCAAACGTAACTCCGGCAGCTGCATTTCCAATACCTGTATGGAAAATATCTCCACCGGTCGAGCCGGCTTCTGCACCGGCCGGCCGCTGCGCGCCAGCTTGTACAGCGGCGTTCCCTGGTGCTTCAAGGCCGCGAAGACCGGCGGATGCTGCATCTGAGCGCCCTGAAAGCGCCTGACGATCGTTTCCAGGGCGGAACGATCCAGCTCCGGAACCTGCGTTCGGTTGAGCACGGCGCCGGTCAGATCCAGTGAATCGGTCGTGACGCCCAGACGCACAACGGCATCGTAGGTTTTGCGGCCCTGCACGAAAAAGCGTGCCAGACGGGTGGCCGGGCCCATGCAACAGATCAACAAACCGGTTGCGAAAGGATCAAGCGTCCCGGCGTGCCCCGCTTTGTCCGCCCCCAGCAAACGTTTGGCTTCGGCCAGGGCGCGCGCCGAAGAGATTCCCTCCGGCTTGTCCAGAACCAGTATTCCGCTCAGCTGCTTGTGCATAAACCCGGAATTGTTTCGGACAAGTTGATGATCTGCTGTTTCAGCTGACTCAATGTGGCTTCGGTACTGAAACCCGCCGCATTGATATGGCCTCCGCCGCCGAACCGCGCTGCGATTTGTGAAACGTCCACCGCGCCGTCCGAGCGCAGGCTGACATGGTAATGGCTTGCGCCGGCCGGCCCGCCGGGGGCGCCGGCGCCGGTTTCATGGATCAACGCCGCCACTTTGACTTCTTCGATGCGGCGCGCATAGTTGATCATGCCGTCGATATCCTCGGACCGGGTGCCGGTCTCGGCCATCATGCGCTGGGTCAGCGTCATGATCGAAAGCCGGCCGTTCGGCGATATTTCAAGTGAGTCGAGCGCCAGGTTAAGCAGCTTGATACGCCCCAGCGAATAGGTGCCATAGACATGCTGAGCAACTTCGTAGGCATTGGCGCCTGCCTGAATCATCTCGGCGCAGATGGCGAAGGACTTCTGATTGGTGTTGGAAAACCGAAACGAACCCGTATCGGTCAGAATGCCGGTGTAGATCGCACTGGCCATGGCGCTGTCGATCGTCACCGGCAGCGACCGGATCAGCCGGAAGACCAGTTCGGCCGTGGCGCAGGCTTCCGGTTCGATCAACTGCAGGTGTCCGAAACGCGTATTGGTGATGTGGTGATCGATATTGATGAGGACGCTTTGTGAGGGCAGGATTTTAGCGGCCTTGCCGATGCGTTCGAGATCGCCGCAATCCAGGACCACCACCGTATCGAAGATCTCGGGCGATTCAAGCTCCCGGACGATATCGCCCACCCCGGAAAGAAAACGGTACACCGCGGGGATCGGGCTTTCATTGTACATGCAGACGGTCTTCTGCATCGCTTTCAGCGCCAACCCGACCGCCAGAAGCGCCCCGATCGCATCGCCGTCCGGATGGACGTGTGAAACCACCAGCACCGTCCGGCTGCGATTCAAATGATCAAGAATGCGGTTCATCTTTGGGCCTTACCGATTTCAACAATTCATCGATCCGTGCTCCGGTGTCGATGGACTCGTCGTAAAAAAAAGCAAGCTCGGGCATATAGCGCAGTTCGATGCGCTCCGCAAGTTCGCGTTTCACGTATCCATGCGCCTGTTGAAAACCTTTCAGGGCTTCTCGGCGCGAGTGTTCATCGCCGGCTGTGGTGTAATAGATCCTTGCATGACGCAGGTCGCGCGTGACCTTGACGCCGGTGATCGTTGCATTCGAAAGACGCGGGTCCTTGATCTCGGTTCTCAGGAGTTCGGCCACGATCTGGCGGATCAGGCCGGCCACGCGATCGCTGCGCGCATACGGTTTCATAAATGGATGATCTCCAGCTCCGAGTCGATCATCTCGGCAAGTCCCAACGCCTCCAGAAAATTGAGCAGTTTGTCCATTTTGGCATTGATGACCTGGTGGTCCGATCCGGCCATGGCGACGCCGATCTGCGTCCGCTGGTGGACATCATTCGATCCCACCTCGGCCACCGAAGCGTTGAAATGATTGCGGACCTGATTCACGAGCCCTTTGACGACGCCGCGTTTGACCTTGAGCGAGTGACACTCGTGAATGCGAAAAGTGACCACCGCGATGCCCACGACCATGTGGGCATCCAGGGAAGATGCTCCTCTGCCCATCGTACCGTTATTCCATCTCCGGCCGGATCTCTTCCATATAGTAGAATTCGATCACATCCCCGACTTTGATGTCGTTGTAGTTTTCTAGGCCGATGCCGCATTCGTATCCGGCCTGGACTTCCTTGACGTCGTCTTTGAAGCGGCGCAGAGACGAGGCCTTGCCGTCATACGTGACGATCCCGTCACGCAACAACCGGGCGCGCTGGCCGCGCTCGATGCGGCCGTCGCTGACATGACTGCCGGCAATCGTTCCGACCTTGGGCACATGGAAGACCTCACGCACCTCGGCCCGCCCCAGGATACGCTCTTCGAAAGTGGACTCCATCATGCCCACGATGGCGTCCTTGATCTCCTTGATAACATTGTAAATAATATTGTGATAGCGGATATCGACGTTCTCTTCGTGGGCCATCTCCTGGACTTTGGGATTCGGGCGCACATTGAAACCCACGATGATGGCGTCGGAAACCGCCGCCAGGGAGATGTCCGATTCGGTGATCGTGCCGGTGGCCGAGTGAATCACGTTGATGTTGACCTCTTCGTTTGAAAGCTTGGTCAGCGAATCGCGGATCGCCTCCAGCGATCCGTCCACGTCCGCCTTGATGATCAGGTTCAGGTCCTTGACCTGACCTTCCTTCATGCGTTCGTAAAGCTTGTCCAGGCTCAGACGGCTGGTTTTGGCCAGTTCCTTGGCGCGCTGTTTCTGGATGCGGTGCTGACTGACCTGCTTGGCATCCTTCTCGTCCTTGAGGGCCACCATCTCGTCGCCGGCCATGGGGACGCCCGAAAGGCCGATGATCTCCACCGGCATTGAAGGTGTCGCCGCCTCGACCTTGCGGCCGTAGTCGTCCAACAGGGCGCGCACTTTTCCGTAGTGCACGCCGCAGACCACGGCGTCGCCGGCTTTCAGCGTGCCCTCCTTGACCAGCACGGTGGCCACCGGCCCGCGGCCCGCATCGAGTTTGGCTTCGACCACATGGCCGCTGGCCAGCTTGTCCGGATTGGCCTTGAGCTCCAGTACCTCGGCCTGCAGCAGGATCAGTTCAAGGAGTTCGTCGATGCCGATCTTCTGTTTGGCCGAAACCTGCACGAAGATGTTCTCGCCGCCCCACTGCTCGGAGATAATGCCCAGATCGGCCAGTTGGCGCTGAACGCGTTCGGGCTCGGCGTCCGGTTTGTCGATTTTGTTGACTGCCACGATGATCGGTACCTTGGCCGCCTTGGCGTGGTTGACCGCCTCGACCGTCTGCGGCATGACGCCGTCGTCGGCGGCCACCACCAGAATGACGATATCGGTGATGTGCGCGCCGCGGGACCGCATGGCGGAAAAAGCTTCGTGGCCGGGCGTGTCAAGGAAGGAGATTTCCCCCCGGTCGGTGGACACCATGTAGGCCCCGATATGCTGGGTTATCCCGCCGGCTTCGCCCTCGGTCACACGCGACTTGCGGATCACGTCCAGCAGGGAGGTCTTGCCGTGGTCGACGTGGCCCATGATGGTCACCACGGGCGGTCGCGGCCGCAGTTTTTCCGGGTCGTCTTGTTCCTGGGTCACCTTCAGCAACGATTCTTCCTCGAAAGCGGCCTTTTCGATTTCGTAGTTGAATTCACCCGCGACCAGGGCCGCAGTGTCGTAGTCGATGGTTTGATTCACGGTGGCCATCACGCCCATGCCGAACAGCTTGGCGATCATCTCCGAGGCCTTGATGTTCATGCGCTTGGCCAGTTCGGAAAGTACGATGGTTTCGTCTATTTTAACCCGTCGTTTGATCTGTTTGGCCGTGGTGATCTGGGTTTTGAGCGGCAGCGGCACCTCTTTTGCCTTGCCGCCCTTGCGGCCTTTACGGCCGCGTACACGATCGTACAGATCGGCGCCTTCAATGACCTCTTTCTTGTGGAACGCGACCTTCTTTTTGGGAAGGCGCTTGTCGGCCGCCGGCTCTTCTTCTTTGAATCCCTTTTTCTTGCCTTTTTTCTTGGGGCGGTCATCCTTCGCCGGCGCAGCGGCTTCTTTCTGGGCCGGAGCCGGCGGAGCGGCTGGCTCCGGACGGGCGGCCGCGGGTTCGGCCCTGCGCGCGGGCGGTTCGGCAGGTTGAGCCGGTCGTTCCGGCAGTCGGATGATCTTGGCCGCCATTTCTTTCTTCTTTTTCTTGATCTTGGGTATGGCGGTCCGGGCGGCGGCATCGCTTTCGGCCGCCACGGTTGTGTCGGCGGCCTTATCTTCGGCGGGCGCCTCTTCGGCGGCCGGGGCGGTCGCCTGCTGTGCCTCAAATTCGGTCGTTTCGGGCTCCGCCGGCTCTTCTTCGGCCGGCATCTCGGACGGCGGCTCCGCCGCTTCAGTCGTTTCGTCCGGTTCCGCCGCAGGCTCCGCCGTTGCTTCTTCCGGCACCGCAGGCGCATCCTCCTCCGGACGGGGCGCTTCCTTTTCTTCCGGCTGCGGTTCAGCCGTCCGGGCGGCCGGCGCTTCTTCCGCCGTAACGGCTTCTTCGGCGGCAATCTCCAACCCATCACTCTCGACCACTTTGCGGCGGCGGCGGATGACGGTGGGTTTTACGCGCTTCTCTTCCAGATCGGGTTCGGGTTTTCCCTGGATAAAATTGCGGATCTGCATCTCAACATCCTCATCCAGCGTGCTCATATGCGAATTGACGCCGAGATCGAGAACCATGATCTTTTCGAGCAGCGTTTTGTTGGTCATGTTGAGCTCACGGGCAAGCTCATAGACTCTTTTTTTGGGTTGTGTCATCCATCCCCCTTGCTACAAATTCATCATTCATGCTCAACTTGCGGCCGGTTCATCGCCGGGCGCTTCAGGAGTCTCCGTCTGGCCGCCTGCTTCGGGGTCTTCCGCGGATGCGGTTTTCGCCTCGGCCGATTCAAGGTCATGAGCTTCGGCTTCCTCTGCATTTTTTGTGGCGTTGCGCCGGGATTCTTCGACGGCCGCCTGGGCCGCCTCGATCAGTTGACGGCCTTTTTCTTCACCGACACCCCGGATATCGGCAAGATCCTCGATCTCGGCGTTGGCCAGCTCCTCGGCCGAATAGAATCCCTTTTCGAATAAGAGATCGGCCATGCCGGCTTCCACGCCGCCGATTTGCCTGAGCGATTCGTAGCCTTGCTTCATTGTGTCGTTGTATTGGGTTTCGCTGGTCACATCCAGATGCCAGCCGGTCAGCTTCGAAGCCAGCCGGACATTCTGGCCGCGTTTGCCGATGGCCACCGAGAGGAAATCATCCGGAACGATGACCTCCATCGAGCGGTTGCTCTCGTCGATGATGACGCGCTTGATTTCAGCCGGCGCCAGGGCGTTGCAGACGAATTTGGCTGAATCGACATGCCAGGGAATGATATCGATCTTCTCGCCGCGCAATTCCTGGACCACATTCTGGACCCGGCTGCCCTTCATGCCCACGCAGGCGCCGACCGGGTCGATATCCGAATCCTGGGAGGAGACGGCGATCTTGGCCCTGCTTCCGGGCTCGCGCGCCGCACCCTTGATTTCCACAATGCCTTCCGAGATTTCGGGGACCTCGGTTTTGAACAGCATGACCAGGAAATCGGGATGCGTACGGGTCAGCAGAATCTGGGGTCCGCGGGTTTCATACAACACATCCAGAATGAGCGCCCGGATGCGGTCGCCGCGGCGATAACTTTCCCGCGGCACTTGTTCGCGGACCGGTAGAATGGCTTCCGTATTGCCGAGATTGACAATGATGTCGCCGCGGTCGAAGCGCTGCACGATGCCGTTGATGATTTCGCCCTTGCGCTCGATAAAGGTGGCGTAGACCGCATCGCGTTCGGCGTCCTTAAGTTTCTGGATAATGACCTGTTTTGCCGATTGCGCGGCGATGCGCCCGAAGGTGGTGGCATCCATTTTGGTTCCCAGGCTGTCGCCCACTTCACATTCGGGGTCAAGCCGGCGTCCCTCGTCGAGACTGATCTGAAGGTCCGGTTCTTCGACTTTTTCAACGACTTCCTTGAACTGAAAGACCTCTATTTCACCGGTCTCGTCGTTGAAGTTGGCTTCGATCTCCACCCTGGCGCCGTAGCGCTTGCGTGCGGCGGAACGAAGCGCCTCCTCGAGCGCCTGAATCAGGATCTGGCGATCAATGCCTTTGTCGCGGCTGACTTGTTCCACTACGCGCTTGATATCTGCTATAAACATGCTCTTCTCCATTATGGCTTTTGCTACGGGCGCTTCGGGCCGCTTGTTTCTTCTCCATCAACCGAAAGGGCTTTGGTGATATCGTTGAAGTCGATGGCCACGGACTTGTTCCGGGTGGCGAGGTGCACGATGCCGTCATCGAAGGTGACCAAAGTACCGGTGAAATTTTTCTGCCCCTCGATCGGTCGTGCGGTTCGGATTTTGATCCGCCTGCCGCTGTAGCGTTCGAAATCGGCCGGCTTGGCCAGCGGGCGCTGCGGCCCGGGGGAAGAGACCTCCAGGCGGTACGGCAGATCGGTTTCCAGTTCCACATCGAGCAAGTCGCTCAGCTGCCGGCTCACCGCAGTGCAGTCCTCCAGAGTGACGCCGCCGGGTTTGTCCAGGTAAAGACGCAGCGTTCGACCTCCCGGTTCGCGCTGAAACTCGACAAACAAAAGCGAGAGTCCTTCGCCGAGACACAGCGGTTCGGCCACCTGCCAGACGCGACGCACGATTGGGTTGGCCGCCCCCCCTACAACATGCAGTGGTTGTATGCCCTCGTGATCGTCCATCTTGTGGTTAAGCCTCCTCGGCGAAAAAACAAAAACGGGCATAAAGCCCGTTCCCTGGTAAAGTAGTTCTAAACTGCGCTGGCCTATCCGGTATGGATCACATCATCTGAAATCACTTTCACGGTTTATCTGCGAAAGGTTCTACTTCACCAAGAACTCGTGTCAGATGAAGTCGGACTTAAATGTGGAGCGGGCAACGAGATTCGAACTCGCGACACCAAGCTTGGGAAGCTTGTACTCTACCAGCTGAGCTATGCCCGCAATCCAGACGGACTATATATGTTATAACCCTATGCCTGTCAACTGGTATTGTTCAACAAATCCAAAATGATTGGGTTGTTGGCGTGCCTCGCCGGCCCTGCACCGTAAAATCATTTCCAAATCCAACAGGCTACTCCTTGAGCAGGTCGCGGATTTCCTGAAGCGCTTGGCGGATTTCCTTCAGCAATCCTGTCTCGGAGGATCCTCGGGCGGCGTTTCCATGAGATTTGAGGTGCTGGCGGGCGCCTCTGATCGTAAACTTGCGTTCGTAGAGCAGATGCTTGATCATCAAGATCAACTCGACATCCGCCTTGCGGTAAAGGCGTTGCCCGGCGGGAGTGCGCTGAGGTTTGATGCGCGGGAATTCAACCTCCCAGAAACGCAGGACGGAGGGGGGCAAACCGGTCAGGCGGCAGACTTCTCCGATCCGGTAATAGAGTTTATCGGGAATCGGTGATGAATCGGGAGGCGCATTCATGGGCGCTCCTGGTTGCGGTCACACCGGCCACGACTGGATATCACACCGGCAGTTCCGCCTTGAATTGTTCGATCAGTCGATTCGTAATCTGTCGCTGCACCTCATTCACCGCCTCGTCCGAAAGGGTCATATCCGCCGCACGATAGGTGATGCGCAGCGAAATGCTTTTACGTCCCGCCGGGACGGGAGATCCCTCGAATACATCGAAGAGCCGCACCCATTCGACCCATTGGGCATTCATCCGGCGGACCCGTTCGATCATTGCGCCGGCTTCGGTCCCCTGGTCCACGATCAAGGTGACATCCCGGTCGATAAAGGGAAAGCGCGGCAGCGGGCGTGATTGAACGCTTTCGGGAACCTGCGCCAGAAGCGTTTGCAGGTCGATTTCAAAAATGAAAAGCGGTTGCTTGATATCGAACGCCTGCAGCACCTTGGGGGCCACTTCGGCCACGATGCCCAATGCGTTCTCATCGATGATCATGCGTGCGCTGCTGCCCGGGATTGTGTAGACGCATGCCTCTTCTTCCATGCGGACGAAGCGGACCTGCGGAAGGTGCAGGCCGTCCAGCAAACCTTCGACAGCCCCCTTGATGTCGTAGAAGTCGCAGGGTTCCGTTTTCGCGTACCAGGCCGCCTCGCGGCGGTTGCCGGTCCAGACGCCGGCCAGCATCTCGATTTCCTCCGGCAGAGCGCCGGCCTCGCGGCCGATGAAAACCTTGCCGATTTCAAAAAGCCTCACCGTCTTGGATTGATGAGCCAGGTTGCGCTGAACGGCATCCAGCAGCCCCGGCACCAGGCTGGTGCGCATCACGGCCTGGGCGTCGCTGATCGGGTTGAGGATGCGCACCTGTCGGCGTCGGGAGTCTTGCGGCTCAAGGTTGAGGCGGTCGACCGCATCCGCAGGGATAAAGCTGTAGTTGATCGCTTCGCTGAAACCGAATGCCGTAAGCAGCCGGCGCAAACGGCCGCGTTGGTTCCACAGCCGGGAGGTTCCGACGCCGCCGGCCGGAATGGCCGGAAAGGTGACCGGTATCAGGTCATACCGATGTCGCCGGGCCACCTCCTCCATGAGATCTTCGGGGCGGGACACGTCCACGCGGAACGAGGGCACTGTTACCGTCAGGGTTTGATCGTCCGACGCCGCGACGCCGAACTCGATTGAAGACAGAAGCCCGCAGATCGTTTCGCGGTCGAGGGAGGTCCCCAGCAGCCTGTTGGTGGCGGCTACGCCCAGTTTGATGCGGGGCGGCTCGGGCACACTGTTCCGGACATCGATGCAGCCGGCTACCAATCGGCCGCCGCCCAGTTCCGCCATCAATTGAGCCGCCCGGTCCAGAGCATACAGGCAGCCCCAGGGGTCGACGCCGCGTTCGAAGCGATGGGATGCCTCTGTGGCCAGGCCCAGCCGTTTCGCGGTCCGGCGGATGCTGACAGGATTGAAATAGGCGCTTTCGATGAGAACGCGGCGGGTGTGATCCTCGATTTCGGAGTTGAGTCCGCCCATCACACCGGCAATGCCGACCGGGCGCTCCCCGTCGCAGATCATCAGCATGTCGGAGGACATGCGGCGCTCTTTGCCGTCCAGAGTCGTGAATCGTTCGCCTTCACCTGCCGTACGCACCACGATCCGGTTTTCTCCCAGCCGGTCGAAATCGAAGGCGTGCAGCGGCTGTCCGGTTTCCATCAGGATATAATTGGTAATGTCGACCAGATTGCTAATGGGTCGGAGTCCCACGGACATCAAACGGTCCTGAAGCCAGAAAGGCGAGGGGCCGACTTTGAGACCGTCGAGCACACGGGCGGTGTAACGCGGGCAGTGATCGGGTGCTTCAACGCGGACCGAGGTGAGCGTGTGCAGGTCGCCGATTCCTTCGGGCAGACGGATGGCGGGACGCCGCAGCGGTTGGCGCGTGAATCCGGCTATTTCGCGTGCGATGCCGAGGATGCTCAGGCAGTCGGAGCGGTTGGGCGTCAGGCCGATCTCAAAAAGGGTGTCGCTCAGCTGCAAGGCCCGGTTCAGAGGCGTGCCGGGGATGAGTTCGGCATTCAATTCCATTAAGCCGGAGCGGTCGTCCCCGAGGCCCAGCTCGCCAGCGCTGCACAGCATGCCCTCGGAGGCCTGGCCTCTGATTTTTCCGCTCGCGATCTTTACCTCTCCGGGCAGCACCGCACCCGGAAGGGCGAGGGGGGCCAGCATTCCGGCCTCCGCATTTGGCGCGCCGCACACCACCTGATAGGTGCGATCGGCTGCCGCGACCTGGCAGAGTTTGAGTTTATCGGCCTGGGGGTGCGGCGCAACCGCAGTGATGCGGGCCACGCAAACCCCTTCCAGATACGCGTAGCGTTCGGTCATGGCCTCGACTTCGAGGCCGGTCATGGTCAACTGATCGGCCAGGCGTTCCGCCGGCACATCGATATCGATATAGTCTTGCAACCAGCTCAGGCTTACTTTCATGGAAACCCCACCTTCACAACAGCAGCACAGCGGTCAAAATTGACCTAAGAAGCGCAGATCGTTTTCGAAGAATTTGCGGATATCGTCGATGCCGTATTTGAGCATCGCGATCCTTTCGACACCCATCCCAAAGGCGAACCCGGTGAAGCGCTGGGTGTCGTAACCGACTTTTTCGAAAACCGCCGGATGAACCATTCCGGAACCGAGTACCTCCAGCCAGCCCGTCTGTTTGCAGACCCGGCATCCCTTGCCCCTGCAGAGGACGCACAAGATGTCGACCTCTGCGCTCGGCTCGGTGAATGGAAAGAAGCTCGGTCGGAAGCGCAGGCGCGTGCGCGCATCGAACATCTGATGAACGAAAGCGGTCAGAGTGCCTTTCAGGTCGCCCAGTGAAATGTTTTCGTCCACCAGTAATCCTTCGATCTGATGGAACATGGGGGTGTGCGTCAGGTCCGAATCGCAGCGGTAGACTTTGCCGGGCGCGATGATCCGCACCGGGGGCGGCTGCTTTTCCATGACCCGCACCTGCATGGGGGAGGTTTGGGTGCGCAGAACGATTTCGTCGGACACATAAAAGGTGTCCTGCATGTCGCGGGCCGGGTGGTCCTTGGGGATGTTGAGGGCCTCGAAGTTGTAGTAGTCGCTCTCGACCTCCGGGCCCTCCGCGATCGTGTACCCCATCCGGCTGAAAATATCGCAGATGCGCGCACTGATCTGTGTGAGCGGATGTGTCGATCCCAGCACCGGCGTTCGGCCGGGGAGTGATATGTCAATCGATTTCAAACCGACTGCGGCCGCTTCCAGCCGGGCGGCGGCTTCGCGGCAGGCGGCATCGAGCGCCTGTTTGATTTGGTTGGCGCGTTTCCCGGCCTCGGGGCGTGCTTCGGCCGGCAGCCGGGCGATATTGCGCAAATGCTGGGTCACCAGACCCTTGCGCCCCAGGTATTTGACCGTCAGCGCCTGGAGGATTTCAGGTGTGGCGGCGTCCTCAATTTCAGCTGATGCCGTGGAATAGATCTCTTCGATGCTGCGGTCCAATTTTGAATCCTGTCACAAGGAGGCTTAGACATTGGCCGGCGGCCGTTGTAACGG